>JBAUOO010000251.1:0-44467 GCA_049579785.1 Steroidobacteraceae bacterium
GGCATGTACGGTGACGGCTACAGCGGCTTTGTCGCCTGGGCAGCCGCGAAGCGGCTGCCGCCTGAGCTCAAGGCCATCGCCACTTCCGACGCCATGGCGCCGGGCATCGATTTCCCGATGGACGGCGGCATAGCCCTCAACTCGGCATACTGTTGGTTGGAGCGGGTGGAGAGCCAACGCGACGAGAGCGCGCAGACAACCGGCGGTGGGGCGGACGTGACCGCTCCCAGTCGCGCCGCGAGCGCGATGAGCGTGATGAGCGCGACGAGCGCGACGAGCGCGACGAGCGCGACGAGCGGGGTGTCCTCGGCGCCAGCCTTGCCCGCGGCAATGGCCGGTGGCACTGCCTCGCCCCCGCCGGGCTCGCGCGCCTGGTGTCGCGCCCTCGATGCCAAGTGGTATGCGAGCGGCAAGCCGTTTCACGATCTGCCACGGCTCGGCGGGCAACCGAGCGCGATCTTCGACCGCTGGCTGGCGCACCCCGCATACGATGAGTACTGGCGGCGGCTCGTACCCTCGCCGCAGGAGTTCGCGCACCTCGATATTCCGGTGCTGTCGATGAGCGGCTATTTCACTCCCGGGGAGGCCGGAGCGCTGTTTTACTTCAGCCAACATCGCCGCTACGACCGGCAGGCCGACCAGATACTGCTCCTCGGTCCCTACGATCGGGCGCAGCTGCGCGCGGGCAGAGCCGAGGACCTCGTGCACGGCTACCGCATGGATCCGGCGGCCGTGGTCGATCTGCGCACGCTCGAGCTGCAGTGGTTCGCGTATCTCTTTCTCAACGACGACAAGCCGGCGTTGCTCACGCGCGGCGTCAACTTCGAGGTCATGGGAGCGAACCGGTGGCAGCACGCGGACGCTCTCGATGATCTCGCCAGGAGCACGGTGCGGCTCTACCTCGCCGCCGACCCGCACGCCGGGTCCGGCCGGCTCACCCCGCGAGAGCCCGCGAGCCACGCGGCGGTTCGCGTCATGGCCGATCTGGCGAGCCGCCACGATGGCGGTGAGCTGCCGCCGCAGAGTCTGATCACGGGCAGTGTTCCGGTGGAGAATGGTTTTGCCTTCGTCAGCGGCCCGCTCCCCGGGGGACTCGAGATCAACGGCCGATTCAGCGGGCGACTGCTCGTTGCCACCAACAAGCGGGACTTGGACCTCACCGTCTCGCTCTACGAGCTGCTGCCCGAGGGCAATTACTTCCACCTCTTCGCGCCCGCGGAGGAGTTTCGCGCGAGCTATCTGCGCGACCGCGCGCGCCGGCAGCTGCTCGCGCCCGGTCGGGCGCAGTGGCTGGCCTTCACCGGCGAGCGGATCACCGCGGTGCGCATCGACTCGGGCGCCCGCCTCGTTCTGGTGTTGAGAGTGAGCAAGCTCCCGAATCGGGAGATCAACTACGGGCTGGGCGGGGCCGTGAGCTGGGAGTCGATCGCGGCGGGCCGCCTTCCGGTAAAGCTCAGCTTGCTGCGGGGCGGCTACATCGATCTGCCGATCACGGAGGAGCCGCAGGCGCCGCCTGCTGTCGGCCACTGACAGGGAACTGACACCTGTGGCGAAGCGTTGGCCTCGACAGGTGACAGTGTGTGGCCCGCAAAGGGCCGAGGAGAAGCTTATGACACTCTCGGGAAAGGCCGGATGGCTCACGGCCTCGCTCATGACAGTGGCGATTGCCGGGTGCGCGACGACGCCGCACGGCGGCCTCGACCGGTCGGCGGACAGACTGGATCGGAACGCGCAGGCGTTCGCTCAGGATGCGCAGGACGCACCGCGCGGCTACAACAGTGGGAGCGGTTACACCGAGGATGCCCAGGACTTCGCGGATCGGGCGCACGAGTTTCGCCGCGCGGTAGAGAGTCCGGACGCGAGTAGCGACGATGTCAGAGCGTCATTTCACGACCTCTCGCGCAGCTACAACGCGCTGCGCGACGACGTGCAGCGCTCGGGTAGCTCCGATGCCAGTCGCGACCTGCAGCCCGTGACGCAAGCCTATCTCGACGTCGAGGACGATATGGGCGGCGCCGGCAGCCGCTATTCCGACGCAGACTCCGACCCAGGTCCCGGGTAAAATAGGAGGATGCCGGCAGCCGCTCGCCCCGAAACCATCCGCGTCATCGATTCGCACAGCGCCGGCGAGCCGACGCGGCTCGTCATCGAGGGCGGACCGCAGCTCGGGGACGGACCGCTCGATGAGCGGCTGCGCCGGTTCCGGGAGCAGGAGGATCACTACCGCCGCGCGATCGTCAACGAGCCGCGCGGCTCCGATCCCCTGGTCGGGGCGCTCCTCTGCCAACCGCACCGGCCGGATTGCCAGGTGGGGGTCATTTTTTTCAACAACGTCGGCTACCTCGGGATGTGCGGGCACGGCACCATCGGGCTCGTCGCCTCGCTGGCCGCCCTCGGGCGCTGTTCCCCGGGACCCATCCGCATCGATACCCCGGTCGGGCCGGTCGATGCGCGTCTGCACGAGGACGGGCGCATCGATGTGGCGAACGTCAGGAGCTTTCGCAAAGCGCGGCAGGTGACTATCGCGGTGGCCGGCTGCGCCGAGGTGCGCGGCGATGTCGCATGGGGCGGCAACTGGTTCTTCCTGACGGACACGCCGGCCATCGAGATCGCTCTTGGCCATCTCGAGGCGCTGACCAGCACGGCGGCGCGCCTTCGCCGCGCCGTCAACGAGCAGGGCTTTCCGGAGGTCGATCACGTCGAGCTTTTCGGGCCGCCGACTCACGCCGGTGCGATGAGCCGTAATTTCGTGCTCTGCCCCGGCGGGGCCTACGACCGCTCGCCCTGCGGCACCGGCACCAGCGCGAAGCTCGCCTGCCTCGCGGCCGACGGTAAGCTCGGGGAGGGGGACCCTTGGGTGCAGGAGAGTCTGATCGGAAGCACGTTCACGGCCCGCTATCGCTGGCACGATCGCGCCAAGGGCGAGATCGTGCCGACCATCACCGGGACCGCGCACGTGACGGCGGAATCGCTCCTGCGCTTCGATCCCCAGGATCCCTTCCGCTGGGGTATCGTGCCGGGTTGATGCGTGCGCTCGTCATCCCCGTCACCCCCTTCCAGCAAAACTGCTCGCTCATCTGGGACGAGGCGAGCCGGCGGGCGGCCATAGTCGATCCGGGCGGGGATCTCGATCGCGTGCTTCCCGAAGCGGACCGGCGGGGTCTCACGCTCGAGAAGATCCTCCTCACTCACGCACATCTCGATCATTGCGCGGCGACGGCGGACCTCGTCCGCGCCCGTGCGCTGCCGGTCGAGGGACCGCAGCGAGCGGACCAATTCTGGATCGAAGCGTTGCCGCAGGCGGCCGCGCAATTCGGATTTCCGCCGGCACAGACCTTCGCGCCCGACCGGTGGCTCGAGCAGGGCGACCGGGTGACGGTGGGCGGTCAGACGCTCGAGGTGCTGCACTGTCCGGGTCATACGCCGGGGCACGTCGTGTTCTTTCATCCCGGGGAGCGCTGCGCCTGGGTGGGCGATGTCATCTTCGCCGGCTCCATCGGCCGCACCGACTTCCCGCGCGGCAACCACGAAGCCCTGATCAGATCCATCCGCGAGCGGCTCTTTCCGCTCGGTGATGACGTGCGGTTCGTGCCTGGGCACGGACCGATGTCGACTTTCGGGGCGGAGCGCAAAACCAACCCCTTCGTCGCGGACCGGTTGTTCGTATGAACGGCGCACAGTTACTGGTGGCGGCCCTCGAGAACGAGGGCGTGAAGCGGATATTCGGCGTCCCGGGGGAGGAGAACCTCGATTTCCTCGAGGCGCTGCGCCGCTCGAGCATCGAGTTGGTATTGACTCGCCACGAGCAGGCGGCGGCATTCATGGCCGCGACCCATGGACGGTTGACCGGGGAGGCGGGCGTGTGCCTCGCGACCTTGGGACCCGGCGCGTTGAATCTGACGACGGGCGCCGCCTACGCGCAACTCGGCGCCATGCCGATGGTCATGATCACCGGACAGAAGGGTGTGCTCAGCCGCAAGCAGGCCCGGTTTCAGATTGTCGACATCGTCTCCACCATGACGCCGCTCACCAAGCTGGCGCAGCGGATCGTGGGCACCGCGACCATTCCCTCGACGGTGCGCGAGGCGTTCCGGGTCGCGCGGCAGGAGCGTCCCGGACCGGTGCACCTCGAGCTGCCGGAGGACGTGGCGGCGGCGCCGGCGCCCGAGGTTGCCCTCGTGGCGCCACACCCGACCGCAATGCCCGTCGCCCACCCGGCGGCGCTCGATCGGGCGGCGCAGCTGATCCTCGACGCACAGTATCCACTCGTGATGCTGGGTGCGGCGGCCAGCCGGCCGCGCTTGGCCGGCGCGCTGTCGGACTTCGTCAAGCGCCTGCAGATCCCATTCTTCAACACGCAGATGGGCAAAGGGTCGGCCGCGGGCGGCTCCGGGCTCTACATGGGGACCGCGGCGCTTTCCGAGCGCGATTACGTCCATCAGGCGATCGACCGCGCCGACCTCATCCTCTGCATCGGCCACGACACCGTGGAGAAGCCTCCCTTCCTCATGGGCCCCACGGGACCCACGGTCCTGCACGTGGGATATCTTCCGGCCAACATCGAGCAGGTGTACTTCCCGCACGCGGAGCTGATCGGGGACATCGGCCCGAGCCTCACTCTCCTCGCCGACCGGCTCGAGGGCAAGCTCCCGCGCGCGGGCGCGCTGCTGCCGCTGCGCGCGGGCATTCTTGCGCACATCGCGGCGCGGGCCGAGGAGCGCCGCTATCCCCCCACACCGCAGCGCATCGTGCACGATGTGCGTCACGTGATGCCGGAGGACGGCATCGTCTGTCTCGACAACGGCATGTACAAGATCTGGTTCGCGCGCAATTACCGCACACGCATCGCCAACACACTCCTCCTCGACAATGCGCTTGCGACCATGGGGGCGGGACTGCCCTCGGCCATGATGGCCTCGATGCTCTACCCCGATCGGCGCGTGCTCGCCGTCTGCGGCGACGGCGGGTTCATGATGAGCTCGCAGGAGCTCGAGACCGCGGTGCGCCTGGGCCTCAACCTGGTCGTCCTCATTCTCGAGGACAACGCCTACGGCATGATCCGCTGGAAGCAGGCGGCCGAGGGCTTCGCCGATTTCGGCATGACCTTCGGCAATCCGGACTTCGTCATCTACGCGAAGGCCTACGGGATGAAGGGAACGCGAGTAGGCAGTGCCGAGGGGCTGATACCGGCGCTCAAGGAGGCTTTCGCGGGCGGCGGCGTGCAGCTCATCGCCGTGCCGATCGACTACTCGGAGAATCTGCGGGTGCTCATCGAGGAGCTGGCGAGCGTGCGGCCAGCAGCGCGTAAGGGGCGTACTGCGGATACTGGAGCGCCTCTCGCGAGACGATGATGGTCGTCACCAAGGCGAACTGGCCCGAGAGGCTCGCATGACTGACACCGTCCGTGAACACCATCCAGGCGGAGTAGGGCGGGAAACGCAATTCCTCGTAGCCGCGCATGTCCTGTTTGAACTCCTCGCTGTCCTTCATGTAGTTGTGGAGCCGGCGCATGGTGCGGTCATAGGGACTCGAATCTAGGGTATGCGCCAGTGGGTTGACCCGCGCGAGTCCGCCGATCGCCAGGCTGAAGGCGTGATCGGCAGCGCCTTTGTCGATCCGCAGCCGCAAGCGTCCCGAAGCGTCGAGAAGGCCGGCTGCCGCTCCGTGCCGCGCCAACACATCCTGGAAGCTCCCTTTGCTCGCCCAGACGCGGTCGTCGCGATCGTTCACGTTGACGAAGAAGCGGAAGATGCGGTCCCCATCGGTGGCTCCATAGGCGCCCGCGTCGATGTGCACGAGCTCGTTGCTGGCGTGCGCCTTGAGGTTGCGACCCCGCTCCTGAATCGGCCGAAAGCTGCAGGTTCCAACCCGGCTGGCGCCTTGCCACTGGGGCATGAGCCCATGGATGAAGGCGGCGACATCCCCGAGGTGCCTCTTCAGTACCTCGCAGGTGCGCTCGCGCAGCGCATCATCGCCCTCGAGGCCGGTGACCCGGGCCCCTTCCGGATGGTAGCTGATGTTCTTCAGCTTGAGGCGCGAGGGCAGCTCGGTGCGCAGATACTCGAGCGTCGCCGGGTCCGGCAGGGGGATCGGACTGCGGGGGAAATAAACGATGTGGTTCGACTCGAGCGCACGCGCAATCTGTCCGGAGGCACCAGCCGCAGCCGGATCGATTCGCCACAGTACGCGGGTCTCAGTGCTCAGATCGCTGTCCACGGTGAGCCGGAGCGGGGAAGCACACGTGAGGGGCCTACTATAGCTCGGGCGAGCCCGGGGCGTCTGCAGCCTATAAACTACGCCGATGAAGCAAACCCGCCTGTCGGCCTGCGTCATCACCTATAACGAGGCGGATCGGATCGAGGCCTGCGTGCGCTCGGTCGCCTTTTGCGACGAGGTGATCGTGGTCGACTCGCACTCGAGCGACGATACTCGGGAGCGCGCGGCGGCGCTCGGGGCGCGGGTAATCGAGCGGGACTGGCCGGGCTACCGCTCGCAGAAGCAGTTCGCGGTAGAGGCAGCGCGCAATGACTGGGTGCTCTGTCTCGATGCCGACGAGCGGGTGAGCGATGAGCTGCGCGCGGAGATCGAGCGGCTGCGCGAGAGTGGCTTCGAGGGTCATGACGGCTGGTCGGTGCCGCGCATCACCGACTACTTCGGCCGCTTCCTGCGCCATGGCAACGCCTACCCGGACCGGCTGATCCGGCTCTTCGACCGGCGGCGCGGCGGATGGATCGGCCGGGAGATTCACGAGAACACGCGGGTCGAGGGGCGGGTGGACCGGCTCCACGGTCATCTCGAGCACTTTTCCTACCGTAGCCTCACCGACCACCACAATCGCATGCAGAAATACGCCGAGCTGATGGGGCAGGCGCTCTATGCGGGCGGCCAGCGCTGCGGCCTCGGTAAGGTGCTGTTCAACCCGCAGTGGCGGTTCTTCCGCGGCTATGTGCTCAGGCTCGGCTTTCTCGATGGCTGGCGAGGCCTCGTATTCGCGCTGGTGGAATCGAATTACGTGCGCCGCAAGTACCTGCACCTCTACATCCGCTGCCGCGGACTGCCGAGCTGAGCCGAGCAGCCCCGCGGGCAAGACCGTTCTCGCTCCCTTGCCAGCTCTGCGGCAGTAGAATCAACGACCGTCCGTCGGGATTTGCCACCGAGGGGAGCTGCACATGGCGTATACGATCACGGTGAATGGCAGCGAGCGCGTCGTGGACGTCGCCGGGGATACCCCGCTCCTCTGGGTCTTGCGCGACGAGCTCGACCTCAAGGGCACGAAGTTCGGCTGTGGGATGTCTTTCTGCGGCGCCTGCACGGTGCACCTCGACGGAGTGCCCACGCGCTCGTGCATCACGCCGGTAGCGAGAGTCGGCAAAGCTTCGGTGGTGACCATCGAAGGCGTCGGCGACACGCAGATCGGCCAGCGGGTGAAAGCCGCGTGGCTGGCGCTCGATGTGATGCAGTGCGGATACTGTCAGTCGGGCCAGGTCATGGCGGCGACGGCACTGCTCACCCGGACTGCGAAGCCCAAGGATCAGGATATCGACGATGCCATGAGCGGCAACCTTTGCCGATGCGCGACTTACACCCGGATCCGCGCGGCCATCAAGGAGGCGGCGGGACTTCCGACCGACGACACGAGGGAGGTCTGACATGGCGAGCCTCGATGCTATCGATGAGATCCCGGGCGGTGACTGCGTGCGTGCGACCGAGCTCTCGCGGCGCGCCTTCCTCACGGTCGGTCTCGCGGCGGGCGGCGGATTGCTCCTTACGCTCAACCTGGCTCGCACCGCGGAGGCGAGCGAGCCGATCGGCGCGGGGCAGGGCAGCGGCGCGCAGCTCAATCCCTACATCAGCATTGCCCCGGACGGCCTCGTCACCATCGTCGCCAAGAATCCCGAGATCGGGCAGGGAATGAAGACGACGCTGCCGATGCTGATTGCCGAGGAGCTCGATGCCGATTGGGCGCAGGTGCGCACCGAGCAGGCGCTGTTGAATCCGATCTACGGCTTGCAGTTCGCCGGCGGCAGCATGGCGACCCCGCTCAACTGGGAGCCGATGCGGCGCGTCGGCGCGGCGGGTCGGCAGATGCTCGTGCTCGCGGCGGCGCAGATGTGGGAAGTGCCCGCGAGCGAATGCGTCGCATCGGCGGGGAGCGTGCGTCATCGGTCGAGCGGACGGACGCTGAGCTATGGAGCGCTCGCCGCCAAAGCGGCGGCGTTGCCGGCTCCGCAGCTGCAGTCCGTCACGCTGAAGGATCCGAAGGACTACCGGATCATCGGCAAATTCACCGGCGGAGTCGACAGCGCGCTCGTTCTCGAGGGCAAGCCGCTTTTTGGAATCGACGTGGTGCTGCCGGACATGCTCTACGCCACCTACGAGAAGGCGCCGGTGTTCGGCAGCCGAGTGGTGAGCGCCAACATCGATGCGGTGAGGAAGATGCCGGGAGTGCGTGATGCCTTCATCGTGCACGGCTCATCCGCGGATGCGGTTTTCCAGATGGGGCTCGTCGATGGCGTGGCCATCGTCGCCGAGCGCTGGTGGCAGGCGCAGAAGGCGCTCGACAGGCTGCGAGTCCAATGGGATCGCGCTGGCGCATCCGGACAGAGTACGGCGGGATTCGAGCGCGAGGCCGTGCGCCTCGGACGCGAGCAGCCGCAGGCGATCATCCGCAGCGATGGGGATGTCGAGGCTGCCTGGGCGCATGCGCACCAGGTGCTCGAAGCCGACTATTCCTACCCCTTCCTCGCTCACGCGGATCTCGAGCCACAGAACTGTACGGCCCAGGTCAATCGCGATGGCAGCGTCGAGATATGGGCGCCGACGCAATTGCCCGCCCGCGGGCAGAAGCTCGTGGCGAGCGCTCTCGGGATCGACGAGAGCCGGGTAACCGTGCACCTGACGCGGGTGGGGGGTGGATTCGGGCGGCGGCTGCAGGTTGATTACATGGTCGAGGCGGCGATGATCTCGAAGCTCGCCGGTCGGCCGGTGAAGCTCCTGTGGAACCGCCGCCAGGACATCCAGCACGATGCCTATCGGCCCGCGGGTTTCCATTACTTCAAGGCGGGCCTCTCGGCACAGGGCAGGATCAGCGCGTTCCGCGACCACTTCGTGACCTTTGCTCAGGGAGAGAAGGTCGCTTCCTCGGCCGATCTTCCGACCGACCATTTCCCGGCCGGCTTCGTCGCGAACCTGCAATACGGCCGCTCGGTAATGGAGCTCGGCGTGCCCACCGGTCCGCTGCGCAACCCGGGCGGCAATGCCCTCGCGTTCGTGTTCGAATCCTTCATCGACGAGCTGGCACATGCGGCGGGGCGCGATCCGCTCGAGATGCGCCTCGAGCTTTACGGCCCACCGCGGGTGTTGCCTCCACCGCCCGGGCGGTTGGGATTCTCGCCGCCGCCCTTCGATACCGGACGGGCGCGAGGCGTTCTTGAGCTCGTGGCCGAGAAGTCCGGCTGGCGCAGGCGTCGGCAGCTACCGCCCGGCTCAGGACTCGGCCTCGCCTTTTACTACAGCCACTTCGGATACTTTGCCGAAGTGGTCAAGGCGAGCGTCGGCTCCGACGGTACTCCCAAGGTGCATAAGATCTGGGCAGCCGGCGATGTCGGCCGACAGATCATCAATCCCGCCGGCGCCTACAACCAGGCGCAGGGCGCGATTCTCGATGGGCTCGGCGCCGCGCTTCACCAGGCGATCACCCTCGAGGGCGGCCGGGTGGTTCAAGAGAATTTCGACACCTTCGGGCTGCTGCGGATGCACGAAGCGCCCCCCGTGGAGGTGCACTTTCGCCTCACCGACAATCCGCCGACCGGGTTGGGCGAGCCGGCGCTGCCTCCTGTGCTGCCCGCGCTCTGCAACGCGCTCTTCGCCGCGACGGGCAAGCGCATCCGAATACTGCCGATCGATCCGAAGGAGCTTCGGACCGCGTAGCGGGCTCGATGTCGAAGGCCGGCGTGCTCGTCGCGACCGGCGGCATCAAGTCGCGCAAGACGGGGATGAAAATCGCTCGCCGCCAGGACCGCATCGCCGTCGAGGACGGACCGGTGGCCGGCTCGAGCCTGATGCCTGCGGCCGGCTATGCGCTTCTGCGCGCGGCTTCGCGCGAGGAGCTCGTGAGCCACGTGCAGAAGTTTCTGCAGGTCGCAGGAGGATAACCTCGGCCGGAGCCTGGTCGGTTTGCCGGCCCGTCGCCCATCCTGCGAGAATGTTTTCATGAAGAGCCGCTGGTCCGATCAAGAGGCAAGCCGCTGTACGGGCGATCTGGCGCTACGGGTATATACCTCTCGCCTGCTCGGGGCGGAGCCATCGCTCGTCCTGCATGGCGGCGGCAATACCTCGGTGAAGAGCAGTGTCACCAACATTTTTGGCGAAGATGAGCGCGTCATCTATGTCAAAGGCAGTGGCTGGGATCTCGAGACCATCGAGCCCGCCGGCTTCTCGCCCTGCCGCATGCAGCCGCTGCTCGCGCTATCGAAGCTCGAAGTGCTCTCGGACTCGCAAATGGCGGCGGAGCTCAGAAAGAGCCTCACCGACGTCAATGCGCCATCGCCTTCCGTCGAGGCGATTCTGCACGCCATCCTGCCCGCGCGGTTCGTCGATCACACGCACGCGGATGCCATTCTGACGATGACTAATTCGCCGCAGGGCGAGCACCGGGTACGCGAGCTCTTCGGGGATCGCCTCGTCTACATCCCGTATGTGATGCCGGGATTCAAACTCGCGCATCTGTGTGCTCGAGTCTATCCGGCTCAAGCCCAACGGAACACGGTCGGCATGCTGCTGCTGAAGCATGGCCTGTTCACCTTCGGTGAGACTGCAAAGGACTCGTACGAGCGGATGATCGGGCTGGTGAGCCTGGCCGAGGAGTATCTCGCCAAACGAGGCGCGTGGAGCGCGGTCCCGGTCGGGCTCTCTGAGAGCTCTCCGGCCCGACCGGCCCCCAAGACGCTGCGCACGGACATCGCAGCTCTGCGCAAGGACGTTTCGGATGCCGCGGGCTCGCCGATGATCCTGAGCGTCCATACCGATGCCGAGGCGCTGGCCTTCGCGAGGCGCACGGATGTGCGGGAAATCTCCCAGCAGGGACCGGTAACCCCCGACCACGTGATTCGTACTAAGCGTCTGCCGCTGCTCGGCCGCGATGTCGCAGGCTACGCCGCCGCTTATCGAGCGTACTTCCAGCAGCATGGCGACCCCGCGCTCACCATGCTGGATCCCGCACCGCGCGTCATTCTGGATCCCGAGCTCGGTTTGGGCACGATCGGCCGCACCGCGAAGGACGCCGCGATCGCCGAAGATATCTATCGGCATACCATGCGGATCATCGCCGGCGCCGCGGCTCTGGGCGCCTGGGAAGCCCTTCCGGCGCAGGATATTTTCGCTGTGGAGTATTGGGATCTCGAGCAGGCCAAGCTGCGCAAGTCAGGTCCACCGCCGCTCCTCACGGGTGAGGTCGCAGCCGTCACGGGTGCCGCCTCCGGCATCGGCAAAGCGTGCGTGGCGTCGCTCTTAGCGCGTGGCGCCGCGGTGATTGCGCTCGATCGCTCTTCGAGCATACGTTCCCTGCACCCCGGCAAAAACTACCTGGGACTGACCTGCGATGTGACGCGCGAGCCCGAGATCACCCGGGCGCTCGATGAGGGCGTGCGCGCCTTCGGTGGCTTGGACATGCTCATCCTGAATGCGGGGATTTTCCCACCGAGCGTCCCCGTGAGTGAGCTTTCGAGCGAGACTTGGCGACAAACGATGAGCGTCAATCTGGATGCGAATCTCGTCCTGCTGCGCGAGTGTCATCCGCTGTTGAAGCTCTCTCCGCGAGGCGCTCGCGTGGTGATCATCGGCTCGAAGAACGTGCCGGCGCCCGGTCCCGGCGCAGCGGCGTATTCGGCCTCCAAAGCCGCTTTGCAGCAGCTTGCGCGAGTGGTTGCGCTCGAGTGGGGTGCGGATCGCATCCGCGTCAATACCCTCCATCCCAATGCGGTGTTCGATACCGGCATCTGGACGCCCGAGGTGCTTGCCGCTCGCGCCGCCTCCTATGGGATGAGCGTCGAGCAGTACAAGACCAACAATGTGCTCAAGGTGGAGGTGACGAGCCGCGATGTCGCCGAGCTGGCCGCCGAGCTTTGCGGCCCGGTCTTCGCGAAAACGACGGGTGCGCAGATCCCGGTGGATGGGGGAACCGTCAGAGTCATCTAGGCGCTTCGCATCCCGAAGGTATCGATCCGTGCCGGCCCGTGACCGGCAATCGACGCCGGGACCGCAGGCGAGCACGAGGGCCGCGCCGGTTCGGTCAAAAGGGTGTTGGAGTCCACAGCTGCGTGCAACGGCCGTATGAATAAGTAAAGCCGGGGCCACCGACCGGCAACAACATGCGATGCCCGTCACTGTCCCATCCACCGCGATCTGTCACGGTGACCCGACGGCCTGATATGAGGGCATCGTCATGATGAGAAATCTGAGTCATCAGGAGATCGACGAGCAAGAGTCGCCGGAATTCAGCGAGGGATACCTGCTCGATCGATTGGTCGCCGCCGGCGTCGGATGCCTCGATGACTGGCGCGCACTCTCCCCACGGGCGAGACGCAACATCTTCGGCATTACCGCCGGCATGGCCCGGGCCATCGACCAGTTGGCGAAGGCGCAACGCAAGTAACGTGGCGCCTTCCGTATCGTCGGCCTCGTGGCGAGGAGCGGTGCGCCCCGGCACCTCGACGGGTGACGAGGTTTGGGCGCGCGCTGATCACGTCATCGCGGCGCTGCGGCCGCCGGGGCCGCCGCTGCCGCGGTAGTGGTCGTGGTAGTGGTCGTGGTAGTGGTCGTGGTCGTGGTCGTGGTCGTGGTCCTGCCCGTGTACTACGTTTCTATCCTCGCGATCAATCACCACAACAAGAGGGCGGTGATGACGGAGTTCGAGCGTCGGCGATTGGCACTGCCGCTGACGCTTGCTCCGGGTGAGACTCGGACAGGCAGCCTTTTCTTCCCCATGGTACGGAGCCCGAGTTCGTTGGCGCTTCGTGGCGCGAACGGGTCGGTGACGACGACCGCGGGACTGTCGCTCGATTTCCTTAGCGCACTTCATGTCCCCGGCGCGCCTGCCGCGACCGCTACCAAATAGCGTACACCCTGAAGCAGGGATCAGAAACCCGGGTCTGACCCGGTCGGCAGCGGGCGCCTGGGGCAAGCCGGGGGGATATTTATTAGGAGTGGTAGCGGGGGCAGGATTTTACCGTTAGACCTTCGTGCCGGCGTACCGAGCCTAGTTCGCAGTACCCTGCGACTCGAGTCGGCCAGGAGCGCACTACCGTGCCTTCGAGTCTAGGATTAGCGGATTAATGCTGCCGGATCAGTGGCCGACCGAGGCCGCGCAGATAGGAATATGCGCACCAGGCGGCTCGCTCTTCGGAGCATTCAGGGATATGCAGCAACAGCTCGCGATCGCCCTCAAGGCCGTATCCACCCTCCGCAAATCGGGCGAGGCGAAAGCGCTGTCCCGCCGAACTCATCGACTCGTTGAAACCGTCGATCCCGGAGAGACCTCGAAGTCCATCGGCAGCTTCAAGGATCGACCGCCGCGCTTTCCCCCGCTCGGCGAGCGCCTCGATCCGCTCGCGTAACACCGAAAAGCGCTTTTCCGCGACATGGTCAAAAAGCGGATCGTCCTGCTCGAAGACCGTGAAATCGAGGGTGTCCCAGTCGTCCTTGGACAATCGTTCCTCGGCCAGGCGAAAGAACTGCTCTTCCTCGAGCTGCATATGCTGCCGATAATGCTGCGCGAATTCTAGAATTACTTCCCGCGGGTTTGCCCCCGGGGCCCGCGGCTCCTCGCGCAGCCGACGCACTGCCGCGGCGAATGCCTTCGCAAGCTCATGAAGCCGGCGGTGGTCCGCGGTCAGATCATGGAGGCCCGCGCATGAGTCTGAATTGCGTATGCTCAATACCTTGTAGACGAGGTCTTCTTTTGGGTGGTGGCATCGGTCCGGATAGTCGGAAAAATACTCGGACGCCAAACACAGCAGTTCCGCATCCATCTGCTTGCCCGCGTCGGCAAGCGCCACTTGATCCTCGATCAACCCGAGCAACTTGCTCAGGTTTCCATGCTCCAGGCGCAGCAGAAAAAGGGTATCTCGCATCTCAACTCCGATTCCGAATTGCAGTGCAACCCAGTATTCGCGGCAGTGCAAGGCTCAATCGATATCTGGCTTCCTCGAGTGATCGCTCGTGTGGGACGTCGTTACCAGGCGCGAGTAACCTGGCACCCCCGGCGTGCTCGCCGCAATTCGGATCACTACGTATCGAGTGCAGATCGCAAGATCCAGGCTCGAAAGGTCATTTTGAAGTTCGGGATCAAGCATTAGATGAGTGAATGTGCGGGTAGCGGGGGCAGGATTTCGGAGCCGCCTACTCTCATTCGGCTGAGCCTCGCGGCGGCATGAGACGGGCTTTTGGCCGTTGCGCTTGGCTGAACGTATTACATATGTTATAACTGGCATCCGAAACTGGAGAATGGCCATGGCAGCGGTTGTCAAGGTGCGCAAAGTCGGCAATTCCCTAGGCGTCATCCTGACCAAGGACGTCGTCGAGTCCCTCGGCGTGGCTGAAGGTGATGAGCTGTTCGCTATCCGGACGCCCGATGGCATTCGGCTCACGCCCTATGACCCTGATTTCGCCACGGCGATTGAGTCGACGCGTGACTACATGCGGCGCCACCGGGATGCTCTGCACGAGCTGGCCAAGCGGTGAAGGAGCCGAAGTGGTTCAGCTCAGCGATCGCGACCGCCATACACGATGAGGCTATCTACGAGTTTGGTGGCCTTGCTGGAATTCGCGACTTGGGGCTGCTCGAGAGCGCCCTCGACCGACCACGTAATTTGCTCGCGTACGAGCCGCAAGCCTCCATCTTTCGACTCGCCGCCGCGCTGTGCGTGGGGATCGCCAAGAACCATCCCTTCAATGATGGAAACAAGCGGACCGCGCTGCTGGCGACGCGAGCGTTTCTATATCTGAATGGGCAGGAGCTCGAACCGTCGCAGGCTGATGAGGTCGCCACGCTTGTTGCAGTGGCCGACGGTTCGCTGATCGAGCACGATCTCGCTGCGTGGCTGGAGCGCAATTCGCGACGGCGCAACGATTGAGATTGGTAGCGGGGGCGTGATTTGTATTTCGCACACCCCTGATTTCATTGATATTCCGCTACGGTGACTGCCGAGGTGACGGCGTTCCTTATCGCCAGTTCGCCGGGGAAGGGGCCGTCCGGCCGCCGGCATAAGATCCTGAGCAATCTTCGGGTCTGTCTTCCTTGCCTTCGTAGTCCGAATGATTCGGCATCCATAGTGGATGCGAGGAACCGCCCCTTCGTCAAGGACGTGCCCCGCAGCGGCCAACCCGCATGCGTAGCTGGAGCGCCCAGGATTACCCCGGCGTCGCGGTCCTGGCTGGAACGCGCCGCGCGGTGTGAGCGAGCCGAAGAACTCACGTCCTCGAGGCGCGCCATCTGCCGCCGGCACCCCCAAACCGGGGGGGAGGCTCCACTGGACTTGCGCGCGCTGACCGGCTCGCAGACATGGAAGGACTTGGGAAATACCCCGGACGGTGGCGTTACCGCGCGCTCGAAGCTGGTACGCCGCGCCGCGTCGGCTGCGTATGACTACGGGAGGCAGGCGTATGCGCAGGCACACTCGGACTTTGCTCAGCAGGAAGCAGCGGCGGCAGTGCAACGGGCAAGGCTGTATTCACCGGTAGCGGCACCGGCGCAGGTGGCGCAGCAGCAGTAGGACGCACCACACGGCACCTTGGGGGAAACCTCAGGGTGCCCGATTCGGAGTGTTGAGCGGCTTATCCAGTAGTGCGCCCCGACCGCACTGTATTTACACGACGCATGCGGAACGGCTAGCCTTTCCTTCGCCCCCTGCCGCGCCTCCCAAGCCGGAAGCCTGAAGCCTCGCGTGTAATGCTTGGCGGGTTACAAACCGGGGATAAGCCGCGGTGGTGTCATGGCTAGCCGGGCGCGCCAGAGCGGATGACCAACGTAATCGACGTGTGGAAGCGGCGCGCCGCCATCTTGCACTAGATTTTGTCGCGGTTTCCGGCGGCAGGGGGTGCCTTATAGCGCGGTCGGGATGCTCACCAGCAAGTCACGCGTTCGAGGACTGTGCGCCTTGCGCCGAGGACTCAGTCAGTGCGTATCACGAGAAACTCGTATGGAGGGCCTATCGATGGAAGGGGTGCTACGAGGCAGAGCAGGTGCCCGCGGACGATCGTCGGCAGAAGGCGCTAACCGCAGAGCTCAACATCTTCTACGACGCCGTGATTGCAGCGCTGCGTGACGCCGAGTCGTTCATCATCTTTGGACCGGGCGAGGCCAAGGGTGAGCTCAAGAAACGACTCGCTAAGCGCAAGTCGGGACGGCGAATTGCCGCGGTCGAGGCTGCGGACAAGATGACCGATCGGCAGATCGCCGCCAAGGTCCGCGAATACTTCTCAGTCCCATGGTCGGCGAAGGCGCCGAAGCGCGGGCGGGCGAACGCGGGACTGCGAGGCGAGAGTCCAGCGGCGCCGCGCTAGCCGAGCGGGTCGCCCGCATGGCTGCTGTGGGGAGCGGTGCACGGCGCAAGGTCGTGCGTGCGCCAGCGCACCGACGCCGCAGCTGATCACGCGCAGCTTACAGCGATCGTACCGGATGTACACGGCCCGAAGCTCATGAATCCTGTCACGTCATTTCTGGTGTTTGCCTTCGTCGTCGCGGCATTCGCGGCCGGTTACTTCGTCAACCTGTATGTTGCGATCGCTCTCTTTGCGTGCGCCGTCTTGATCGGCTCGTCGCTGAAAATGGCCAACGTTTGGCAGAAGTTCGTTATCCTGAGGCTCGGCAAGCTGCAGAGCGTCAGAGGGGCGGGTTTGTTTGCGATCATCCCCGTCCTCGACACGGTGGTCGCAATCATCGATGAGCGTATCCAGACCACCGCTTTCAATGCCGAGTCGGCGCTGACGAAGGACACGGTACCGGTCAACGTCGACGCAATCATCTTCTGGCACGTGCACGATGCGGAGAAGGCTGCGCTGGCCATAACCGACTATCGTCAGGCAATCGATCGAGTCGCCCAAACGTCGCTTCGCGAGATGATCGGCTCGTCGGTGTTGGCCACGTTGCTGTCCGATCGTAAACAGGCCGACGTGCAACTGAAGGAAGAAATCGCTCAGAAGACCGCTCCGTGGGGTATTGCGGTGAGCTCGGTGGAGATCCGCGATGTCGCCATTCCGGTGGCCCTGCAGGATGCGATGTCTCGTCAGGCCCAAGCCGAGCGCGAGAAGCAGGCGCGGGTGATTCTCGGATCAGCGGAGGCCGCGATCGCGAGTACCTTTGTCGCGGCGGCAGACACTTACACCGGGCATCCCATGGCGCTGCAGCTTCGAGCCATGAACATCATCTACGAGACCACCAAGGAGAGAGGGGCGACGATACTGATGCCGACTTCGATGGTCGACAGCCTCAACCCTCCGTCGGCGGCCATGTTGGCACTCGCACTGGCGGGGAATGATGCGCTCAAATCCAACGGAGCGTTCAAGCCGATAGAGCTGCCCGCGCCGGCGGCCCCGCGAGCGCCGCTGTGACCGCGCGCGCGACAGAGGCTCTTGGCTTGGTATTGGCCCTACTCCTCGTATAGTGATTCTTCGGAGGTCTGCACCTGCAGCGCTGAAGCGCCTGAGCGGAGCAAAGGAGTGCGCAAGCGTAAGGCCTATCTGAAGCAGCGGATGCAGGACAAGCTGATCGAGCACAAGCTGTACATCGACCAGCACGGTCAAGACTTGCTTGAGATGATCCGCAGCTGGAAGTGGGGTTCACCCAAACAGCGTATATCGTCGCCGCGGCTCGTGAAGCCCGCCGGGTTGATTTAGGTTACCTATGATGATCCGCCCACCCAGCCCAGAGCGCTGGCGCGGAAGCCCGAGTCAAAGGACGAGCTGAAAACCCTCCCTGTGCCGGAGGCCGATAAGCGCTTGGGCTCACAGCAGGTGAGATGATGGTTACGGCCACTTTGCTGAGTTCTGCAGGCGCTTTGCCTGCTCAGTTATCAGCTGCGACCAGGGGTGACCCCGCGAGCGGCTTGACCAGCGAGGAAGCGGGTCATCGACTAGTGACACTGGGCCCGAACGCGATGCCCGACACGGCGCTGCATCCGTTGCGGAGGGCGTTCGGAAAATTCTGGGCTCCGGTTCCGTGGATGCTCGAGGCCGCGATCGTGCTCGAACTGGCTCTCGGCAAGTACGTCGAGGGTGCGATCATCGCGGGCCTTTTGGTGTTCAACGCCGCGCTCGGGCTGTTTCAGGAAAGCCGCGCGCAGGCGACCCTTGCGGCGCTGAAGTCGCGCCTGGCGCTGAACGCAACCGTGCGGCGCGACGGAAAGTGGGCGACCGTCCCGGCTGCCGGGCTGGTCCCCGGAGATTTCGTCAAGCTCTCTCTCGGCGGCGTGGTGGCTGCGGATGTGCGGCTCACGGCTGGGGAGGTTTTGCTCGACCAATCCATGCTCACCGGTGAGTCGATTCCGATCGAGGCTGGGCCCGGGCTGCAAACCTACGCGGGAGCGTTGGTGCGGCGCGGGGAGGCGGTCGCTGAGGTTACAGCGACAGGCGTGCGCACCAAGTTCGGTCGCACTGCGGAGTTGGTGCGCACCGCTCATGTGGTCAGCTCGCAGCAGAAGGCGGTTCTGCGCGTGGTGCGCAATCTTGCGATCTTCAACGGTGTCGTCATCGTGGGATTGGTGGCTTATGCCTACCTTCTAGAGATGCCGATCGGCGAGATCATCCCGCTGGCTTTGACGGCGGTTCTGGCATCGATACCGGTCGCGCTGCCGGCCACTTTTACGCTGGCCTCGGCACTGGGCGCGCGGTCCTTGGCCAAGCACGGCGTCCTGCCGACCCGCCTATCGGCGGTCGATGAAGCAGCGACGATGGACGTCCTCTGTGCTGACAAGACGGGCACGCTGACGCGCAACGAGCTGAGCGTCACGAGCACTCATCCGATGCCCGGTTTCGATGGGGCGCACCTGATGGCGTTCGCCGCGCTGGCGAGCTCGGATGGCGGTCAAGACCCGGTCGACGCCGCGATTCGTGCCGCAGCCAGTGGCAAGAGCATCACCGATGCGCCGCGGTTGGTGGCGTTCGTGCCGTTCGATCCGGCAACGAAGCGGTCCGAGGCGACCGTCGTGGGTCCGGGCGGCGGGATGCAACGGCTGGTGAAGGGGGCCTTTGCGGCGGTCATCGGTCTGACGGAGGCGTCAGCCGCCGCGACGGCGGCGGCACGCGAGCTGGAGGGACGCGGATTCAGAGTGCTGGCGGTCGCGGCCGGGCCGCCGTCAGGGCTGAAGCTAGTCGGACTCATCGCCCTCAGTGATCCGCCCCGCGCAGATTCCGGGGCGCTCGTCACGGAGTTGCATAGCTTGGGTGTCCGTCCGGTCATGGTGACGGGTGATGCGCCGGCGACGGCGGCCATCGTGGCGCAGGCGATTGGCCTCAAGGGTGCAGTCTGTCCGCCAGGCTCGATTCCGGACGCTGTGCACCCGGAGACGTTCTCGGTCGTTGCTGGGGTGCTTCCGGAGGACAAATACAAGCTCGTCAAGGCATTCCAGACAGGCGGCCACACGGTCGGGATGTGCGGCGACGGTGCCAACGATGCCCCCGCACTGCGCCAAGCCCAGATCGGCATCGCCGTCTCGACGGCGACTGACGTCGCTAAATCGGCCGCCGGCGTAGTGTTGACCGAGCCCGGACTTGCCGGCATCGTCGCCGCGGTCAAGGAGGGACGGATTACCTTCCAGCGAATCCAGACCTATACGCTGAATTCCATCACCAAGAAGATCGTGACGGTGCTCTTCCTCATAGTCGGACTGATCATGACGGGCGGGGCGATATTGACCCCATTGCTGATGGTCATCGTGATGATTAGCGGCGATTTTCTCGCCATGTCGTTGACTACGGACAACGTGCGCGCATCGCCCAAGCCCAATGCGTGGCTCATCGGCACTTTGACGATGGCCGGCATCGTCGTGGGTGTCTGCCTCTTGACTTTCTGCAGCGCTGTCCTCGCCGTGGGCAGGTTCGCAATGCATTTGCCGATCCGGGCGCTGCAAACCCTGGCGTTCATAATCCTCGTGTTCGGCAGTCAGGCGGTCATCTATGCAATCCGAGACCGCCGGCATCTGTGGGGCTCACGTCCGAGCCGCTGGCTCATCATCTCCTCGGTCGCTGACATTCTGATCGCCTCGTCATTTGCCGTGAGTGGATTTGCCATGACGCCCCTGCCAGTCTCGCTCGTGGTCGGCACGCTGGCCGCTGCGGCTGCCTTCGCCTTTCTACTGGATGTGGTGAAACTTCCGGTGTTTGCTCGCCTGAAGATTGCGTAGGCCACCATTCCCATCTTGCTCCGATGAGTGGGTGATAGCGCCACGGGGGTAAGCTTCCCGGGCCGCCCAGGCAGCCTGGATCATCGAGGCTGTCCTCGCGATCCTTCCCAACGATTGGCCTCGAGCCGGTGGAACGTGAAGGTGATCCGCCCTCCCGCTGCGAGTGCCTGGGTTGGCAGATCGATGAAGTGCACTCCGAGTCCGCTGTCATGGCTCGATAGGTCCTGGACGTTGTTCCAATCGTCTGCGCTCCAGTGAAGGCGGGTGGCCGGTGCGTTTCGATGCGGGGCGTCTTGCCGGCAGGCAGCGAGCGCGGTGGGCACGAGAGCCACCGGGCGCATGCCGCAGCGGTGTTGATCGGCATCTCGTAATCTTGAAAGTTTCAGCATCTATGTCCGGTATCGTACGCAGGCAGGGGATTTGCTATACTAGAAAGGTAGTGGGGTAGCGGCTTCGCCGAGGCGAAGCCGATGGATGGCGGCGACGACTTGGCGCCGTTCATCGATAACGAGTTTTGTTTTATGCCCACCCTCCACGATCCATCACAAAATCTCCTGCTGGCTGCACTGTCGCCGCCCGAGCGCGAGCGGATCTATCCGCATTTGCAGCGCGTCCCAATGGCGCTCGGAAAGGTCTTGTACGAGTCCGGGGATGTCCTGCGCCACGTTTACTTTCCGACCGACTCCATCATCTCGCTGCTGTACGTGATGGCGGACGGCGCTTCGGCGGAGATCTCGGTGGTCGGCAATGAGGGCCTGATCGGCGTGGCACTGTTCATGGGCGGTGAAACGACCCCGAGCCGGGCCATCGTGCAGAGTGCCGGGCACGCGTATCGGCTGGTCGGACAGCGTCTCAAGGAGGAGTTCCACCGAAATGGGGCGATGCAGCTGTTGCTGCTGCGCTACACGCAAGCGCTGCTCACGCAGATGGCCCAGACCGCCGTCTGCAACCGGCATCACTCGGTCGACCAGCAGCTGTGCCGCTGGCTGCTGCTGTCTCTGGACCGGCTGCCGTCCAACCAGTTGACGATGACCCAGGAACTCATTGCGAACATGCTCGGCGTGCGCCGTGAAGGTGTCACCGAAGCTGCCGGCAAGCTGCAGAAGCTCGGGATCATCCGCTACGCCCGCGGGCGGATCACGGTGCTGGACCGGCCCCGGCTGGAACAGATGTGTTGCGAATGCTATGCCGTGGTCAAGAAGGAAACCGATCGGCTTCTGCCGCAGGCGCACGATCCTTCCCGGTTCGAGACCGGTCGGGACCTGGCCGACATTGCGGTCGGCACGCCCTGAGTAGGGGGATTTGCAACGCACGGGGGGACCTCGGGCGCGTCATTGTTCGCCGGCCGGTAGAGCGGCCAGCTCGCCTCCCTGTCCCGAGCCGGCACCCAGCGCCGTAACGCTGTCCCGTGTAGGCGGACGAGCTTGCGCACCGATTTCAGGCCGATGCCGAGCGCAGACCGAGACCGTGCGCGCGCAGTAACCTCGGTGCGCTTCCCCGAGGTGCGCGATGGTTACGATCGACTCGGCATGGTCCACAGCGATACCTAAAGTGGGCGAGGCCAACGCGAACTCAAGCCTGCTCTTCGGTGCCACGCCGGAGGGCACGGGATTCGCGGATTTGACGATTGAGGGCAAACAGCCGGGCGTCGCCATGCTTGCGGTTACGCAGCGACTGCGCTCGGTAGCGCACAGACCGCACCTACCATGGAAGCTATGTTCAACGAGTTGACCCCGCCGGACTTCGCCGGATTTCTGGAATACTGCTCCCGACAAGGCAACGCTATGAACGCTCCCCTCAGGCCGAATGTGCGATATCGTCGCCATGATGCGGTCACAATCAACACGCAACAAGTCGACTCGCGGGCATCGCGGCGGTCCATTCTCACGTTAGGGTCAAAGACGTCGACGCGCAACCCGCAAGATAAGGCCAAAGAGCGGAATTGGGATTGGGCAGCGCGACACACATAAGGGTAGCGACGTTGGAAGTAATCCCTGCCGAAGGTGATCAGCGCGCCGAAGTTCACACGTCGAGTATTGTTTGGTTGCTATTCTATAGAGGTGACGGCCTTCGATGACCAAGATGGCGGATCCGGCCGTAGCGTCTGTTCCTCGATCCCAGTTCGAGGGGTTCTTATTGGCCTCGATCCGCGAGGACAGCAACGACAACGGGATGCAGCTCAGCGTCCTCTCGGCGCTGGCAAGGCAGAACGTTGATCCTTGGGAGGAGGCTGCTAGCTTGTCGAGCTTGCCGAGTGAGACGGCGACTCAGAGGCTGACCTCGTTGATCGCGGCACTGCCTAAGGGTCGTTCAACGCGTCCCGATCCCGGCGTGAACGCCGCTCGCTTGATCGCGCTGTTGCCACACGGGGCGAGTCCCGCAATTCGACCGCGTATGACGGTAGTGGGCCGTGGGGTAGCTGAGTCCCGGACTGACAGGCAGGTAATAATCTATGCGATCATTTTGGCAGTCATGCTCGTTCTACAGTGGTTCGTAGCAACCCATATGGGAGCGGAGCACGATGATCAAGCTTCCGCCCCGACCACCAGTACGGTGTCCTCGCCCGCAACTGAATTGCGGGACGCGGGCCATTGACGATGATGGTGCAGCGTCGGGCCGGACATGAAAGGAACCGAGCAGCTTCACGAGCATGGTCAAAGCCTCTGGCTCGACAAGATTACACGCGCCCTGTTGCACAAGCGACGATGGCAGCGGCGAGCGGGTGTTCGCTCGAGCGCTCGAGGCTCGCAGCTAAGGACAAGATCGTGGTCTCGTCGAAACCCTGCCGATGCAGCCGGGGAACGGTGGAGAAGGAGCGCCGTCGCGAACGGGCGAAGCGATGGCCGGTGTCAGGCCCTGGCTCGCGCATGAATGCGGACAGTGCGCAGGGATCGTGTGCGGAGCTGAGGATGAAGTCGTGGACGCCCCACGAGCTTTTTGGGCAACCGAATTTCTATGCGGTGCAGCGTACCGATGCTGTACTAGTGCTCCGCTATCTCTTGACGGTCGCATGCATCCACCCGCCCGGCAATTCCTCCGGTCGCGCGGCTTAAATGGAGATGACCATGAACGAATCGGAGTGAGCCTGCGACACGAAGGGGCTGAATGGAAGACCGGCTGCGCTGCAGCGGTCGAACCGTAGTCTTGGCAATCTGTGATAACCACGTGCTGAAGCGCCCTTTGGATGAGCACGTAGTCGGGTACCGTTGAAGGAGAACGCCAATGTTGTGCAACATCAATGATCTGGAAGGGTATGACGTACTTGCGACCGACGGCGATATTGGGTACGTGAAGGAGCTTTATTTCGATGACGAAAAGTGGGTCGTCCGCTATCTCGTCGTAGAAAGCGGCTCGTGGCTGTTGCATCGCAAGGTGTTGATTTCGCCGATCTCCATCGGGAAACTGAACCGCGGGGCGCGGGTACTGCCCGTCTCGATCACGAAGGCGCAGGTGAGGAACAGCCCGGACATCGACACCGATAAGCCGGTGTCGCGGCAGCATGAAATGGACTACCTCGGATACTACGGCTACCCCTCTTATTGGAACGGCGCCGGCCTGTGGGGCGTCAATACCTATCCGAGCATGATGTCGGGGTCGGGGACCATGATGTCGGGGACTACGGGCTACGGAGTGGTCTATTCCGAGCACCGTCACGCGCAGCCGGATCATGCTCTGACGAAGACGGAAGCCGATCGGCGCGAGGACGGAGACCCTCATCTGCGAAGCGGCGAGGCCGTGAGGAAGTACCATATCGAGGCGACCGACGGCGGTGTCGGTCACGTGCAGGGGATGCTCTTCGATGACGAAACATGGGCCATTCGATACTTCATCGTGGACACGAGCAATTGGTGGCTCGGTCACCAAGTGCTCATCGCGCCACAGCTCATCCAGAAGGTCAGCTGGGCCGAGCGGAATGTATCGGTCAAGCTGACGCGGAAAGAGGTAAAGGAAGCGCCGCCATACGACGCAGAAGCGATGCCGAGCCGCGAAGAGAACCCTATCCTCCGCGGATACGGGGTTGCGGGCTCCAGGGGAGAAAAGGAAAATCGCGACAGTCGCTAAAATCTCTCAGCTGCGGCCGCATCGAAATCACTACGGCCGATAGCGCTCATTTGAGGCGCCTCAGGCAGCCGTGCGCTCCAGCGCGGCGGGCGCCTGCGTTCCCACTACCTGCGCGCGTACGACCGGAAGGCTGTGGGGATGATGCTCCTGGATGTAGGCGATGAACTTCTCGCGGATCTCGCTCCTCGAGAGGAAACGAATAGTCGACCCAGACGAACACTGATCCCAATAGTTGGGCCGAGTTGCGAGTCCAGTTCTGGAACGGCTTCTCGACGAAGTATGTCAGCGGCAGAACCAGCCTGCGGTCATCCCAGATGTGCACGTCTACGTAACTGAGGATGATCTCCTCGACCCGACCCCACTCGCCTTCGACGATGACCACGTCATTCAGGCGAATCGGCTGGGCTAGTGCGATCTGGAATCTGGCAATCAGGTTCGCGAGCGTCTTCTCGCCCGCGCCGCCGGCTATGATGCTCATAATGCCCGCCGAGGCGAGGAGGCTGGTACCGACGTGGCGTATCTTGTCTGAAACAGCATCAGTATGCGCGCCACTGGAAGAGACCGATCGCGACCTAAGCGACGCGACTGAGTACGCGCACCGGGTGTAGAGTTTGCGCGCTAGAGAAACCGTTCCACGTCGCGGAGTAAATAGAGCAAGTCGGCCGGCCCTATCGTGTGGAAGAAGCACTGATGACCGTGCAGCGGGTTCTTCTTACCCTGCATATTGTGATCAAGGCGGATACCGTTCCAGTGCGCGGGTAATCTCGGTTCCTTCAGGTTTTTCGTGTCGCGGAAGTGCCACTTATTCCCGTGAGAGGGAGCATTCCGCACGTGTCGGAAGAACTGTATGCTTGGATCGGTATTGCTCTTTGCTTTGTCAGACATGGACTCGAAGGCGGTGTTCGACAACATACAGCACATGGAAATCTGCGCGTCGAGCAAAGGCAGGCCATAGCTGCGCGCGAGAGTTACGCACTCGAAAAGGTCACTTTGCGCCGTGCCAGCCGCTGCGCCGTGGAAGACACCAGTTACTCCCTTGAGGAAGTCAGAGTAGTTGGCTCCGTCATAGACGGGCGTAAGACCTGCAGAAGCAACAAGGTACGTCAGCACGAAGCGATGTAAGGGGCTCTGCGGATCGAGCCCGTATAGGACTTTCAGCGCTAGCGTGGCCGCTCGTTGTCATGGCGGCCGCTGGAGGTGTTATCGTCGCTGGGCCGGGGTGAGTGTTTGGCATGCGAATATTGCAGCGGACCGCGCGTACCCCTGTGTTATGCGAGCGTGGACGCCAGCTCGTCAAACCTCGGCGCCATAGGTTACCGTGGCGTCAACCTGTCGCGGTAACCCTGGCCATCGTTATGCTGGCTGCGAGTGCCGCCATCTGGGCAGCCAAGAGTGCCGCCGAAAAGTCACTAGGTGGGTCGGGAGCGGGAACGCTCGCCTGCTGGTGATCGTGTCGCTTTACCTCAGGATTCGCAGGTCGCGAAGTGGACAATTCCGGGGCGCAACTCAGGGCTGCGGCCAAGATTACGACAGGTACAACCCCCGCAGCGTGTCTGTCTCATTGCACATCGGCTGATTATAGGCTTACAACTGATGCTTCGCGTACACGGCTAACACTACCGCGACGGCTGTACCAATGAGCCACTTCCCGTGCCCCGGCCAGAAGCGGCCGATGACGTCCAGGGCCTTTGCGAGCCGCGGGCTGTTTGTGCTCGCCGCCCGTGCGGACGAACAGCGCCCCGCGAGGGTTCTCATACGGTACGAATCGACCACGAGCGGCCAGCTCGCCTCCCTGTCCCGAGCCGGCAGGTCAGGGCAGCGGTGACCGGCGGCACGACGCGCCACCCTCGTCTTCCCAGTGGTCCACCTGCTCTGCCTCGTGCATCACTTGCGTGTCGATATCCACATTCTGGGCTGGGGCGTCGGCTGGACCGGAGGCACCTATACGCCCGATCACGGCGCGCGGGAGCAGCGATTGATTGATGACGCCGGTGGAAACGGGCGTAGCTGATGGATCAGGCACGTCCATCACGAAAGCTGCGAAACATCGTGTGGTAGATGAGCAGCACCACCGCAGCCCCGATGATCGCGATGATCGAGCTGTAGATGTTCAGCCCGCTGACCCCCGGCATTCCGAAGAGACGGAACAGCCACCCACCGACGATCGCGCCAACGATTCCAAGCAGAATATCGACGATGACGCCCTCGCCAGTGCGGTTGACGATCCTGCTGGCAGTAAAACCGGCAATGAGTCCGAGAAAGATCCAAGAAAACAACCACATAATGCCCTCCATCCGCTTTGCAGCCTACTCGCGAATCACGACCGGTTCGGTGCGGCGGCGAACGTAAGGCGACTGCGGTCGGAGCCGGTCGCGGTTACGGTGCGCAGCCGCACATAGGCAGCACACGACACAGCGTAGACTGCGCAGGTGCTCCACGAATTTCTCACCAGCCATCGCGCTGGTCTGATAGAACGCTGCCGTCTCAAGGTCGCTCGAGGGTCTGCACCCCGAGTGGCCGAAGCTGAGCTCGCACACGGCATTCCGCTGTTTCTCGATCAGCTGATTAAGACGCTCCAGATCGAGCAGACCTCCGACCCCATGCGCAGCCGCGAGGTTTCCGGTCCGGCCGGTGGCGGGGTGGCATTGTCGGAGATGAGCGCCGCTGCAGCGTTGCATGGGCGCGAGCTGATGCAGCGGGGCTTTACCGTGGATCAGGTCGTTCACGACTACGGCGATCTGTGCCAGGCCATCACCGATCTGGCATTCGAACTCAAAGTGCCGATCGAGATAGATGAATTTCGAACGCTCAACCGCTGCCTCGATAACGGCATCGCCGATGCTGTGACGGAATACTCCTACCAACGCTTTTCTGTCGTGGCGAAC
Organism: Steroidobacteraceae bacterium; assembly: GCA_049579785.1. Classification (GTDB taxonomy): domain Bacteria; phylum Pseudomonadota; class Gammaproteobacteria; order Steroidobacterales; family Steroidobacteraceae; genus 13-2-20CM-66-19. The sequence continues at coordinate 27,344 of JBAUOO010000251.1, forward strand.
GATGGCATTCAGGCACTGAGTGAAAGGCTGGGGTTTCTCGCGCACGAGCTGCGTAACCTCATCCAGACGGCCACGCTCGCCTTCGCCGCCATCAAAACGGGTAGTGTCGGGGTGGCCGGGCCAACTGGGGCGGCGCTGGAGCGTTCGCTGATCGGGCTGCGTACACTGGTCGATCGATCTGTTGCCGATGTGCGAGTCGCCGCCGGGCTGCCGCCGCGGCACGAACTCGTCTCCCTTGCCGATTTCATGAATCAGATCGGGATCTCCGCATTGCTCGAGGCGCGTACCCGTGAATGTAAATTCACAGCATCCGTTGTCGATGAGGATCTTGCGGTCGATGTCGACCGCGACATGCTTCTTTCGGCCGTCGGAAACCTGCTGCAGAACGCGTTCAAGTTCACGGAAGACGGCACTGAGGTCTCGGTGCACGCTTATGCAGTCGCAGATCGGATCCTGATTGATGTCGAGGATCATTGTGGCGGTTTGCCACCGGGCAGCGCTGACCAAATGTTCCTGCCCTTTGAGCAGGGCGGTAAGGATAGATCCGGCCTCGGGCTTGGGCTGGCAATCTGCCGGCGTAGCGTCGAAGCAAATAATGGAATTGTCCGCGTCCGCGACGTACCCGGGTCAGGTTGTGTTTTCACCATTGATCTTCCGCGGCGCGCATTGGCGTAGTGCTGCGGTAGCCTTGCATTACCCCGCATCGCGGGGCAATACCTGATGCGAGCGCATATCGGGGCAGTATCAGAAGCGCCTCTCCCAGCTCTGGCCCGTATTGTTGTAAGAGTCAACCTTCCATCAGGCGGCGAGTAAGGCTCTGAGCAGCGTCAACAGCTCATCGGCAACGATCGGCTTGCTCGCCACCCGTAAGTAGGGATCGTGGGGCAATTCCGCTACTGCCGTGGACGTGTCCCCGGTCATGAGCACTGCCTTCAAGGGAAGAGGCGAAGCCGCTCGCAGTGCGCCGATGACCTCGGTGCCGAGTTCCCCATCGCGCAGATGATAGTCGGTCACCAGCATGTCTACGCGTCTGTTCTCCCGGACATGCTGCAACGCCTCTGCCAGCGATTCGACGGCCGTCACGCTGTAGCCCTCTACGCGCAGCAACATGAGGGTGGCATGCCTGACAGGTGGGTCGTCTTCGACCAAGAGAATATGGGCCGTGCCAATCTGCGGCTCGGGGCTTGCGTGCGGTTTGGACACGTGCACGGACGGCGCAGCGTCACGGCTGCTCGCTGGCAGCACCAGCGAGAAAGTGGAGCCCCGTCCCACCTCAGAGCGCACGTCCAACTGGAGTGCGAGCAGCTTGACCAGCCGCATGACGATGCTCAACCCAAGCCCATAGCCGTCTCGCGAACTGTTGGACGGGACGCCGACCTGGTAGAACTCCTCATAGATATGCGGGATCTTATCGGCCGGAATACCGATGCCGGTATCGAGCACCTCGAGGCGAATCAGTGGCGCCTCGTGCAGGCATCGCAAGCGCACCCAGCCCTCGCGCGTGTACTTGATGGCATTTGCCACGAGATTACGCAGAATTTGCTCCACCAGGGACGGATCGCTGTGGACCTGATCTGCACAAGCTTCAACTTCCAGTTGCAGGCCCTTGTTGGTCGCGATACCCGCGAACTCCACGCGCAGTTCCTGGAATAGAGCTGCGACCGTGAAGTCGGCGGGCTCGGGTTTAATCGCTCCCGACTCAAGCTTGCTGATATCCAGTAAGGCATTGAGCAGCCGCGACATTGCGCCGATGGCCTGTTCCTGCTGCGACAGAGCTTCGGCCGCGTCGGGATCGCGCACGATGCGACGCAGGGCGCCGTTAAGGAGCGCGAGCGTTTGCAGGGGCTGGCGCAGATCATGGCTGGCTGTGGCTAGAAAGCGGCTCTTGCCCTGATTGGCACGATCGGCGACTTCGCGCGCCACCATCAGCTCGCCTTCGACGCGTTTGCGGTCGGTCACGTCACGAATTGCTGCGGCAATGAGGACCGGAGCGCGACTCTGAATGGGGCTTAGACTGATTTCGATCGGAAACTCGCAGCCATTCTGTCGCAATCCATATAGTTCCAAGCCTGCGCCCATCGGACGCACGCGAACATTACCGACGTAGTGCTCTCTATGCGCGATATGACGGCTGCGAAATCGCTCCGGCATGAGTTTCTCGACCCGCTGTCCGATGATCTCCTCGTGCGTGTATCCGAACAGGGCACAAACCTGCTGGTTCGCGAACTGGATGATGCCCGAGCCGTCAATGAAGATCATTGCGTCCGGGGTGGCATCGAGCGCATTTCTTGCAAGTTCGGATGGGATAGTGAGCATGGTCATCAGCTAGCCAGGCGTGCGCGCCGCCAAACCGTGTGCCGATGATTATTAGCGCGGATCTGTGTCGCTATGGTGTTAAATTTGCAATGTACGCTACCGCACAGACGCTGGACATCTGATTTCGGGACTTTATATAGTGCGGAGCAGTTCGGGGGCTCCAGTTGCCCGGTGCCGCCGGTTCCTTGCGGCCGTAGTGATTGCGATTGACCTCGTTAGGTCAGCACGCGTATCGCGAAATCGCAATGCCGTGGTCGGGCGGATCGGCGAGGGTTCATGTATCACCCGGGCATCGTCCAGCAGCAGCAGCGATCCGCACTCGCGCTGCTTGAATCGGCCGGCGTAGCGCCCGTCGGCTCCGTTCACGCACGTTTCGCCGCCGCGGACGCCACGGCACTCATTGAGAACGATCGCGAGGAAGTCGACATCCTCCCGATGAGGGGTCTTGATGTGCAGATGTCGACGGTCGGAGCTGATGCCATCAGCCGTCGCGGCCGCCCGCAGCCTCGTGGGTACGGGGCGGCATCGTCCGGTAGCATAATTCATCGGACCCGGGTGACCTTGCCGAGAGGCGGCGCCGGACCTTACGAAGCCACGCCGTCCGGCAATCGGTACTTATCCGCAGGGGCGAACGGCGCCAGCCGCTGCGCGGCTAACGCAATTCGGAACTGTCGTCACTCGAGAGAGGCTACCGGGAACGTGGATCGAGGGACCGCCTCGATCCGTGTCTATGCGAAGCGGCCGCAGGACCAAAATCAGTTGTAGGTAGAAGTTCTGATTACGCGAGTGCCGATCGCGCCGTAGATAGGACAGCGGGACAGCGGGCCTGCCGCTCGCGCACGACAGCTCAACCCACGCTTTGATACGACGCTTGCGGCGACTCAAGGGGACAGGCTCATGAACAGCGCTCAGCGCCTCGGGCGCTATTGGTCCCTCAGCAGTCTTGCAGGTGCGCGATGAGTGAGGTCAAGAATGCGGCCGCGAAGATAAGCTCTTTGGCGGGACACCCGGCCACAGCCGCGATGCTGGTCGACGTGCCGAGGCTGGTCACGGCCTACTACACCGAGGTCCCTGATGCGTCGGTGCCGGGGCAGCGGGTTGCGTTCGGCACCTCCGGACATCGGGGCAGCGCGTTCCGCATCACCTTCAACCAAGGGCATGTCCTGGCGATCAGCCAGGCGATCTGCGACTACCGGCAGCAGCAGGGCATCCGGGGCCCGCTGTTCCTCGGCATCGATACGCACGCGCTGTCCGTGCCGGCATATGCGAGCGCGATCGAGGTGCTCGCAGCCAATGGTGTGGAGGTCATGCTCGCGGTGCAGGACGAATACACGCCGACGCCGGTGATTTCTCACGCCATACTCACGTATAACCACGGCCGGGCATCCGCAGATTCGGGTCGGGCGGACGGCATCGTCATCACGCCCTCGCACAATCCACCCGACAATGGCGGCTTCAAGTACAACCCTCCCCACGGAGGACCGGCAGAGACCGGCGTCACTGGATGGATCGAGGAGAGAGCCAACCGCCTTTTGAGGAGTGATCTGCGCGGCGTAAAGAGAATGCCGCTGAACAGGGCGCTGCATGCGGCGACAACGCATCGGCACGACTATCTCAACGCCTATGTCAGCGATCTCGACCGGGTGGTTGATCTGGACGCGATTCGCGGCGCGGCCATTTGCATGGGCGTGGATCCGCTCGGTGGCGCCGGTGTTCACTACTGGGCTCCGATTGCCGAGCGCTACGGCTTGAATCTGACGGTGGTCAACGAAGCCGTCGATCCGACCTTCCGGTTCATGACGCTCGACTGGGACGGCCAGATCCGCATGGACCCCTCCTCGTCGTACGCGATGCAGCGCTTGATCGCCCTGAAGGGCCGCTTCGACATCGCGTTCGCCTGCGACACAGACCACGACCGCCATGGGATCGTCACCCGGACTGCTGGCCTCCTGCTGCCGAATCATTATCTGTCAGCTGCCATCTCCTACCTGTTCCAGCATCGGCCGAGGTGGCGCAAGGACGCGGCGGTGGGCAAGACCGTCGTCAGCAGCTCGATGATCGATCGCGTTGCGATGAAGCTGAGCCGAAAGCTCTACGAGGTGCCGGTGGGGTTCAAGTGGTTTGTCGCGGGCCTGCTCGACGGGTCGCTTGGATTCGGGGGTGAGGAGAGCGCGGGGGCGTCGTTTACGCGCCTCGACGGCACCGTCTGGACGACCGACAAGGACGGCATCGTGCCGGCGCTGCTGGCGGCGGAGATCACCGCGCGCATGGGCCGCGATCCCGGGGAAATCTACCGCGATCTCACGCGCGATTTCGGCGACCCGATTCACGACCGCGTCGAGGCGCCTGCTACCCCCGTCCAAAAGAAACGGTTGGCTCAGCTCTCGCCCAAGCAGGTGAATTCCACCGAGCTGGCCGGGGAGAAGATCCAGGCCATCCTCACCCGCGCACCAGGCAACGACGCGCCCATCGGGGGGTTGAAGGTGACGGCAGAGGGTGGATGGTTTGCGGCGCGGCCCTCCGGCACAGAGGACATCTACAAGATCTACGCCGAGAGCTTGCGCGGAGCCGATCACCTGCGCCGCATCCTGCGGGAAGCACAGACCATGGTCGACGTTGCGCTGGCGGCACCCGAGCACAGCGACCGGTAAATACGCCGGAAATCAAGGTCAATCAAACGCTATGGAAATACAAACACCGGCGAGCCATCCAGGGCAACCCCGCAGGGCCGTGGATCCGGACGTGGAGGGATACGAGTCCCTCGCCGCGCTGGCGCTGGATCTGCGCTGGTCGTGGAATCATGCCACCGACCAGGTGTGGCGGCAGCTCGATCCCGTGCTTTGGGCTTCCACGCATAATCCCTGGGCCGTGCTGCAGACGGTCTCGCGGGATAAGCTCCGGCGGATCTTGGCCGAGCCCGCCTTCCGCAAGCAGGTCGACGACCTCGCGCGAGACCGCAGAGAGGCAGCGCAGGCACCGGCATGGTTTCAGCAAGCCCATCCGCAGTCAGCACTGAGCCGTACGGCTTACTTCAGCATGGAGTTCATGCTGAGCGAGGCGCTGCCGATCTACGCCGGCGGCCTGGGCAACGTCGCCGGCGACCAGCTCAAGGCCGCGAGCGATCTGGGGGTGCCGGTCATCGGTGTTGGATTGCTCTATAGCCAGGGCTATTTTCGCCAGGTGATCGACAAGGAAGGTGCGCAGGAGGCGCTGTTTCCATATAACGATCCCGGGCAGTTGCCGATTGCACCGCTACGTCAGCCGAACGGCGAGTGGCTGCGGTTGGAGATCGACCTGCCGGGCTACTCGGTCTGGCTGCGCGCCTGGCAAGTCCAGGTCGGCCGGGTGAAGCTGTACCTGCTCGACAGCAATGATGCCGCGAATTACCCCGCCCATCGGGGCATCACCAATGAGCTGTATGGCGGCGGCCCGGAACTGCGCCTGACGCAGGAGCTGCTGCTCGGGATCGGTGGCTGGCGACTGCTCCGTGCGCTCGGCGTGCAGCCGGAAGTCTGCCATCTGAATGAGGGGCATGCCGCCTTCGCCGTCCTGGAGCGCGCCCGCAGCTTCATGGAAGTGGCGTCGCAGCCCTTCGAGGTGGCGCTCACCATCACGCGCGCGGGGAATCTCTTCACCACGCACACCGCGGTAGCGGCCGGCTTCGATCGATTCCCACCCGCACTCATCGAGCGATACCTTGGCGCCTATGCGCAGGAGAAGCTCGGCATACCCCTGCGCGATCTGCTCGCGCTCGGCCGAGCGAACCCGAACGACCCTTCAGAGCCCTTCAACATGGCTTATCTCGCGATGCGGGGGAGCGCCGCTGTCAACGGCGTGAGCCGCTTGCACGGCAAGGTAAGCCGGCAGCTCTTCGAGCCCCTCTTTCCGCGCTGGCCGGTGGATGACGTCCCGGTGGGCTCCGTGACCAATGGCGTGCACATGCCGACCTGGGACTCGGCCGCGGCCGATGAGCTGTGGACACAGCACTGCGGTAAGGATCGCTGGCTCGGGACCGCGGAGAGCCTGGAGCGGGACATTCACCGCACCGCCGAGGCCAGCCTGTGGCAATTCCGTAGCGTTGCGCGCCTGTCTCTGATCGAATTCGCGCGTGATCGACTGTCCCGGCAATTGACGGCCTCGGGAGCCGCGCCCGAGACGGTCGATGCCGTGAAGCATCTATTCGACCCCAAGGCCTTGACGCTCGGCTTTGCGCGTCGCTTCGCGACCTACAAGCGGCCGAACCTGCTGCTACACGATCGAGCGCGGCTGCTACGCTTGCTGAGCGACCGGGAGCGGCCGGTGCAACTGATCATCGCCGGCAAAGCCCATCCAGCCGACCAGGACGGACAGGCACTGATCCAGGAATGGATTCGTTTCATTCGCCAGCCCGCGGTGCGCCCGCATGTGATCTTCCTGAGTGACTACGACATGCTCTTGACGGAGCAGCTGGTGCAGGGTGTGGACGTCTGGATCAACACCCCGCGCCGCCCGTGGGAGGCCTGCGGCACGAGCGGCATGAAGGTGCTCGTCAACGGCGGCCTCAATCTGTCGGAGCTGGACGGCTGGTGGGCGGAGGCCTACACCCCGGAGGTGGGTTGGGCAGTGGGCGATGGCCGGGAGCATGGCGATGATCCTGCCTGGGACGCCGCCGAGGCCGAGGCGCTCTATGGTCTGCTCGAGCGGGAGGTGATCCCTGAATTTTACACCCGCGACTCTGCAGGGACTCCCACGGCCTGGATTGCGCGGGTGCGCGAGAGCATGGCGCAGTTGACCCCGCGCTTCTCGACCAACCGCACGGTACGCGAATACGTCGAGCAGCATTATCTGCCGGCAGCCGTCGCCTACCGGCAACGTGCCGCCAATCGAGGCGAGCTCGGCCGGCAAATCGTCGACTGGCAGCACAAGGTGCATCAGCGCTGGGACTCGCTGCGCTTTGCAGCGTTTCGCGTTGATACCACGGTAGGCCGTCATTCGTTTGAGATCGAGATCCTGCTGAATGACCTCGAGCCAGATGAGGTGCGGGTTGAGCTGTACGCGGACGGCCTGGACGGCGACGGCGCGGTGCGGCAGGAAATGAAGTGGGCGCGGGCGTTACGCGGCGCCGCTCGCGGCGGCGTCTATCACGCGACGGTCGCCGCTACGCGCCCGGCCGGCGACTACACGGTGCGGGTCATGCCGCAGCGGGCGGGCGTAGCCGTTCCATTGGAGTGCGCCCGTGTCCTGTGGCAGCGTTGATGAAGCCGGCCGAACGCGAGTTGCACCAGTATCTCTCGGAGATATCCGAGCGCGCCGACATTCGCGTAGGTTCTGCTTTGCCCCTGGGAACGCAAGAGACCTCCGGAGGGGTCAACTTTTCGATGTTCAGCCGCTATGCGAGCCGTGTTCAACTCGAGCTGTTCGATCATCCCGAAGACGCCAAGGCTGCCCGGATCATAGAGTTGGACCCAACCCGCCACCGCACTGGTGACGTCTGGCACGTCTGGGTGGCGGGAATCCCTTCCGGTCAGCTCTATGCATACCGCGTGGACGGTCCCTATGAGCCTCACAAAGGGCATCGCTTCAATTTCAACCGACTGCTGCTCGATCCCCTCGCGACGGCGATTTCACGGGCGCCCGCGTGGGATTTTGCTGCCGCGCGGGGCTACGACTCCTCGGCTCCAGGAAAAGACCTCGTCCCTTCGACACGGGATAATTCCGACTCGATGCCGAAATGCGTGCTGATCAACGAGCCCTACGATTGGCAGGGAGATCAACCACTCCGGCATCCCTGGTCGAAGACCGTCATCTATGAGGCGCATGTCCGGGGCTTCACGATTCATCCGAGCTCCGGCGTGGATCATCCGGGAACCTACCGCGGTCTGAGAGAAAAGCTTCCTTATCTGAAGGACCTGGGAGTCACCGCCCTGGAGCTGATGCCCGTGCAGGAGTTCAACGACGCTTCCTGCACGCGCTGCAATCCGCAAACCGGCCAGCGTCTCAAGAATTACTGGGGATACGATCCCGTGGTGTTCTGCGCGCCCAAAGCCTCCTACAGCAGCGCGGGCGGCTTGGGCCAGCAAAAGCTGGAATTCAAGGAGATGGTCCGAGCCTGCCACGAGGCCGGGATCGAAGTGATTCTGGACGTGGTGTTCAATCATACGGCCGAGGCGAGCGAGCTGGGTCCAACGCTCTCTTTCCGCGGCATCGATAACGCAATCTTCTATGCGCTCGGCGACGACAAGCGCTATTACAGGGACTATACCGGCACGGGAAACTCGATCAACGCCAACCATCCTGTGGTGCGCGACCACATCCTGGGCGCGCTACGCTATTGGATGATCGAGATGCACGTGGACGGATTCCGGTTTGACTTGGCCTCGGTGCTCGGCCGTGACGAGTCCGGCAAGCTGCTCGGCAACGCCCCGCTGCTCGAGCGCATCGCGGAGGATCCGATCCTGAGAGACGTGAAAATCATCGCCGAGGCATGGGATGCCGCCGGTGCGTACCAGGTGGGCAGTTTCTCCGAGCGGCGCTGGGCGGAGTGGAACGGTCGCTATCGCGACGATATTCGCCGCTTTTGGCGCGGCGATGAAGGGATGCTGGGGCTGTTCGCCAGCCGGATCTGCGGTAGTGCCGACATCTATCTCAACTCCGGCAAAGGCCCGGAGGGCAGCATCAACTTTCTCACCTGCCACGACGGCTTCACGCTGAATGATCTGGTGAGCTACCGTACCAAGCACAATGAAGCCAACGGAGAGAACAACCGCGACGGCACCGATGCGAATTTCAGCGATAACTTTGGTGTCGAGGGCGCGACCAGCGATATCGGCATCGAGACCTTGCGCAAGCGTCAGATCAAGAACTTCCTGCTGACGCTAATCATCTCGCGCGGGGTGCCGATGCTGCTTGGCGGGGACGAGTACCGTCGCACGCAGGGTGGAAACAACAATGCGTACTGCCAGGACAACGAGACCAGCTGGTGTGATTGGGGGCAACTCGAGCAGCATCAGGAGATCTACCGCTTCGTGCGCGGTATGATCGCCTTTCGCCGCGCGCACCCGGTCCTCAGCGAGGAAAGATTCTACACCGACGCACAGGTGCGCTGGCTCGCCCCGTCAGGGGAGCGGCCTGACTGGCTCGACTCCAAGGCCAGGACTCTCGGATGCCTGATCCGGAAGAGCGGCGATGGTGCGCTGTTGCTGATGTTCAACGCAGACACGAAGGACATCGATTTCGGTTTGCCAGAGCTGTCGCAGCGGTCGTGCTGGAATCTGGTGGTCGATACCTCTCAGGTCACGCCCGACGGGTTCGCCGCGGGGGCGGCGCCGCTCGCCGAGGAGTTGCGACAGTATCGCTTGCCAGGGCACTCGAGCGCGATATTCGTCGTACGCAAGCAGGAATCCGCGCCGCGGCGGGCGCGCGCATGAGCCGGGCCGCACGGAGTCGTGTCGCCGATGTCGCGAACCGAGTGACGAGACTCGGATGACGACATCCGCGGCCGGTGCCTGTCTATTCGTCGATATCGGTGGGGTCTTGCTGACCGACGGCTGGGACCATCTTGCGCGGAGGCGGGCGGCCAGAGCCTTCAGCCTTGACTGGACGGAGATGGAGGAGCGGCATCGTCTGGTCTTCGAGACCTTTGAGGAAGGGAAACTCACGCTGGCCGAATATCTGAACCGGGTCGTCTTCCATCGCCGGCGCGCGTTCAGGCGGGCTCAGTTTCAGCGTTTCATGTACGAGCAATCGAAGCCGTATCCTGCGATGATCGATCTCATCGCTCGGATAAAGCGCCGACACCGGTTGCGGGTCGCGGTAATCAGTAATGAGGGACGGGAGCTGAACGCTTATCGAATTCGAGAGTTCAGGCTGAACGAGTTCGTCGATTTCTTCGTCTGTTCCAGCCTGGTGCACCTCCGCAAGCCCGATGCACAAATCTTTCGCCTCGCGCTCGACATCGCGCAGGTTCGAGCCCGACAGGCGGTCTATGTCGACAACACCCGGATGTTCACCCAGATTGCGCAGGAGCTGGGGATGCGAAGCGTTCTTCATACCGGTTATCGATCGACGCTTGCGCAGCTGTCCGCTCTCGGCCTGTCGGGCGGGTGAGAGGTGGGCCCGTATCGACGCGCACCTCTGCGCAGGATGCGGTCGCGCATGCCGACCGGGCCGGCCCCGATCAAACGCAAACCTTGTCATCCGGCAATCGGACAGAAATGGTGATTCATGCCCTTCGCAAAGCCATGCGTCCTGACCATCAATGGCGGCTCCTCGAGCATCAAGTTCGCGCTGTATCGGGCGGGCGAGGCGCTCGAGCGACGGCTATATGGAAAGATGGATCGGCTGGGTCTGGCCGGAGCGACATTGACCTTCGAGGAGCCGACCGCCAATCCTCCGACCCGTGGGAGCGTCGCCCTCCCCGATCACCCCTCGGCGGCGAGCATCCTGATCGATTGGCTCGAACAGCAGGTCGGCTTCGACACCATCGGCGCGGTGGGGCATCGTGTGGTGCACGGCATGCACCGCACGGAGCCGGCGCAGGTCACGGCGGAGCTGCTGGATGAGCTGCGGCGGATCACGCCGTTCGATCCTGATCACCTGCCGCGCGAGGTCGAGCTGATCGAGGCGTTTCGGCAAAGATACCCGGGACTGCCGCAGCTGGCTTGCTTCGACACCGCATTTCATCGCGGCATGCCGCGCGTTGCGACGCTGCTTGCCATCCCACGGCGCTACCGGGCGCAGGGCGTCGAGCGCTACGGCTTTCACGGCCTGTCCTACGCCTACCTCATGGAGGAGCTCGTACGTCTCGGGGACCCTGCCGCAACGTCGGGCCGTGCAATTCTCGCGCATCTTGGCAACGGGGCCAGCATGGCGGCCGTCCGTGACGGCAACAGCGTGGACACCAGCATGGGCTTCACGCCGGCCTCGGGCTTTCCGATGAGCAGCCGCTCGGGCGATCTGGACCCGGGGCTGGTCAGTTTCCTGGCACGCACGGAGCATATGAGCGCCGCGCAATTCGATCGCATGGTGAACCACGAGTCGGGGCTTCTCGGGGTATCGGAGATCAGTTCCGATGTGCGCGACCTGCTCGCGCAGGAAGGTGCCGACGCGCGGGCGGCTGAAGCCTTGGCGCTGTTTTGCTATGAAGCCAGGAAGTGGGTCGGCGCCTTTGCCGCGGTGCTCGGCGGGGTCGACACGCTCGTCTTCGCAGGCGGCATCGGCGAGAACGCGCCGCCTATCCGCGCGCGCATTTGCGAAGGACTCGGCTTTCTCGGCATCGAGGTTGATCCGCAGCGCAACGCGAAGAATGCGGCGTTGATCTCGCCGGACGCGGCTCGCGTCAAGCTGCGGGTCATGCGCACCGACGAGGAGCTCATGATTGCGCGCTCCGTCGTGCGCTCGCGTGTGGCGTCGACGGCAAGCCCAGCGAGATGACGCTAATCCCTTCGCGCCGCCATGGCGGCGAGCATGCGATGAGCCCGATGTCGGTCTCGGTGATCGCATATGCGTCACCGCTCCGAGACCCTGAAATGTACTCGACCGGTGTCGATGAATCGCAAAGGCCGCCATCCGCCTTCGCGCAGAGCTGCACGCGGTAGTGTGACACCTTCAGCCTGTTGCTCCTCGCCACCGATTCGTCAAGCGTCGCCGCACGGACGCTGAGCGTATTCGTTCGCTGGCGCACAGACGATCGGGGGTCAGCATCGTACAAAGGTCAGTCGGGGGCCCGACCTGCTGCCTGCGGTTTGAAATCGAACTTGTAGAGTTCGAGGCCATCGTCTCTGCGGCGTTCGAGAAGGCCTGATCATGCGCGGCCAGGGCTCCTTGCCTGAAGGCAGTTTCATTCGTCGCCGTGAGTGCCTCGAGACGGGGGAAGCTGCGACTTCTACGGATAGCGCGCTGCACCGACGCGGACTTTAATCGGCAAAGACCATGATGCGCGTAGGAATTGCCTCGGACCACGGCGGTTTCGTCCTAAAGGGGCGGGTCGCGGACGCGTTGCGCGCCTCGGAGTACGACGTCGTGGACTTCGGCGCGTGCAAGATGACTACCCGGACTTCATCGTGCCACTGGCCAGAGCCGTCGCCGCGGGGCAGGTCGAGCGAGGCCTGGCGCTTAGCGGCAGCGGGGTCGGCGTCCATTGCCGCGAACAAGGTCGCCGGAATGCGCGCCGGGCTCATCCCTGATGTCTTTTCCGCGCGTCAGGGCGTTGAAGACGACGACATGAATATCGTGTGTCTCGGAGGCAAAGTCGTCGATCCCGTACTTGCCCTGGAATTGATCGAGACCTTTCTCACCGCACTCACTTCAGCGGTGCACCATGCCATAGGCGCCGCTTGGCAGAAGTGCAGGCGCTGGAACACCCGGAGATGCTCTCATGACTGGCAACACCCTTCCGCCCGAGCTGCTGCACAGGATGGACGCATACTGGCGTGCCGCCAACTACCTCTCGGTCGGTCAGATCTATCTATATGACAATCCGCTGCTCAAGGAGCCGCTGAAGCTCTCGCACGTGAAGCCTCTGGTGGTCGGGCACTGGGGCACCACACCTGGTCAGAACTTCATTTACGTGCATCTGAACCGAGTCATCAAGAAGTATGACCTCAACATGTTCTATGTCTCCGGTCCCGGTCACGGCGGGCCGGCCATCGTGGGCAATGTCTATCTCGAGGGAACCTGGAGCGAGGTATATCCGGACGTCTCGCAGGACGAGGCCGGGCTGAAGAGGCTCTTCAAGCAATTCTCGTTTCCCGGCGGCATCTCCAGTCACGTGGCGCCGACCACGCCGGGGTCGATTCACGAGGGCGGGGAGCTCGGCTACTCGCTCAGTCACGCCTTCGGAGCGGTGTTCGACAATCCCGATCTGATCGTGGCCTGCGTGGTGGGAGACGGTGAGGCGGAAACGGGCCCCCTGGCTACGGCGTGGCAGTCCACGAAATTGCTCAACGGTGTGACTGATGGCGCGGTGCTGCCGATCCTTCATCTCAATGGCTACAAGATCAGCAATCCGACCGTGCTGGCCCGCATCGAGCACGAGGAGCTGGAGCAGTTCATCCGCGGCTGCGGCTGGACGCCCTATTTCGTCGAGGGCGATGAGCCGGAAGCGATGCACCAGCTGATGGCTGGCACGTTGGACAAGGCCGTCGAGGACATTCGGCGTATCCAAAGCGAGGCCCGCAGCCAGGCCGGCACGCCCCGGCCTCGCTGGCCCATGATCGTCTTGCGCTCGCCAAAGGGCTGGACGGGGCCGAAGGTCGTCGATGGCCAGCCGGTCGAGGGCACGTTCCGGGCGCATCAGGTGCCGCTGCTGGTGGATTCGCAGCACCCGGAGCACGTCCAGCAGCTCGAGACCTGGATGAAGAGCTACGGGGCCGAAGAGCTGTTCGATGAGCGAGGCCGGCTGAGGCCGGAGCTCGCCGATCTGGCGCCGAAGGGCGAGCGGCGCATGGGCGCGAATCCGCACGCCAACGGCGGCGCGCTGCTGCGCGACCTGCGGATGCCGGACTTCCGTACCCATGCAGTGGCGGTGCCGTCGCCGGGCGCCGTTGACGCGCAGGATACGGCTGTGCTCGGCCAGTTCCTGCGCGATGTCGTCGAGCTGAACGGTGAGCACCGCAACTTTCGCATCTTCGGTCCCGATGAGACCCTCTCGAATCTGCTGGGCGCCGTGTTCGAAGCGACGAGCCGCCAGTGGGACGCCCGCGCGGTCGAAAACGATGAATTCCTCGCACCCACGGGACGCGTGCTGGACTCGATGCTCAGCGAGCACCAGTGCGAGGGGTGGCTGGAGGGTTATCTGCTGACGGGGCGGCACGGACTCTTCAACTGCTACGAGGGTTTCGTCCGCATCGTGGATTCGATGTTCAGCCAGCACGCCAAGTGGCTGAAGGTCACCTCGGAGCTGCCCTGGCGGCGCCGGATCGCCTCGCTGAACTATCTGCTGACCTCTCACGTCTGGCAGCAGGATCACAACGGCTTCACGCACCAGGATCCCGGCTTCCTCGACCATGTCATCAACAAGAAGGCCGATGTCGTGCGGGTCTATCTGCCGCCGGACGCCAACTGCCTGCTGTCGGTGTTCGATCACTGCCTGCGCAGCCGGCACTACGTAAACGTGGTGGTGGCGGGGAAGCACGCGCTGCCGCAGTGGCTCACCATGGAGGCGGCGGTCGTGCACTGCACGGAAGGCATCGGTATCTGGCAGTGGGCCAGCAACGACCAGGGCGAAGAGCCGGATGTGGTCATGGCCTGCTGTGGCGATACGCCGACGCTGGAGATCATGGCCGCGGTGTCCATTCTGCGCGAGCAGCTGCCGGCCCTCAAGATCCGGGTCGTCAACGTCGTGGACCTGATGAAGCTGCAATCCAGCTCCGAGCACCCGCATGGCCTGAGCGATTCCGATTACGACTCGATCTTCACCCGCGACAAGCACATCGTCTTCGCCTTTCACGGCTACCCCTGGCTGGTGCATCGCCTGACCTATCGCCGCGCCAACCAGAACCTGCACGTCCGCGGCTACAAGGAGGAGGGCACGATCACGACCGCCTTCGACATGCGGGTGCAGAATGACCTCGATCGCTTTCACCTGGTGATCGACGTCATCGATCGGCTGCCGCAGCTGGGCACTAGGGGGGCCTATCTGAAGCAACGCATGCAGGACAAGCTGATCGAGCACAAGCAGTACATCGACCAGCACGGCCAGGACTTGCCGGAGATCCGCAACTGGAAGTGGAGCCTGCCCGCGCAGAATACGTCGTCCCAGCGCCGGGTGAAGCCAGCCGCGTAGATGAGGTTATCCGTCATGAAGGAGCCCACCGCCCAGCCCAAAGCATCGGCGCCCAAGCCTGAATCAAAGGAGGAGCTGAAGACGCTGCCCATGCCGGAACTCGAGAAGCGCCTGGGCTCATCGCCGAATGGACTGACGCAGGCCGAGGCGGCAAAGCGGCTGACTCAATATGGCCCGAACGAGATCGAGGAGAAGAAGACCAATCCGCTGCTGAAATTCCTCTCCTATTTCTGGGGTCCCATTCCCTGGATGATCGAAGCGGCGGTGATCCTGTCTGCGGCGGTGCGACACTGGCCCGACTTCGGCATCATCTTCCTGCTGCTGCTGGCCAATGCCGTGGTCGGATTCTGGGAGGAACGCCAGGCCGGCAACGCGATCGCGGCGCTGAAGGCGAAACTCGCGATCAAGGCGCGCGTGCAACGGGACGGCAAGTGGGTCAATCCGCCGGCGCGCGAGCTGGTCCCGGGCGATGTGATCCGCATGCGCCTGGGGGACATCGTGCCGGCAGACGCCCGGCTACTGGACGGCGACGCCGTCGAGGTGGACCAGTCCGCTCTGACGGGCGAATCCTTGCCTGCCACGCGTAAGCCCGGCGAGGCGGTGTTCTCCGGCTCGATCATCCGACGCGGCGAAATCGGTGCACTGGTGTATGCGACGGGCGCGAACAGCTACTTCGGCAAGACTGCGCAGCTGGTGCAGGAGGCGCACACCGTAAGTCACTTCCAAAAGGCGGTGCTAAAGATCGGCAACTACCTGATCATCCTCGCCGGGGGTCTGGTGGCCGCGATTATCGGGACCGCGATCTTCCGGGGCGATCCGATCCTGACCACGTTGCAGTTCGCACTGGTGCTCACGGTGGCGGCCATTCCCGTGGCCATGCCGACGGTGCTGTCGGTGACGATGGCGGTGGGGGCGCGCCTGCTCGCCAGGAAAAAGGCGATTGTCAGCAAGCTGGTGGCCATCGAGGAACTGGCGGGCGTGGACGTGCTGTGCGCGGACAAGACCGGTACCCTGACGCAAAACAAGCTCACGCTGGGCGACCCTTTCAGCGTCAACGACGTACCGGCCGATCAGGTCATCCTCGACGGCGCCCTCGCATCGCGCGCGGACAACAACGACACCATTGATCTCGCCGTATTGGCCGGCGTCAAGAATGACCAGGACTTGAAAGGCTACCAGGTACTGCACTTCCAGCCCTTCGATCCGGTGCACAAGCGTACCGAGGCGAGCGTCAAGGCTAAGGACGGCAAGACGTTCAAGGTGGCCAAGGGCGCGCCGCAGGTGATCCTCGAGTTGTCGGCCGATGCCGGGCAAGTGAAGAGCGCCGTCGATAAAGCCGTGGACGATTTCGCGGCGCGCGGCTTTCGCTCGCTGGGCGTGGCGCGGGCCGAGGGCGAGGGCCCATGGCGGTTCGTGGGCGTATTGCCCTTGTTCGACCCACCTCGCGAGGATGCCAAGTCAACCATCGCGACCGCACTGGCGATGGGCGTCAAGATCAAGATGGTCACGGGCGACGCGCTGGCCATTGCCAAGGAGACCGCCAAGAAGCTGGGCATGGGGTGCAATATTCTGGATGCCTCGAGCTTGGGAGACGTGAAGAAGCAAGAGAGCACAGAAGTAGCCGAGTCGATCGAGAAGGCTGACGGCTTCGCCCAGGTGTTCCCGGAGCACAAGTTTCATATCGTCGATGTCCTGCAAAAGCTCGGCCACATGGTCGGCATGACGGGCGACGGGGTAAATGATGCCCCCGCGCTGAAGAAAGCCGACTGTGGCATCGCGGTTTCCGATGCGACCGACGCGGCGCGTGCGGCGGCTTCCATCGTCCTCACGTCACCCGGCCTATCGGTGATCATCGATGCGATCAAGGAGAGCCGCAAGATCTTCCAGCGCATGAACAGCTACGCGATCTATCGCATTGCCGAGACGCTGCGCGTGCTGCTGTTCATGACGGCAGCGATCCTGATCTTCAATTTCTATCCCTTGACGGCCGTGATGATCGTGATGCTGGCGCTGCTCAACGACGGCGCCATCCTGTCGATCGCCTA
>JBAUOO010000252.1:0-6887 GCA_049579785.1 Steroidobacteraceae bacterium
CTGGCGGCAGTGGCTCGCCTGCGATCGCGCGCTCGCGGTCGGGAGCGTCAGCGCCTCACCGATGCGCCCCTACACCCAGGCCAACGCCCGGCCGGCGGGTTGGCAGTGGCGGATACCGCTGCAGCACCGCACCGGCAACGGCCACGTGTACTGCAGCGAGTTCATGAGCGAGGATGAGGCGACCGCGATCCTTCTCGGCTCCCTCGATGGCGAGCCGTTGGGAGACCCGCGGCCGCTTCGCTTCACCACCGGCGTGCGGCGGCAGATCTGGTCGCGAAATTGCATCGCCATCGGCCTCGCGGCCGGGTTCCTCGAGCCGCTGGAATCGACGGCGATCCACCTGATCCAATCCGGAGTCAGCCGGCTGCTGTCGCTCTTTCCGGATCGCGGCTGCGATCGGGCGCTCATCGAGGAATATAACCGCAACATGCGGCGGGAATACGAGCAGGTGCGCGATTTCCTGGTGCTGCACTACCGCACCATCGAGCGGCGCGACACACCGTTCTGGCGGCGTTGCGCCGCGCTGCCGGCTCCGCAGGGGCTGCGGCACAAGCTCGAGATCTTCGATGCGACGGGTCAGATCTTCCGCGAGGGCGAGGAGCTCTTCACCGAGCAATCCTGGCTCCAGGTGATGGTGGGTCAGGGAATCCTGCCGCGGCGCCATCACCCGCTCGCCGACAGCCTGCCGCGGGAGAAGCTCGAGGATTTCCTCGGCAGCATCCGCAAGCTGATCGAAGGGGCTGTGGAGCGAATGCCGAGCCACGAGCGCTTCATCGCCGAGCATTGCGCGGCGGAGGGCTTCCACGCCTGATCACGCGCCCGCGGGCACGCGCACGACCGCGACCGCGCCTCGCGAGCCCACCCGGTTCACCAGTTGCAGATTGCCGCCGTGCGCTTCGATGATCTGGCGAGCCAGCACCAGGCCGACACCGCTCCCCCCCGCTTTGGTGGTAAAGAACGGCACGAAAAGATTCTCGGTATGGGCAATACCGGGTCCGTCATCTTCCACTTCGATCAGCAGGTCCCGGGCGCCGCGCCGCCAGCGCACGCGCACCCCGCCTCCGGTCTCGAGCGCCGCATCCGCCGCGTTGCGCACGAGATTGATCAGCGCCTGCTCGAGCTGCGATCGGTCCACATGGACCGTGTCAGGTGAAGTCGAGTCCATCTCGACGGCGATTCGAGTCTCGAGTGAGACAATGTGTCGGATCAGGCCCGCGATTTCGACCGTTTGCGGATTCGGTGGCGGCAGACGGGCGAGCTCCGCGTAGCGACGGATGAAGGCGCCGAGCGCGCGGCTGCGCTGCTCGATGAGCTCCAGACCGTCTCTCGCCACCACGTCCGCTTGCGGGGCGCGCTCCTTGAGCAGTCCCGCGGTCGACTGGATCGAGCCGAGCGAGTTGTTGATCTCGTGACCCAGGACTCGAATCAGCCGGCGCCATGCGTGGCGCTCCTCTTCGCGAAGCGCATGGCTGACATCGGTGACGACCAGCAACCGATGCGGCCGCCCATGACGGCGAAACGCCACCCGGCGCACCTCCCACGGTCCCTCGCCGGCCGAGAAGCTGTGGCGATCGATGAAGGGCGCGGGACGGTCGAGCCAATCCGACAGTCCGAGCTCCGCCGCGCCTCGTCCGATGAGCGCCGAGGGCGATTTTCCGAGCAGCTCTTCCGCGGCAGGATTGAGCTCCACCAGACGGTCCTGCCCGTCGACGATCAATACCGCGAGCTCGAGCCCACCGAGCAGCTGTGACAGCAAGGCGTCGGTCTCGAGGCCGCGGCGCTCTTCGCCGCCGAGCTTCGCCGCCAGGGCGTTGAATTCTCGCCATAGCTCGCCTGCCGCGCCGGACCCGGGACGGACTCGCGAGCCGTAATCGCCCTCGCGCAATCCCTGCAGCAGACTGGCGAGCAGTCGCAGCTGTCGTACTCTCACCTTTGCCGCCGCTGCCATCCAACCGATGAACCAGGCGAGCGCGAAGGCGAGCCACAGCCACAGCGCCACCCGGGAGACTTTCACCCGCGCCGCGGGAATTACCGCGAGCGCCAGCATCGGCAGCAGCGCCAGGAAGGCGAGAGCCGCTTCGCGCCCGCGTCCGCCGCCTTTCATTCGCGAATTTTTTCCAGCCGGCGATAGAGCGCGCTGCGGCTCATTCCCAGCTTCACCGCCGCAGCCGCCACGTCACCGCTGCAACTCTCGAGCGCGCGCTGGATCACATAGCGCTCGGCCTGCTCCAGGGTGAGATTCTCGACTGTCTCCGTGACGTCACGCTCCGTGAGCCTCAGATCCGCCACTTCGATCGTCTCGCCCTTGGCCAGCAGCACGGCGCGCTGCATGACGTGCGCGAGCTCGCGGACATTGCCGGGCCAGTCATACGCATCGAGCGCCCGGCTTGCGCCCTCGGCCAGCGTAAGGGGCTGGCGGCCGCTCTCCTTCGTGTGGCGCGCGAGAAAATACGTGGCGAGCAGCGCAATGTCGTCGCGCCGAGCGCGCAACGGAGGCAGCGCGATCTCGAGGGTGTTCAGGCGAAAGTAGAGATCTTCACGGAAGCGGCCGTCCCGAATCAACTGCCGTATGTCGGCGTTCGTCGCCGCGAGAATGCGCGCATCGGCGGGCCGCGGGACGGTCTCTCCGACCCTCTCGAAAGTCCCATCCTCCAGCACGTGCAGCAGTCGCGCCTGTTGCGCCGGTGTGATGTTCGAGATCTCATCGAGAAAGAGCGTGCCTCCCCGGGCGCGCTCGATGCGGCCCACTCGATCGCCGCGCGCGTCGGTGAACGCGCCCTTGACGTGGCCGAAGAGCTCGCTTTCGAACAACGTCTCGGCGAGGCCGCCGAGGTTGACAGCGACGAAAGGGCCGCCGCCGCGGGGCGAGTGCCGGTGAATCCAACGCGCGACCAGACTCTTGCCGGTGCCGCTCTCGCCCGTGAGCAGAACCGGCACGTCGGATGCGGCAACGCGGCCGGCGACCGCCAGCACCTCCTGCATGGCGCGCGAGCGGTAGATCGGCGCGTCCGCCTCGCCGTCCGACAGTTGACCTTCATCCTCGAGCTGACGCACGTGGGCGCGGGCGCGGACGGATGCCAGATGTTGCGCGACGAGCGAGCGGACCCGCGCGTTCTCCCAGGGCTTCTCGAGGAAGTCCTGGGCGCCAAGATGCATCGCCTCGACCGCGAGCGAAACCGTTGCCCAGCCGGTGAGGATCACGACCGGCAACTCGCGGTGTCGCGCACGGATCTGCTTCAGGAGCTCGAGTCCCTCGGCGCCGGAGGTGGTATCGCGTTGATAGTTGAGGTCGAGAAGAACCAGGTCCGGGGGCGATTGCCGCAGTGCGCTCAGCGCCTCCGCCGGGCTCGCCGCCGTCAGGACATCATAGCCGCCCTCGCGCAGCAGCAGAGACAGTGCCTGACGGACGTCCGCGTGATCATCCGCAACGAGGATCAACGGTTTCGGCATGTTTTTGATTATGCGCCTTGCTTACCGGTCCCGTAGTGCCTCCATCGGCGGCACCCGACTCGCGCGCCGCGCCGGGATCCAGCCCGCGAGCAGCGCGGCCAAACTCAGAACCACCAGCACCAGAATCAAGGACGAGGGATCCGCGGCACGCACGCCGTAAAGCAGCGAGGAGAGTAGCCGACCGAGGGCCACGACGCCGCAGAGACCGATGGTGAGCCCAATGACGAGCAGCACGATGACCTCGCGCAGCACCAGCGTCCGCAGCCGCTCGCCGTCGGCGCCGAGCGCGGCGCGGATGCCGAATTCCGGCCGCCGCTCGCTCACGGCATAGCTCTGCACCGCATAAAGGCCGACCGCGGCGACCGCCAATGCGCCGAGCGCAAACATCAACACCAGCGCCGTGAAGCTGCGCCGTGGCGCGAGGACGCTGGCCAGCCGCTCGTCCATGCTGCGCACATCGTAGACGGGGACACCCGGCAGCGCTCGGCCCACCGCTTGCCGCAGCGCGGGCAAAATCGCGGCCGGGTCGAGCGGCGTGCGAACTGCGACATACCAGTTCGGGAATGCCCACGACCAGCCCGGGCGGCTCGGATCCACGGTTTGGCGGCGGGCCACATAGACGATACCCATGTGGCGGCCGCCGGCCACATGGGCGTGTCGCGTGTGAGCGACGATGCCGATGACCCGAAACAGCAGCCCGGGTCTGGAGTCGTTCTCATCGTCGAAGTTGAACCTGCGTCCCACGACGTCGATCGTGCCAAACAGCTCGCGCGCAGCTTGCACGTCGATCACCGCGACCCCCTCCTGAGAGACGGTATCCTCTGGCGCGAACTGCCGTCCTGCGAGCAGCGGAATATCGAAGGTCTTGAAGAAGTCGGGATCTGCGACGACCGCATCGAGAGCGGGATTGTGCTCTCCGTCGTAGGGGTACGGATAAGCACCGTCGCCCGCTGGCTGATCATCAAAGGGCACGCTGTTGGTGACAGTCGCGGCCGTGACACCCGGTACTTGCGCCAGCGCGCGATGCAGTGCCGTGAGCCTTGCCACGAGATCGGATGGTGCCGTATCGGCGTCAGCCGAAAACAACTGCACCTGGAAAGTCAGAACGTGCTGCGGTTGAAATCCGAGGTTGACCGCATCCAACTTCAGCATGCTTCGGGCCAGCATGGCGCCGGCGCCGATGAGTGCCGAAGCCAGTGCCAGTTGGGTGATCGCCAGTGCCGCGCGGACACGATGCTCGCTGCGGCCGCCGGCGCTGCGCGCGTCGGCTTCCCTGAGCGCCTGCCCGAGATCCTGGCGGCGGATGAAGTAAAGTCCCGCCAGAGAGAACACGAGCGCCGAGAGCAGCGCGAGCAGCAGTGCAATGGCTGCCGTCACTCCCCAGTCGCGAGGCGGGAATGCCAGCGCGGAGTTCCCAAATCCTGATCTCAGCAGAACTCTCGTGAGCGCTTCACCGACGAGCAACCCGGCAATGCCGCCCAATAAGCAGGGCAGGAAGCTCTCCGCGAGCAATTGACGGAACAGCACTCGCGTCTCGGCGCCGAGCACCCGCCGCACGGTGAGCTCGCCGCGGCGCTTGAGCGCCTGTGCGATGAAAAGATTCGCCAGATTGAACCACACCAGCAACAGCAGCATGAGGGTAGCGACTTGCGCCAGGACCAGCCGCTCGTGGAGATTGCCGACCAACGCGCTGCGCAGCGGCATCACCCTGATCCGCATGCCCATCTTCCGCAGGCCCGGAATGTCCTTGGGAACGGGAAAATGTGCAAGTTCCCGCTCCAGCACAGCCCGCGACTGCGTCGCGAGCCGAGCAGCACTCCGGCCAGGTGCGAGGCGGGCAATCATCGTGTCGTTCCAGGCGGTCAGGTTGTCCTGCTCGTGATCGAATGGGCCGATCAGTTTGGGGAGCCAAAGATCCGTGTCGGCATCGGGGAATTGAAAGGCCGGTGGCATCACGCCGATCACCGTATAAGCGGCGTCATTGAGCTTCACCGCACGGCCCAGCGCGGCGGAATTGCCGTCGAAGAGGCGCGACCAGAGCCGGTAGCTCAGAATCACCGCACCCGCGGCGCCGGGTTGGTTCGCCTGCGATCCAAACACACGCCCGATCAAGGGACGCACACCGAGGGTCGTGAAGAGCGAGGCCGATACGGCGGCCCCGCTCACATGTACCGCTTGGCCGGGCTCGACGAGGTTGAGGCTTTCCGGCTGATACATGCCCGCGTCCGCCATCGCGGTCGTTTCATCGCGCAGGTGGAAGTACGTGGGGTAAGACATTCCGAGATTGCCGGGGATCTGCTCGGCAGTGAAAGACACGTTCACCAGACGGTTCGCATGCGGATAGGGGAGCGGGGCGAGCAGGTAGCCGTAGATCAGATTCAGGGTCGCCGTGTTTGCACCAATTCCCAGGGCGAGAATCACCAGCACGGCGAGCGCAAAACCAGGATTGCGGCGAAACGGGCGAAAGAGGCTTTCCGTCTGCCGAGCGATATGACTCATTACGGTTACCTCTACTCGGGTCGAATCTGCGCAACGAGATCAAGCTTGCGTGCGCCGCGTGCCGGGATCACGGCAGCCCCGACGACCACTACCGGCAGCACATGGACAGCGGGCGAGCATCCGGTAGCCCTCCGGTCGCTGTCATGCACGGCCACGCACCGCCGGACAGGGTAAATCTCTCCGCTGACCGCAAGGTTCTCTCGAGTGAAGCGCGTCGCACAGGATGGAGTAGCGGGTTCCGTGCCAACCCGCGGTGCTCACATAGTGAATTGATTCGACGCGGAATTTTCGCCATGGAGTGAGCGCCGCTCCGGGCGGGCAATTCCCGCTTCCGGGAATCCACGCTGCGTCTGTTGCCACAATGGGAATTGGCACCGCAGGTCCGTCTGCGGGATGCCGCCGGCAACTCTCGGTGGCAGAGCGTGTCCCGCAGGCGTAGCCGAGAAATGGCTCCCTTGGAGTGCGCTTGCTATGCATTATTCTATTCACTCGATTTGAAAATCTCGTAACAGCTTGAGCCCTCGGGATTTGCTCATCCGACCTATGCAGCAATCCATTCACATGCAAGCGCGATGCGACGAGATCAGGCCCTCGACATCCTGCGACAGCAGAAATCCGGCTGCCCGTCCCGGCAGCTCCGGGCGGGCCTCGCGGAGCGAGGGCATTCCCATCAGTCAGCCGCTTGTACCCCGTCCTGAGATCGGATAAGATCGTATCGTATCTCAGGGAGCCGGTTAATTATGAGCACCGCGACCACGAAATTGACCATCCTTGTAGAGCCGAAGGTGAAGCGCCGGCTCGAAGCCGAGGCCCGCGCCAAAAAAACTTCTGTCGGCGACTTGGTGCGTCGTCGGCTGGACGGCGAACCGGACGCCGAGGAACGCCTGTTCATGCTCGCGCTTCTCGAACTTGGCCAGCGCGCCAAAGCGGCCCTCGCC
>JBAUOO010000253.1:0-95163 GCA_049579785.1 Steroidobacteraceae bacterium
CATTCAGACATCGCCCGCAGCGCACGTAGCCCTGCGCAATTCGCAGATCGGCCGCGGTGACGACCAGGGTGAGGGCGCATTTGGGACAAACCGTGAACATTCAGTCGCGCGGCCGGGCGTTACGCCGTCCCCAGAGACAAACCCAACTCTCGCGAACCCCGTAGATGCACATATCAAACCACGCGTCGTAGGCGCGTGTCACCTCGGAAACCTCCGTCTCCATGAGCCCTGAGAGGACGAGCACGCCAGCGGGCCGGAGAATGTCGGCGAAGCTCGGCGCCAGCTCCGTCAGCGGTCCAGCGAGAATGTTAGCGAGCAGCAGGTCCGCTCCGCGGGCAAGCGCTCCGATCGAATCGCAGAGGCGCACCTGAGCGGACAGCCCGTTCGCCGCCGCATTCTCGCGGGTCGCGATCATCGCCTGGGGGTCGATGTCGAAACAGCTCGCGCGGCGGGCGCCGAGCCGCAATGCCGCCAGCGCGAGCACGCCGGAGCCGCAGCCGAAGTCGACAACATCACGGCCTTCGGGGGGGTGCGCATCGAGCCAGGCGAGACACAGCGCCGTGCTGGCGTGAGTGCCCGTGCCGAAGGCCAGTCCCGGGTCCATCCGCACGACCGCGGCTGCCGGCTCCTCGACTTGCTCGTGTCGCGGGCATATCCACAATCGCCTCCCGAATCGCATCGCGTGGAAATCGCGCAGCCACTCGCGCTCCCAGGCGCGATCGGCCACCTCGCGCACGTGTAGCCGCACGGTCTCGATGCCGAGGGCACGGCGCAACGCAAGCACGGTGGCGTCGCCGTCGACGCCGGCCGCGAAAAGAGCCTTGATCCGCGCGGCCGGCCAGAGCCGGAATTCCCCCGGGGCCGGCTCGAGAACCGGGAAGTTGTCGCCGTCGTCGGCGTCGACGAACGTGACCGAGCTCGCGCCACAGGCAAAGCACGTGGCTTCGGCATCCGCCGCCGACATGCCGCCGAGATCCCAGCTCACCTCCAGAAAGGCCGCCCGCTGCGAAACCTCTGAGATCGGCGGCACGATCACCTCAGTCCGAGCCGCCTTTCCAGGTAGTGAATGTCGGTGCCGCCCTTCTGGAACGCGCCGTGATTGCAGATCTCCTGGTGCAGCGGCACGTTGGTCTTGATGCCCTCGATCACCATCTCCGCCAGCGCGTTCTTCATGCGCGCGATGGCGGTCTCGCGCGTGTCGCCGAGCGCGATGACCTTGCCGATGAGCGAGTCGTAGTTGGGCGGCACGTGATAACCCGAGTACACGTGGCTGTCGACACGGATGCCGGGACCGCCTGGCGCATGCCACAAACGGATCGGACCGGGCGAGGGCATGAAGGTCTTGGCGTCCTCGGCGTTGATGCGGCACTCGATCGCGTGGCCGCGGATCTGCACGTCGCTCTGCACGTAGGGCAGGCGCTCGCCGGCGGCGATGAAAAGTTGCGCCTTGACGAGATCGATGCCGGTGATGACCTCGGTGACCGGGTGCTCGACCTGAATGCGAGTGTTCATCTCGATGAAGTAGAACTCGCCGTCCTGGTAGAGGAACTCCAGCGTGCCGGCGCTGCGATAACTCACCGCGCGGCAGGCCTCGACGCAGCGATCGCCCATGATCCGTCGCTGCCGGGCGGTGATGCCGGGGGCGGGCGCCTCCTCCAACACCTTCTGATGGCGCCGCTGCATGGAGCAGTCGCGCTCGCCCAGGTGGATGACATTGCCGTGATGGTCGGCCAGTACCTGGAACTCGATGTGACGCGGCCGCTCGAGAAACTTCTCCATGTATACCTGATCGTTGCCGAAAGCCGCGCGCGCCTCCGCGCGGGTGATGCCGATGGAGTTCAGGAGCGTCGCCTCGCTGTGCACGACGCGCATGCCGCGGCCGCCGCCGCCGCCCGAGGCCTTGATGATCACCGGGTAGCCGACGTCGCGGCCGATGCGCAGGTTCTCATCAGGGTCATCCCCCAACGGTCCATCGGAGCCCGGCACGCACGGCACGCCATGGCTCTTCATCACCCGGATCGCCGACACCTTGTCGCCCATGGTGCGGATGGTCTCGGCCCGCGGACCGACGAAGACGAAGCCGCTGTTCTCGACGCGCTCGGCGAAGTCCGCGTTCTCGGAGAGAAATCCATAACCCGGATGGATAGCCACCGAGTCGGTGACCTCGGCGGCACTGATGATCGCCGGCATGTTGAGATAGCTGGCCGCCGAGGGCGGCGGTCCGATGCAGACGGACTCGTCGGCGAGCAACACGTGCTTCAGGCTGTAGTCGGCGGTGGAATGCACCGCGACGGTCTTGATGCCGAGCTCACGGCAGGCGCGCAGGATGCGCAGAGCAATCTCGCCGCGGTTGGCGATGACGACCTTCTCGAGCATGATCGACGGCGCTATTCGACTACGAAGAGGGGTTGACCGAACTCGACGGGATCGCCGTTGCGAGCCATGATCGAGGTGATCCGGCCGGCGCGATCGGCCTCGATCTGATTCATCATCTTCATCGCCTCGATGATGCAAAGCACCTGGCCGACTTTCACCTCGTCACCGATTTCCACGAAGGCCTTTGCGCCGGGCGAAGGGCTGGCATAGAAGGTGCCGACCATCGGTGCCGTGATCACGTGCTCGTTGGGCTTTGGCTTCTCACCCACGCCAGAACCCTGGCCGCCCGCCTCCGGCGCTGCTGCGAGTGGCATCGGCGCGGCGCGGGAGCCCTCCGCCCAGGCCTGGGGCGGCAGCGCATGCAGGCTCGCTCCGCCCACCGGCATGCGGCTGATCCGCAGCGCCTCCTCGCCCTCCTTGATCTCGATCTCGGCGATGCCGGACTCCTCCAGCAGCTCGATCAGCTTCTTGATTTTTCGAATGTCCATGCCGGGAATGCTCCCCCTGGGGTCTGATGGTTGGGTTGGCGTCGCTGATCAGGACGCGACGGCGGGGCCGGGTCGAGCCCTGACTGCGCCGCCGGCGAGATGCCGGCAGGCGGCACGCACCGCGAGCTCGTAGCCGAAGGCGCCGAATCCCGCGACCACTCCAATGGCGATATCGGAGAAATAGGATCTGCGTCTGAATGCCTCGCGTGCCTGCGGATTGGACAGATGCACCTCGATCATCGGCAGGTCCACGGCAAGCACCGCATCGCGCAGCGCGATACTGGTGTGCGTCAATGCGCCGGGGTTGAAGATCAGGAGCACGACGTTCTCGGCAGAAGCCCGCTGAATGCGCGCGATGAGCTCATGCTCGGCGTTACTCTGAAAGCAGAGGAGCTCATGACCTTGCTCGCCGGCGAGCTGTACCGCCCGCCGCTCGATCGCCTCCAGCGTCTCCGCTCCATAGATCTGCGGTTCCCGCGTTCCGAGCAGATTCAGGTTCGGGCCGTTCAGCAACAGCAGGCGGGTCATCGGGGTGAGGGCTTCCGCGCGCAACGAGGCGAAGTGCGGGGAATTTACCCTAATTACAAGGAATCGGGGC
The DNA here is from genome assembly GCA_049579785.1 of Steroidobacteraceae bacterium. Taxonomy (GTDB): domain Bacteria; phylum Pseudomonadota; class Gammaproteobacteria; order Steroidobacterales; family Steroidobacteraceae; genus 13-2-20CM-66-19. The sequence continues at coordinate 3,463 of JBAUOO010000253.1, forward strand.
GTTTTTGTGGCGAATGCCGCGAAACGCGCGTATTGCCAGCCTAAGGCCTCAGCGACTGCGCAATGAAATGCGCGGGCCGACGGCCGGTAGCGCGGCCGATAGCCAGGCGCCTGATCCCGTCGGCGATCTGCTGGCGAGCGGTGGCCAAGTCGATCCGGCCCCGGTCGAGGTCATCGACGCGACCGAGGATCAGTCGGGCCTGGTCGGCGCGCAAAATCCCGATCTGGGTGGTGACGATACGTCCACGGGCATCCACGAACACCGAGAACGGGAAGACGGCCTGCATGCCGAGCGCGCGGATGAGCTCGAGCCCAGGCTGCTCGCCGATCAGCAAGGGATACTCGATAGCCTCGCGGCGGGCGTAATCGAGTACTGCGGCTCGGGAGTCGACGGCGATCCCGATGACCTGCAGCCCGTCTGGCGCGCGGTCGTGGCTCAGCCGCTCGAGCAGCGGGATTTCCTGCCGGCAAGGCCCGCACCAGGTCGCCCAGAAATTCACGAGCAGGGGTCGCCCCTTCCAATCCGAAAGCCGCCGCGCGACGCCCTCGCGGTCGGTAAGGGCGATGTCGGGCAAGGTGTCCGGGAGGGGCCGCCCGGGCGCGGCATGCGCCGCCGGAGGACTACCAGGCGTGCTTACCGCGGCGTCGGAGCCGCCGTCAGGCCGCATCGGTGTCAAATCCCGAGGGGGGTTGACCGCCCGCATGAGCGGGGCCGGTCGGGCGAGCCAACCGTAGGCCAGGAAGCCTGCGAGACCCGCCGCGACGATCACCGCCGCCGGGAGCGCCGCCCAGGTCAGAAAGGTGCGCATTACCGCATCAGGAGGAGGGCGGAGAGCCGAAAGCCGCGTGGACCGCCGCTACGAATTGCGGGCCATCCAGATAGCCGACGACGCGGTCACGGGCGCGCTCCCGGCCATCACGGCCATAAAAAGCGATGGTTGGCGGGCCAATGACGCTCAGGCGCTTCAGCAGCGCTTTGTCGTCCGCATTGTTGGCCGTCACGTCCGCCCGCAGTAGCACGACGCCGGAGAGCGCCTGGCGAACCGCGGGATCGAGGAACGTCGTCGCCTCCATTTCCTTGCACGAGGCGCACCAGGCCGCGGTGAAGTCGATCATGACCGGGCGGCCCTCGCGCGTCGCCCCGGCAACGGCCCCGTTCAGGTCGGCCACGCTATGGATTGGGGCGAAAACGAGGGGCTGCTGCACCGCCGTCCAGGCGGGAATCGGCTCGAGCGGATCGGTTCCGCCCAGTGCGGCGCCCGTCAGCAGCGCGATTCCATACGCTGCCGCCGCAAGGCCCGCGATGCGCAAGGACCAGGCTCGCGGCGGTGAGCCGCGGCGAGTCGCGATCCAGAGGACGGTGGCGAGCGTGGCAGCCGGCACGGCCCAAAGGGCGAGCGTGACCCGGGCGGGCAGAAAGCGGGCGAGCATCCACACCGCAACGCCGAGCATCACCGCGGCGAAGAGCTTCTTCACGGTGTCCATCCAGGCACCCGATTTCGGCATCAGGCGGCCGGCGGAGGCGCCGACGATGAGGAGGGGGGTGCCCATCCCCATGCTCATTGCAAAAAGGGCGGCCGCTCCGCGCGCCACCTCACCAGTCTGGCTGATGACCGCCAGCGCCCCAACGAGAGCAGGTCCGACGCAGGTCGTGACGATGAGCGCGGACAGCGCGCCCATCAGCGCGACGCCGCCGAGCGTGCCGGCCGTTTGCCGGTTGCTCAGCTGGACAACGCGCGTTTGCAGCGCCGCCGGCATCTGCACGGTGAACAGGCCCAGCATGGACAGCGCCATGGCCACGAACAGCGCTGCGAACACTCCGATGATCCAGGGCGTCTGGAAGGCCGCCTGGACCTGTCCGCCGGCCGCCGCGAAGGCGGCGCCAGCCACGGTGTAGGTGAGGGCCATTCCGAGCACATAGGCGAGCGAAAGTACGAAGCCACGCCCCCCCGTGACCTTCCTCCCTTGCCCGACGATGATTCCCGAGAGGATCGGCACGGTCGGCAGGACGCAGGGCGTGAAGGCGAGCGCGAGCCCAGCCAGATAGAACCAGCCGATCATGGTGAGGAGACTGCCCGAGCGCGCGAGCGCCTCGAAGCGAAACTGACCCGGATGGATCGAGGCGGAGCTCGCCGGCGAAATTACGGCAGTGACTGACCCGGTTCCCGCGAGGCCTGCGGCCGCCCCAGGAGGCGGCAGCCTCACACTGACCGTCTTCGTCACGGGGGGATAGCAGAGTCCGGCATCCGCACAACCCTGGTACGTCACGCGTAGCGCGACGTCGCGGCCGGCGCTCGAGCTGCGCTCGAGCGGTAGCAGACCCGTCACGGCATTCCGATAGATCTCCTCCCGGCCGAAGTACGGGTCGATCTTGATCTGGCCGCGCGGTAGCTGCAGCGTGCCGAGCTTGATGCCGTTTGCCGCGCTGACCTCGAGGCGGCTGCGGTAGAGGTAGTAGCCCTCTCGAATGCTCCAGTCGAGCCGGACGGCGTTCGGACCGGCAGCGGTTCCGCTGACGTGGAACACCTGGTCCACCGGCAGGAACCTCGGCTGGTTGGCCAGAGCCGCGAGCACGCCAGCGTCGGAAGCCGCCTGTGCCGTGCCGCTAAGGCAGGGCAGCAGGAGCAGGGCCATGGCCGCCAGGCTGAGCACCCCTGGAGGCGATCTCTGGCGCCCGCCCTCGCGAGTCCCGGGTCTGCAGGAAACCCTCAAGCGAGCGCCCCCTGTAACCAGCCCAGATACTCCGCCGAGCCGGCCGCGATCGTCAGGGCGATGACCTCCGGGACCTCGTACGGGTGGAGGGTTTTCAGGCGCATCTCGAGCTCCGCGTACCGGGGGATGAGGGTTTTGATGACCAGCAGCACCTCTGGTTCATCGTGCATGGCTCCCTGCCAGCGATACGTCAAGTGTACCGGCCCCACACGGCTCACGCAGGCCGCACGTCGCGGATCCGACCGCGACTGTCCCGATTCCACGAGATCGCGGGCAATCCGCGCGGCGCTAGCCTCGTCGGGGCAGGTGGTCAGTACCACGATGGGTTCTGCGGGTTCTGGGGTCGCCATTCGCGGCATCTGGGAGGGGGCCCGACGCCACGATCATAATCCCGAGCCCAAAAAATCTCCTCGTCGGACTTGAAATCTGACCTTTGCCGCATATCATTAGCAGCCGCGCGAAGAGAGTGCTAATACTCCCGCGCCCTACTTCCCATAAACAGAGTTCTTAGGAGCGTCCCCCATGAAGATCCGTCCTCTTCATGACCGCGTGATCGTCAAGCGCCTGGAGGAGGAGCGTACCTCCCCCGGTGGCATCGTTATTCCCGACACGGCGGCTGAGAAGCCGATCCAGGGAAAGATCGTCGCGGTCGGCAACGGCAAGATTCTTGAAGACGGCAAGGTCCGTCCGCTCGACATCAAGGTCGGTGACAAGATCCTTTTCGGCAAATACAGCGGCACTGAAGTCAAGGTCGACGGCGAGGAGCTGCTCGTGATGCGTGAAGAGGACGTCATGGCCGTGATCGAGAGCAAGTAAGCGAGGAGCTAAGACAATGGCAGCCAAAGAAGTCAGATTCAGCGATGACGCCCGCGCGCGGATGTTCCGCGGCGTCAACGTCCTCGCTAACGCCGTCAAGGCGACTCTCGGCCCCAAGGGCCGCAATGCCGTGCTCGAGAAGAGTTTCGGCGCTCCTACCGTCACCAAGGACGGCGTCTCGGTCGCGAAGGAGATCGAGCTGAAGGACAAGTTCGAGAACATGGGCGCGCAGATGGTGAAGGAGGTCGCGTCCAACACCTCCGATGAGGCCGGCGACGGCACCACCACCGCAACGGTGCTCGCCCAGGCGATCATCCGCGAGGGCCTGAAGGCCGTCTCCTCGGGCCGCAACCCGATGGACGTCAAGCGCGGCATCGACAAGGCGGTCATCGCGGCCGTCGAGGAGCTGAAGAAGCACTCCAAGCCCTGCAAGGACTCGAAGTCGATCGCCCAGGTCGGCACGATCTCGGCGAACTCCGACGAGTCGATCGGCAAGACCATTGCCGATGCGATGGAGAAGGTCGGCAAGGAAGGCGTGATCACGGTCGAGGAGGGCTCGGGCCTCGAGAACGAGCTGGAGGTGGTCGAGGGCATGCAGTTCGACCGCGGCTATCTCTCGCCGTACTTCATCAACAACCAGCAGAACCAGACCGTGGAGCTCGAGAAGCCCGTGATCCTGCTGGTCGACAAGAAGATCTCCAATATCCGGGAGCTCCTGCCGCTGCTCGAGGGCGTCGCCAAGTCCGGCCGGCCGCTGCTGGTCGTGGCGGAGGACGTCGAGGGCGAGGCGCTCGCCACGCTGGTGGTCAACAACATCCGTGGCATCCTCAAGGTGGCCTCGGTAAAGGCCCCCGGGTTCGGCGATCGCCGCAAGGCCATGCTGCAGGACATCGCCGTCCTCACCGGCGGCACGGTGATCTCCGACGAGGTCGGCTTGTCGCTCGAGAAGGCGACGCTCAATGACCTCGGCGAGGCGAAGAAGATCGTGGTGGAGAAGGAGAACACCACCATCATCGACGGCGCCGGCAAGCAGGCCGACATCAAGGCGCGCATCGAGTCGATCCGTCAGCAGGTCGAGGAGGCCACCTCCGACTATGACAAGGAGAAGCTGCAGGAGCGGGTTGCGAAGCTCTCCGGCGGCGTCGCCGTCATCAAAGTCGGCGCGGCTACCGAGATCGAGATGAAGGAAAAGAAGGCCCGCGTGGAGGATGCGCTGCATGCCACCCGCGCCGCCGTGGAGGAAGGCGTGGTGCCGGGCGGCGGTGTCGCCCTGATCCGCGCGCAGAAGGCGCTCGATAAGCTCGAGGGCGCGAACGAGGACCAGACGGTCGGCGTCCGCATTCTCTCCCGCTCCATCGAGGAGCCGCTGCGCCAGATCGTGGACAACGCCGGCGAGGATGCCGCCGTGATCCTCAACAAGGTCAAGGAAGGCAAGGGCAACTACGGCTACAACGCCGCCTCCGGCCAGTTCGGCGACCTGATCGAGCAGGGCATTCTCGACCCGACCAAGGTGACGCGCCTGGCGCTGCAGAACGCGGCGTCGGTGGCGGGTCTGCTCCTGACGACCGAGGTCATGGTGGCCGAGGCACCGAAGGAAGATGAGCACAGCCACGGTGGAATGCCGCCGGGCGGCATGGGCGGAATGGATATGTAACGCCCCCTCGAAAGAGGTATCGATTCCAAAAGGACGAGCCGTTAATCTTTTCGGCAATGGTTAGGGGCGGCACCCGACACACAAGCGGGTGCCACCCTGAAAGACGCGGAGCAAGACCCCCTATTCCGCGCAATCCTCGAAGCCCCGCGCAAGCGGGGCTTTTTTTTCATTTGGCGCAAATCGCTTCAAGCGATTTGCGCGGCCAGCCCGATGACCTTTTCCGCCCCGCGGCGTCTCTGAGACCGGCTCACGCACGAGCAAGTGCATAGGGCGCATAATCGAAGGCCTATGCGAGGCTGCGGGAGCGTGCCATGAATGTACTTTCCAGGCGTGCCCTGAGGGGCGGGGCGGCCGTGGCCGCGCTTGGTCTGGCTTTCGGCCTGGTCGGGCTGGCGGCGGGGCAGTCGGCGCCGGCCAACGGCGGTCGCGTGATCGCCAAGGGTCCGGGGTACAGCATCGTGGCCACCTCGCCTGGCGCGGGCCGCCAGGCGGCGTCGGCGGGGGAGACGAAGGTCACGGACGCACCGCTCGAGACCCTGCGCGAGCCGATCGTCTGCCAGGGCGAGCGGGTGCTGCACATCGACAATCGCGACCTTCGCTTCGATGGCAACGCCATTACCGCCGAGGATGGATGCGAGCTCCACATCACCAACAGCCGGATCAGTGCCGGAGGAATCGCCATCCGTGCGCGGGATGCCAGCGTCCACATCGAGAACAGCGACATCGAGGGCGCCGAGGCGTCCATAGATGCCGCCAGAGGGGCTCAGATCTACGCCGAGGCATCGACCTTCAAGGGCGCGGCGCGGCGCGTGGATCAAGCGTCGATCCATGATCTGGGCAACAATGTCTGGCATTGATTGACCCCTTCCCTGCCAGCGCGGAGCTGAGCGCCTGTCTGCAGAGGCAGTTGGATGCGCTCGAGTCCGCCTCGCCGGGGCGGCGCGATTCTCTCCCCCGCAACGTCGGCGAATCGCTGCCGCGGGTCTTCGCGGCCAGTGATTTCGTGGCGCAGGCGTGCGCCCGCGATCTCGATCTGCTGCCCGATCTGATCGGCCGCTTCGCGGTGGCGCGGCGCTCGGCGCCGGGCGAGTACGCGGCGCGCGCGCCGGCTGCCGGCTGCGGGTCCGAGGTGAATATGCTCTCGGCCCTGCGTCGCTGGCGGCGGCGGGAGATGGTTCGGATCGCATGGCGAGCGCTGGCCGGTTGGGCGGAGGTCGAGGAGACACTCGCCGATCTTTCCGACTTCGCCGATGCCGCCATCCGCGTGTCGCTGGAGCACGCGCGGCAGCCCCTTACCGCCCGCTACGGCGAGCCGCGCTCGGTCTCGGGCGCGGTGCAGCCGCTCGTGGTCATCGCCATGGGCAAGCTCGGCGGTCGCGAGCTGAATTTCTCCTCCGACGTCGATCTGGTACTGCTCTTCCCCGAGCATGGTGAGACCGATGGTTCGCGGCCGATCGCCAACGAGGAGTTCTTCACGCGCCTCGGGCAGAGCCTCATCAGGCTCCTGGAAACGGCGACCCATGAGGGCTTCACGCTGCGAGTTGACATGCGGCTGCGCCCCTTCGGCGACAGCGGACCGCTGGTTACGAGCTTCGCCTCCCTGGAGGATTACCTGCCGCTGCACGGCCGCGACTGGGAGCGCTATGCCTACGTCAAGGCGCGGCCGATCACCGCGCCCGAGCGCTACGCCGAGATCCGCGCCGCCGCGCTCGGCCCGTTCGTCTACCGCCGCTACCTCGACTACGGCGTGTTCGAGAGCCTGCGGGAGATGAGGGCGCTCATCGAGCGTGAGGTCGAGCGGCGCGAGCTGGCCGATCACATCAAACTCGGGCCAGGCGGCATCCGCGAGATCGAGTTCATCGTGCAGGCGTTCCAGCTCATCCGCGGCGGACGCGAGCGGCGGCTGCAGACCACCTCGCTCCTGCAGGCGCTCGCCACCCTCGGGGAGTTGCAACTCATGCCGGGCGAGGCGGTGGCGGAGCTGCGAGCCGCGTATCTTTATCTGCGGCGGCTGGAGAATAGCCTGCAGATGCTCTCCGATCGTCAGGCTCATCAGCTCCCCTCCGATGAGCTGTCGCAGGAGCGCATGGCGCTCGCCATGAGCGCTCGCGACTGGCCGGCGCTGCGCACCGAGCTCGGACAGCACCAGGCGCGTGTCAGCAGTCATTTCCATCGCTTCGTGTTCGGCGCGTCGCCGGCGCACGGCGGTGCAGGTGTCAGGATCGATCTGGGGCGGCTCTGGGATGAGGGAGCCGAGAGCGCGGTACTCGCCGAGTCGCTGAGCCGTGCCGGGTTCGCCGATCCCGCGCAGGCGACCCGGATGCTGCTGGCCCTGCGCGCCTCGGCGCTGGTGCGCAAGCTCGATGAGCCGGGGCGACGACGGCTGCAGGCCCTGCTGCCGCCGCTGCTCGCCGACATCGGCGCGGCGGGGCTCGCCGGCGCGGACGAGCAGCATGCGGTACTGCGCCGGATCATTTCCATTCTCGAGGCCACCGGCAAGCGCTCCGCATACTTCGCGCTGCTGCGCGAAAGCCAGGCCGCGCGCTCGCGGCTCATCGAGATCTGTCGTCACGGCGAATTCCTCGTGCGTCAGATCGCCTCCTATCCACTGCTGCTCGATGAGCTCGTCGATGAGAGGCTGCTGTCGGAGCTTCCGGGGCGCGAGGGTCTCGCCCGTGAGCTGCAGCTCGCCATGGAACAGTTGCAGGAGGAAGATCCCGAGCATCAGGTCGAGGCGCTCTGTCACGTCCAGCGCGCCGCCGTGTTCCGCATCGCGGTGGCGGACCTGACCGGACGGCTGCCCGTCATGCGGGTGAGCGATCGCCTGACCGAGCTCGCCGAGCTCATCATCGCGCGCGCCATGGAGCTCGCCTGGCGGCAGATCACCCTGCAATTCGGCGTGCCGCACTGCGACGATGAGGCACAGCGGCGGCCGGTGAGCATCTGTGCGGTGGGTTACGGCAAGCTGGGTGGGCTCGAGCTCGGCTACGCCTCGGATCTCGATCTCGTCTTTCTGCATGACTCCCGCGGCGAGCGGCAGGAGACCGACGGGCCTCGTCCGATCGAGAACGCGCTTTTTTTCGTGCGCCTCGCACAGCGGCTGATGCACCTGCTCACCATGCACTCGGCGGCGGGCCGGCTCTATGAGGTGGACGTGCGGCTGCGGCCGAGCGGCAAGGGGGGGTTGTTGGTCACGCAGATCGACGCGTTCACGGATTATCAGCGGCGCGAGGCCTGGACCTGGGAGCATCAGGCGCTGCTGCATGCGCGCGCGGTGGCGGGGGCGCCGCAGCTGCGCGCGCAGTTCGAGCGCACGCGGCTCGAGGTGCTTCGTTTCGCCGTGCGCCGCGAGAGCCTGCGGGATGAGGTGAGAGCGATGCGCGAGCGCATGCGTCGGGAGCTGACCAAGGGCGGTGACGGCCGGCTCGATCTCAAGCAGGATGCCGGCGGTATCGCCGACATCGAGTTCCTGGCGCAGTACTGGGCGCTCAAATGGGCTCGCGACTATCCGCCCGTGGCGATGTTTTCCGACACCATCCGGCAGCTCGAGTCGGTCGCCTCAGCCGATCTCGCTGCGCAGACGACGGTCGATGTCCTAACCGGGGCCTATCGGGCGTATCGCACACGGACGCACCATCTGTCCCTGGCTGGCGAGGGTGCCGTGATCCGCGCGGAGGAGTTTGCGGCCGAGCGAGCCGCGGTCACGGCCGTTTGGCAAGAGGTGATGGTGCGAGCGGACGGGGTATAATGACGCATGGCCGCACAACCCCCTCTGCGACCCGCTCTCGGCAGCGGAAACGCACCAGGAAACTCATTGATCCAGCCGAACGCGCAGAACCAATACGAGGTTACGGCCGAGGACCTGCCGCTCTCCTGTCCGATGCCGCAGATGTACCTGTGGAATTCCCATCCGCGGGTTTATCTGCCCATCGAGAGCACCGGCTGGGCGAAATGTCCCTACTGCAGCGCTGAGTACACGCTGCGGCGCCAGTCGGGTCGCGTTGCCGGGCCGCCAATGAACTAGCCCTGCAGCAGCGGCTCAATGAGCCTCATGAGCTTCTCCAGCGCGCCGCGATTGCGCTCGACGGCGGCGCGGCCGCGCTGACCCATATCCACTCGCAGCGCCGCGTCCGACAGCAACAGGGTCACGTTCGCGGCGAGGTCGCTGCCGTTACGCACGATCTTCGCGGCGCCGCAATCGAGCAGCAGGCGGGCCACGTCCTCGCCGTTGGAGTTGTTGGGACCGGTCAGCACCGGCAGCCCGAGCGCCGCCGGCTCGAGCAGGTTGTGGCCGCCAATGGGCGCAAGACTGCCGCCCACGAAGGCGAGGTCCCCTGCAGCGTAGAAATCGAGCAGCTCCCCCAGCGTATCGAGCAGCAGCACGCTGGAAGGACCGGTTGCAGCAGGCGGAGGCGGCGATGCCGAGCGCCGCAGGGCGGCGATGCCCTGCCGCTCGAGCCAGCCCGCCACTTCCCCGAAGCGGTTGGCATGGCGCGGGGCAAGCACCAGCAGCGCTCCGGGATGGACGGCGCTGATGCGCCGCTGCGCCTCGAGCACCGACTCTTCCTCCACGCCGCCATGGGTACTGCCCGCGACCCATACGGGGCGTCCCGGCGCATAGTGCTCGCGCAGTTTTCTACCCCGCTCAAGGATGTCCGGCGGCAGGGTGAGATCGAATTTGAGATTGCCCATCACGTACGTGCGCTCCACCGCCGCACCGAGCGTGCGGAAGCGCTCGGCATCTCCCTCGCCCTGCGCAGCGACCACCACTCCGCCGGCCACTGTCTCGCGGAACAGGGCCCCGAGACGCCGGTAACGATCCGTCGAGCGCCGTGACAGCCGCGCACTCGCGATGACCAGCGGTATGCGCCGGCGCCGGCATTCGCGGTAGAGATTGGGCCAGAGCTCCGTCTCCATGATCACCGCGAGCCGCGGGCGGGTGCGATCGAGAAAGCGACGGACCGAGCCCGGCAGGTCGAAGGGCAGATAGCGCACCTCGGCCGCATCGCGGAAGGACGCGCGTGCGCGCGCGGCGCCGGTTGGCGTGAACGTGGTCAGCAGCACCGGCGTTTCCGGATAGCGCTGCCGCAGCGCGACAACCAAAGCCGCAGCCGCCTGTACCTCTCCCACCGAGACCGCATGGACCCAGATCGGGGCGGTCGACAGCGGTAATCCGAGGCCGAGCCGCTCACCGAAATTTTGCCAGTAGCTGCGGTCTCGCAGGCCGCGTGCGGCGAGCATGACCGAGATGACGGGGGCGGCGAGGTACAGCGCCGCGAGATACAGGAGGCGCATGGCAGGTTGCGTGTCAGCCGGGCGTCGGCTCGCGACTGCCGGATGGCTGGCCGGGCGATTGACCCGGCAATTGACCAGGCAATTGACCAGGCAATTGACGATAGCCGTCGAGCAGCGCGTGCCAGTCGGCTTCGGAAAACCGATCGGCCGGCAGCCCGTAGGTAATTTTCTCCAAAGACCGCCGCAGCCGAACGAGATTGGCGTCGCGCCACAGCCCCGCCCGGCGCAGCTGGCAGCGATCGAAATCGACCAGGAAGATGGCCTCTTCGCTCAGCAGCACGTTGTGCGCGTTGAGATCGGCATGACAGACGCCGAAGTCATGAAAGCGGCGGATGCAGCGGCCGATCGAGATCCAGGTGACGATGGAGAGCGCGCCGCAGCTCAGGCATTCGGCGAGCGAGCCGACCGTGGGCAGCCGCTCGGTAATGATATCGCCCCGATAGCCCTGTCCCTGGCGCACGTAACGCGCGGCGATCGGCGCCGCCACCGGCAGTCCGGCGCGGTGCAGCCGATAAGTGATCGACCACTCGGTGAAGGGCCGTGTCTGCTCTTCGCCACGCCAGATGTATCGGTCGGGAGAGAGCAGCGCAATGACCCCGCCGCGATGGTAATGACGCAACACCAGCCGGCGCTCCCGACTGCGCACGAAGTGGGTGGTACCCCGTCCGCGTGCAACACCGTCGAGCTCGCCGCGAGAGCCCCAGTAGCGCGGATCGAACCAGGCGGCGGTCAAATTGCGGGCTCGGGAGGCGTCGTATAGCATGGCGCCTCCCTCGATGACCGCACGCTTGACCTCCGATCCCAGCGGCCATTGCCGGCTCATCGCGAGCATCCCTCTGAGTCCCGCCTGTGCTTAACGATGGACCCCAGGAAACTGCCGCTCGATCGACCGCCTCTCACTGCCTGTATTTTGAGACTCTCGGCACTCGGCGACACGTGCCATGTCGTCCCGGTGATCCGAGCACTGCAGCGCGCATGGCCAGGAACGAAGCTGACATGGATCATCGGCAAAGCGGAGTCGCGCCTGATGGAGCTCATCGATGGGGTGGAGTTTATCATCGTGGACAAGCGGGTCGGCTTTGCGGCGCGTCGCGATCTGCGCGCACGCCTGCGCGGCCGCCGATTCGAGGTGATGCTGCACATGCAGCTGTCTTTTCGCGCCAGCCTGGTCTCGCGCCTCGTCCCGGCCGCCATCCGGCTCGGCTTCGATCGCCCCCGGGCGCGGGAGCTGCAGTGGCTGTTCACCAATGCGCGGATCGCGCCGCGCTCGCGCGAGCACGTCCTCGACAGCTTCCTCGGCTTCCTCGAAGCGCTGGGAATCCATGAGCGCACGCTGCGCTGGGACGTCCCCTTGCCGCCTGAGGCCAGCGCGTACGCCGAGAGGCTGATTCCCGACGCTCGGCCGACATTGGTCATCAGTCCCTGCTCGAGTCATCCGCTGCGCAACTGGCGTGCGGATTGGTACGCGGCGGTCGCCGATCACGCCGCCTCTCGACAGGACATGCGCGTCATCCTGGCGGGCGGCCGTACCCCCACCGAGCAGACGATGGGGGCCGCCATCGAGAGCTCTGCGCGGATGCCGCTCGTCAATCAGATCGGACGTGACACGCTGCCGCAGATGCTGGCGCTGCTCTCGCGGGCCGCCGCGCTCCTTACGCCCGATTCAGGTCCCGCTCACATGGCGACCATGGTGGGTACGCCGGTGATCGGCCTTTATGCGGCCACCAATCCCGCGCGCAGCGGCCCGTATCTCTCGCGGATGTGGTGCGTTGACGCCTATCCGCAGGCCGCGCTGCGGTTCCGCGGCCGCCCGCCTGAGCAGCTTCCCTGGACCGAGAAGATCGAGGAGCCCGGGGTGATGGACCTCATCGAGGTGGGGCAGGTCACCGCGAAGCTCGATGAGTTGTTACGATGCAGCCGATGACCGATATCCTCGTACCTCTCTCCCCCGGAGAGCTGCTCGACAAGATCACCATCCTCAGGATCAAGACGGCGCGCATTCTCGATGCCGCGAAGCTCGCGAACGTGCGGCTCGAGCTGGAATTGCTCGAGATGACGTGGCGCGACTCGCATTTCGCCGCCGGCGATATCGCCCGCGATGAGCGCGCGCTTCAGGAGGTCAACGAGCGGCTGTGGGACATCGAGGACCGCCTCCGCGAGAAGGAGGCCCGCCAGATCTTCGACCGCGAATTCATCGAGCTCGCGCGCGCCGTCTACCACTCGAATGACGAGCGGGCGGCGATCAAGAAGCGGATCAACCTGACGCTCGGATCGCGCCTGATGGAGGAGAAGTCGTACCAGGGCTACTGATATGGGCGCAAAGTCGGCGTCCTGCCGCTTCGCGCGGCCAACCCCTTGACCCTTTCTCCCTCGCGGTCTCCGGGAACGGCCCGGGACCGCTTACTCAGGCGCTTTCGGGCGGTGGTGTGACCGCTAGCGCTGGGGCGGTGGCGGCGGCGGCGGCTTCGGAGTCGGCGCCGGGGCCGGAGGTGTCATGGCCTGCGGCGTGATCGGGCCCGGCGAGACCGAAGCGGGCGCGGTGAGCCACGCGTCGATCGCCTGTACTTGTTTTGGATCGAGCGTGCCGGCCGCATATCGCAGCTGCACGATGCTCGTGATGTAGGCATAGCGGCTCGAGGCGTAGTTGGTCTTGGCCTGCACCAGCGTGCTCAATGCATTGAGGACATCGACCTCCGTCTGTGTGCCGACCCGATAGCCCGCCTCCGTCGCCCGATAGGCGGTCTGGCTGGAGGTGAGCGCCTGCTGCAGCGCCTGCACGTGCGCGATCCCGCTGATGACGCCGAGATAGGCATCCCGCGCCTGCTGCACGGTCGAGCGCGAGGCCTGCTCCATGGCATCCTTCGCGGCGATCCACTGGTATTCCGCCTGATGTACGCGCGCCTCCGTCCCACCGCCGCTGAAGATCGGGACGGTGACCTCGAGCCCGATCTGGCGATCGTTCGACCAGCCGGGCAGGCCGTTGAACGTGCCGAGGTTGGGATTGACGATCGACTCATCGGTATCGGAGTTGTTGAAGGAGCGGCTGGCAACCAGGCTGATGATGGGAAGATGGCCCCCAAAGGCGATGCGCACATTGTCCCGGGCCACATCCGCAGCGAGCCGGCTCGCGATCAGCGTGAGGTTCTGCTGCAGCGAGGTCTGGACCCACTCGTTCTGGCTGGCCGGGCTCGGCATCACGAGCGGCATACTCGGCCCGGGCTCGGACAGCGTGTCGTACTGGCGGCCGGTGATGACCTCGAGCTGATCTTCCGAGGCGGCAAGTGATTCCTTGGCGGCGATCACGAGCGCCGCAGCATTGTCGCGCGCCGCACGGGCCTGCTCGACATCCGTGATGGCGATGAGTCCGACCTGGAAGCGCTTGTTGGCCTGCTCGAGCTGCAGATCGAACGCCTGCAGCGAGGACTCCTGCGCCTGCAGGGTGTCGAGCGCCGAGAGCACATTGAAGTAAGCCGTGGCGACCCGCAGGATCAGGTCCTGCGCCGCGGCTTGATAGGTCGCCTGTGCCTCGGCCACCTGACTATCGGCGGATTTGAGCGTCATCCAATCGTTCCAGGAAAAGACGTCCTCGGAAAGATTCAGGCTCCACTGCGTCGTGTTTGTGCGCGTCGCCGCATAGAAGGGCTCGGGGACCGCCTTGCCGGTCGGCCCCGTACTGAAGCTCGAGGTCGAGAGCCCCGCGCTATTGGTCAAAGACTTGCCCGCCGATCCCGAGATCTGCGGCAGCAACGCCGCCCAGGCTTCCGGGCGGGCCTCGCGCGCGGCCATGTAGTTCGCATGGGCCTGCTGGAACGTCGGATCGTTCGCGAGGGCGTCCTGGTAGACCTGGGAGAAGTCGGCGGCCTGGATGGCGGCCGGGAGTCCAAAAAATACGAAGCCGGCGCAGAGGAAGGCCAGGCTCGATGTCCGTACGGCGCGGTGCATAATCTTGGCTAACTGCTCTTGAGGCTTGGAGAGAGCTCTTAGAACACAAAACCCTGCGGCCGAGTTGCATGTACGAGCGGATCGATGACCGTCTCGAACAGGCTCTCCGTTCCCCAGGCATCCTCCGAGATCCGGCGGATGAGCCGCGCCTCCATGACCGGAGGCTCGCCCACGACGACGAACAGCCGCCCGCCGACCGCGAGCTGGCGCTGGAAGCGCTCATCAGGCATGGGGAGCGAGGCGGTGATCGCGATCGCATCGTACCGGGTCTCGGAATCGATCTGCGTCGCATCCTGCGTGACGAGTTCGACGTCCCTCAGGCCGAGCGCGGCGACGTTGCGGCCGGCGAGCTGCCCGAGCTCCGGGAAGATCTCGAGCGAGCGCACTGAGGCGCTGCATGCCCGCAGGCATGCCGTCACGAACCCCGAGCCTGTGCCTACCTCGAGCACCCGCTCATTGCCGCTGAGCGCAAGGGCCTGGAGGAGTCTGCCGACGACGCTGGGTCGCAGCATGTGTTGCCCGCACGGCAGCGCAATCTCAACGTCCGCAAAGGCCAGAAATCGATGCTGCGTCGATACGAATGCCTCCCGTGGCACCTTGCGCAGCGTCTCGAGCACCCGCGCATCGAGCACATCCCAGGCACGTACCTGCTGCTCGATCATCTGCTCGCGTGCTTGGACCGCGTACATGGCCGGTGACGCTCCGATTGGACTTATTGCATCCGCTGGGGACTCATGAAGTTACGGGTTTTCGCGCCTCCTGCCAAGCCGCTTTGCGATGAGATATGGTGAAATGCCGACGGGACGCCGGACACCTACGCTATGCTTCCGCTGTCCATACACCGGGCACGAGAAGAATGAAAGCAATCCCGGACTGCCCGCGAGCCGTTAAGCACATGATGCCTCAACCCAGCGCTCGAGCCGGCGGGAAACCACCTCCGTTTCCTGGGAGACGCGCCGTTTCGACAGCGTGTCTCAAAGGCTGACTGAGTGTCCGCCGTCGCAATCTTGTGCATCCTGCTGGCGCTCGCGGCAGGGGTGCTCCTCTGGCTCTGCGTCGCGCAGCGCCGCGAGCTCACGAGCGTGAGCCGACTGTCGCAGCAGCTGCAGCGCATCGCCATCGGTGGCCCGCTCGCCGGCCGGGTCGAGTCGGCGAGCTCGAAACCGGAGCTGTCGGCGCTCATCACCGCCATCAATCATCTGCTGACACGCGCCGCCGCCGAGCGCGACGGCGGCCGAGTGACTCCGAAGCTCTTTGCCGAGCTTGGGGAGCGCATCCACGAGGCGGTGCTGGTGCATCGCGAGGTCATTCTGTACGCGAACCGGCAGTTCGCCGCGCTCGTCGGCGCGGATCGCGCCGACCTCGCCGGCCGCCGTCTCGCCGATGTGGTGGCGCCGGAGTATGCGGAGCTGGTGCACGAGAACGTCCGCCGCCGCCTGGGCGGCGAGCCGGCGGCCGAGCGCTACGAGGTCGAGATCCTCGGCCGCGATAGCCAGGTGAGCCGGCTCGAGATCTCCTCCGCGCGGGTCGATTTCGAGGGCGGCAGCGCGCTGCTCATGATTGGCGTGGAGATTCTGCCTACGCAGACGGTCGAGGCATTGCGCCTGAAGACCGAAGGCGATTCGGGGGCGTATCTGCTGGCCCTGAACTCGCTCGCGGAGGCCGTGATCGCCACCGACGTGGACCGCCGGATCACGTATCTGAATCCCGCGGCCGAGCGGCTCACCGCGACCACTGCGGCGGAAGCGGCCGGCAAGTCGCTCGAGGAGGTCGTCGGACTGGTCGATGAGACCGACCGGCGGCCGCTCCCCGATCCGGTGCGCCAGGCGCTCACGAGCGGCGCGCCCGTGAGCCTTGGCCGGCGCGCGCTGCTGATCTCGCGCCATGACGCCAGCGAGCACTCGATCGAGGTGTCGGCCACCCCGATGCGTAACACGGCCGGGGATCAGGTCGGCGCGGTAGTGCTGCTGCATGATGTTTCCGAGCAGCGCGGGCTCGCCCGCCAGATGTCCTACCAGGCGACCCATGATGCGCTCACCGGCCTCGTCAACCGGCGCGAGTTCGAGCGGCGGCTGGAGGAGGCGATCGAGCGCGGACACCGCGGTGACGGCCAGCACGTGTTGTGTTATCTCGACCTCGACCATTTCAAGGTCGTCAACGATACGAGCGGTCATCTCGCCGGCGACAGCATGCTGCGCGAGGTGGCGAAGCTGCTGCGCGATGCGGTCCGCGACAGCGATACGGTCGGACGCGTCGGGGGCGATGAGTTCGGCATGCTGCTCGTCGGCTGTCCGCTCGAGAAGGCGCGGCAGATCGCCGACGACGTCTGTCGCTCGGTGGGCGAGCACCGCTTCGTCTGGCGCGACAAGATATTCAACATCGGCGTGTCGGTGGGTCTGGTGGAGATCTCGCGCGAGAGCGGTACGCTCGAGGAGCTGCTGACGGCCGCCGACGCCGCCTGTTATGTCGCGAAGAAGCAGGGGTCGGGGCGGGTGGCGGTGTACTCGGCGCGGGACGAGGCGCTCGCCCGGCACACGGGTGAGATCCAGTGGCTGCAGAAGTTGCAAAGCGCCCTCCGGGAAAGCCGCTTCCAGCTCTTCTATCAGCCGATCGTGCCGGCGTACGGCACCGATGGCGGCGGCCCGGCAATGGAAGTCCTGGTGCGGCTACAGGACGAAGATGGCCATCAGGTGCCGCCGGCGGAATTCGTGCGCGCGGCGGAGCGCTACCGGCTGATGAGCCTAGTCGATCGCTGGGTCGTGCAGACGACCCTCGCGGCCCTGGGCCGAGGCGCCATCCCGGTGGCGAGCGATCGCTGCGTCGCGATCAACGTATCCGGGCAGACGCTCGCGGACTCGCAGTTCCTCGAGTTCGTCGTGGAGTGTCTGGACAGTACCGGCGTGGCGCCGGCGCAAGTGTGCTTCGAGATCAGCGAGACCGCGGTGGTCGCGAACCTCGATCATGCCCACCGCTTCGTCGGAGTGCTGCATGGCTGGGGTTGTCAGTTCGCGCTCGATGACTTCGGCTCGGGCATGGGCTCCTTTTCCAACCTCAAAACCCTGCCGATGGATTACCTCAAGATCGACGGCTCGTTCATCCGCAACCTGGGGCACGACTCCGTCAACCAGGCGATGGTCACCGCGATGATCAAACTCGCGCGAACGCTCAATTTCAGGGTGATCGCCGAGCAGGTCGAGGACAGCGCGGCGCTCGAGGCGGCGCGGCGCATGGGGGTCGATTTCGTACAGGGCTACGCGATCGCCCGCCCGCAGCCGCTGCCATTGGCGGCCTGAGCCGCATTAGTCACTTGCTTTTGATCTTTTTGGGCTCGAATGTCAGGGCGGCGCCGTTCATGCAGTAGCGCTGACCCGTTGGCTGCGGGCCGTCGGGGAAGACGTGACCGAGGTGTCCGCCGCAGTGCGCGCAATGAACCTCGGTCCGCTTCATCAGGTGGCCGTGATCCTCGCGAGTCGCCACCGCGCCCGGCAACGGCTCGAAGAAACTTGGCCAGCCGGTGCCGCTTTCAAACTTCGTATGCGATTCGTAGAGCGGCTTGCCGCAGCCGGCGCAACGGAACAGGCCCAACCGGTGCTCGTCATTGAGATTGCTGGCGCCGGAGCGCTCGGTCCCGTGGCGGCGCAGCACCCGGTACTGCTCGGAGCTCAGCGTGGCGCGCCACTCCTCATCGGTCTTCTCGACCGGAAACGGCTCTTTCGATTCCACTCCCGCCACCTCCGCCGCGCTGCGTTCACAGCGTGCGAGTCCAACAGGTCGGCCGCAGGCTCGTCAAGCGCCTGTCCTGGCGGATCCGGGCCAGGTGCGTCATGGCACCTCCCGACAGGAAAGCAACAGGCTGGGAGCGCGGGGCAAGTACCTGGGGAATCAAGCAGTTGCACGCATTCCGGCGGACCCGCCGGCGCCCGCTGTTGGCTCTCGCCAACAACCAACAGCCGGTCGAGCCGGAAAACCAACGGTGCAAGTTGCCCGTAAGCGTGGTAAGAAGGGCGCCCGATCCCCGCACGAGAGTGAGCAGCACGGAGGCGCCCATCTTATGCAGCTTGCCCGTTTATGGCGTGAGCATCTCGCCGCAGGTTGTCCCCGCGAGCTCGCCGGCGTGGAGATCGCCGGCAGCGATGCGCGTACCCTCGATGCCGAGATCACGGCCTGTGTGAGCGCGCTCATCTGCAGGTCGATGACGGTGGACGAGCGCATCCAGCGCCGGCTCGCCGACATCAGCGATGCGCTGGCGAGCAAGCAGGCGGCCGCCGAGGCCCCGGTGGCCGCGTACTACGCACGGCTCAACCGTCTGGTCGGTGCGGTGCTGACCGAATCCCGTTCAGGCAGGGCGTGAGTTCTGAAGCTCCTGAGAGCCGGACATAGATCCGGCAACGCAAGCCGAAGCTCCACAGTCTAGCTCGCACGATTCTTGCTCAGCCTGGGCTGCGTGAGTGTCGAGGAGCACACTGCTGTGGGATGCTCGGGTCTTGCGGGAGAGACTGTCGTGGAAGACTTGCCGCACGCGGAGGTGCCGCTCAAGGTGCTCGTGGTCGACGACCAGGCGGATTCGGCCGACGCCGTCGCTTGCCTCCTGTCGATGATGGGACACGAAGTGCATACGGCCTACGGGCCCCACGAGGCGCTCGAGAAGTACCGGCAGGTGCACCCTGAAGTCGTCTTCATGGATATCAGCATGCCGGACCTGAGTGGCCTCGAAACTGCCGCCCGCATCCGCTCCATGCCCGAGGGCACTTCCACCACCATCATCGCTCTCACCGGCCTCGGCCACGAGGCCGATCGCCGCCGCTCGCGCGAAGCGAGCATCGATCATCACGTGGTGAAGCCCGCCTCGCCCACCATCCTTCACAGATTACTGAGCGCGATTCACCCCGCCTGAGGGCTGCGCCGGGCGCTCAATCCGTACGCCGTCCGAAAGCAAGTGAGTGAGCGGCCGTTTCCCGGGGCGCCTCCTCTCGCATGGGCGGGTCTCAAGAGGGGCCGCTCCCTGAGCCGCGGAGTTGATCCCCGTACGTCGGCTGGCCGCCCGAAGCGCCGCAGGCGACTTCGGGCGAGTCTAATCAGAGCAGCGGGATCATTAAGAGCGCGACGATGTTGATGATCTTGATCAGCGGGTTGATGGCGGGACCGGCCGCGTCCTTGTACGGATCACCGACCGTGTCGCCGGTCACCGCGGCTTTGTGCGCATCGGAGCCCTTGCCGCCGTAGTTGCCTTCCTCGATGTACTTCTTGGCGTTGTCCCAGGCGCCGCCGCCGGTGGTCATGGAAACCGCGACGAAGAAGCCGGTGACGATGGTGCCGATGAGCAATCCGCCCAGGGCCTTGATACCGGCGCCGGGCCCGAGCAGATAGTTCATCACCACCACCAGCACGATGGGCACCACGATGGGCAGGAGCGAGGGGATGATCATCTCGCCGATGGCGGCCCGGGTGAGCAAATCGACGGCGCGCGAGTAGTCGGGCTTGGCGGTGCCTTCCATGATGCCCTTGATCTCGCGGAACTGGCGGCGGACCTCGGTCACCACGGAGCCGGCCGCCCGTCCGACGGCCTCCATGGCGAGCGCGCCGAAGAGATAGGGCACCAGGCCGCCGATGAACAGGCCGATGATGACCGCCGGGTCGGCGAGAGAGAAAGCGACGAGCTTCTTGGCCGCCTCGAGATTGTGGGTGTAGTCGGCGAAGAGCACCAATGCCGCGAGCGCCGCCGAGCCTATGGCGTAGCCCTTGGTGACCGCCTTGGTCGTGTTGCCGACCGCATCGAGCGGGTCGGTGATGTCGCGCACCTGTTTCGGCAAGCCCGCCATCTCGGCGATACCGCCGGCATTGTCGGTGATCGGACCATACGCATCGAGCGCCACGATCATGCCGGTCATCGACAGCATGGCGGTGGCGGCGATCGCAATGCCGTAGAGGCCCACGCCGCTCGCCTCGCCCAGCTTGAACGAGCCCCAGATCGCGAGGCACACCGCGATGACCGGCAACGCCGTCGCCTTCATCGAGACGCCGAGGCCCGCGATGATGTTGGTTGCATGGCCGGTCTGCGAAGCGGCGGCGATCTTGCGAACCGGACTGTACTCGGTCGCGGTGTAGTACTCGGTGATGACGATGAGCGCGGCGGTGAGACCGAGCCCGATCAGCGAGCAGCCGAAGAGCGAGTTGCCCTCGGCCGGCATGAGCTCGTGCGTGATGAAGTAAAAGCCGATCGCCGAGACGATGCCCGAGACGATCACGCCCTTGTAGAGGGCGTTCATGATCTTGCCGCCCTCGCGCGTGGATACGAAGAAGGTGCCGATGATGGAGGAGACGATCGAGACTGCGCCGAGGGCGAGCGGATAGATCGCCGCGCTGAAGCCGGCGGCATCACTCTGCTTGCCGAAAAGGAGCCCGCCGAGCAGCATGGTGGCTACCACGGTGACGGCGTAAGTCTCGAAAAGATCCGCCGCCATCCCGGCGCAGTCGCCCACGTTGTCGCCGACGTTATCGGCAATCACCGCGGGATTGCGCGGATCGTCCTCGGGAATGCCGGCTTCCACCTTGCCGACGAGGTCGGCACCCACGTCCGCGCCCTTGGTGAAGATGCCGCCGCCGAGACGCGCGAAGATCGAGATGAGGGAGCCGCCGAAGGCGAGGCCCACCAGCGCGTGCAGTGCCGGCTCGGTACCGATGAGATGACGCAGGAAGGCGAAGTAGCCGGAGACCCCGAGCAGAGCCAGCCCCACGACCAGCATGCCCGTGATCGCCCCGCCGCGGAACGCCACCGAGAGGGCGGCGTTGAGGCCGCGCGTAGCGGCCTCGGCCGTGCGCACGTTGGCACGCACGGAGATGTTCATGCCGATATAGCCGGTTGCCCCGGAGAGGAGCGCGCCGATGGCGAAGCCGCCGGCGGTCGGCCAGCCCAGGAAGAACCCGAGGATCAGAAGCAGCACGATGCCGACGATGAGAATCGTCGTGTACTGGCGATTGAGATACGCCTTCGCCCCGGCCTGCACGGCGGCGGCGATCTCCTGCATGCGAGCGTTGCCCGCGGGCAGGCGCAGGATCGCGGTCATCGATACGACGCCGTAGAGCACGGCGAGCACGCCGGCCGCAATCGCGGCCCACAGCCACGTGGTGGCATCCATCAGACTCTCCCCGGAAGAGGCTCAAAAAAGGCCGCGAACTATACCACGGGCCTTAGAGCTTGAATTCGGTGCGCAGGCGCTTGCGCACGCGGGTGCCCTTGATATGGACATAGTCGGGCAGGCCGTTGCGATAGGGTGGGTAGGCTTCGCCGGCGACGAGCGGCTCGAGGTAGCGGCGGCAGGCTTCGGTGATACCAAAGCCGTCCTCGGTGATGTAGTCGCGCGGCAGCTTCTTCTCACGATTCGCCACCTCGGACAGGGGGACATGGCCGACCGTCCATTGGTACGGTCTCGAGGACTTGCGGACGATGACCGGCATCACCGCATTCACCCCTTTGATGGCCAGCTCGACCGCCGCCTTGCCCACGGCGTAAGCCTGCTCGACGTCCACCTTGGAGGCGATGTGGCGCGCCGAGCGCTGCAGATAATCCGCCACGGCCCAATGGTACTTGTAGCCGTGAGCCTGGCGGATCATATCCGCCACCACCGGTCCGACGCCGCCGAGCTGGGTATGGCCGAAGGCATCGCGAGTGCCGGCCTCGGCGAGGAACTTGCCGTCCGGGTACGCCGTGCCCTCCGAGACCACCACCACACAGTAGCCGTATGCGGTGACGCACTGCTTCACCCGCTCGAGGAACCGGTCCTTGTCGAACGGGATCTCCGGAAAGAGGATGATGTGCGGCGGCTCGCCCGCCTTCTTCCCGGCGAGTCCCGCGGACGCGGCGATCCAACCGGCATGCCGTCCCATCACCTCGAATACGAACACCTTGGTCGAGGTCCGCGCCATCGAAGCGACGTCGAGCGCCGCCTCGCGGGTGGACACCGCGACGTACTTGGCGACCGAGCCAAATCCAGGGCAACAGTCGGTGTGCGGCAGATCGTTGTCGACCGTCTTCGGCACTCCGACACAGGTGATGGGGTAGCCCAGCGACTCGCCGATCTGCGCGACCTTGAGCGCGGTGTCCATCGAGTCGTTGCCGCCGTTGTAGAAGAAGTAGCCGATGTCGTGGGCGCGGAAGACCTCGATCAGCCGCTCATACTCGGCGCGGTTCTGCTCGAGCCCCTTCAGCTTGAATCGTGCCGATCCGAACGCGCCCGCCGGTGTGTGCCTGAGTCCGCGGATGACCGCGGGACTTTCGCGGCTGAGGTCGATCAAATCCTCGGTGAGCGCCCCGACGATGCCGTCGCGCCCCGCGTACACCTTGCCGATGTGTCGGGAGTGGCGCATCGCAGTCTCGATGACGCCGCAGGCCGAGGCATTGATGACCGCCGAGACACCGCCGGACTGGGCATAGAACGCGTTCTTCTTGGACGTCGCCTTTTTCATGGCTCGGGTGGTTGGCAGGAGAGGGGGGTGGCGAAGAATACGCGGGCTGGCGTACCGGAGCCAGCGAGGGCGCGTGGCCATGCCCGCGGGGCGCGTTGACCCCGCTCCCGCGCGCCGGTAACGTGACGAGCCTTTGTGCTGGTCTTAAGGTCTCGATTAGTCAAACTCATGCGCATCGTCCTGTTGGGGGCCCCAGGGTCGGGGAAGGGCACGCAATCTCAGCGTCTGATCGAGCGGCAACGCATACCGCAGGTCTCCACGGGTGACCTGCTGCGCGCCGCCGTGGCCAAGAGCACGCCGCTCGGCCTGAAGGCGAAGGAGGCTATGGCCGCCGGCCGCCTGGTCGCGGACGAGATCGTTCTGGGAATGATCCGCGAGCGGCTCGCCGAGCCCGATGCGCAGCGGGGCTTCATCCTCGATGGTTTCCCGCGAAATCTCGCACAAGCCCGCGCGCTCGATGCGCTGCTGCAGGAAGTGGGGCAGCCGCTCGATGCCGTAGTACAGATGGAGGTCGATTACGGCGAGCTCTCCCGGCGCATCTCCGGCCGGCGCACCTGCGCCGACTGCGGCCGGGTCGTGAATCTCCTGACCTCGCCTGCGGGTGAGGCTGAGCGCGAGCTCTGCCCCAAGACCGGCAAGCCCCATCGCCTCTTCCAGCGTCCGGACGACAACGAGGCCACGGTCGCCGAGCGGCTGAAGGTGTACGAGCAGCAAACCCGTCCGCTCGTCGAGTACTACCGCGAGCAGGGGCTGCTGCGTACGATCAACGCCGAAGGCCCCGTCGCCGAGGTCGAGCAGCGGTTGGCCAGCGCTTTGGCCAAGTGAGAGCGCATCACAAAAGGGCCCTTGGCCAGAACGCTGCAAGTGCGTCCCTGTAAGCTCGCGCGCCGGCTCCTGCCGGCGGGCGTCTGGCCAAGCGCCATTTTGCACCGCGCTCTGGGTCCGAGCCGCAAGCGGCGCTTCACATCGCGGCTAGCAGCCTCTCGCCGATGACCCCGCGCCGCCAGCCCCTGAGCGCCGCGATGTCATCGCCCCCTTCGGCGAGCCGCTCGAGGTCGCGCCGCGTCGCGAGCACCTCGGGGCTGACGCCCAGCTCCTTCGCCACCGCCTGATGGACCGCGCCGAGTTGCTTCGCCAGCGCGCTCTTCGCCGGATCGGGCCGCTGCCGCGCATCGAGCGGGGGCGGCGGGTCCGGAAGCTTCGCCGCGGCAACGCACGCCAGCAGCTCCTGGCCGCAATGCCGCACCACGCCTGCCGGGACTTCCGCGATGGCTTCGAGCGCCGCCGGTGACCGCGGCACGCGCACGATCACCTCACGCAGCGCCGCATCATCGAGGATCCAACCTCGCGGCCGGTTCCGCTCCATCGCGCGCCGCTCGCGCCACGCCGCCAGCTCGCGCGCCAGACGCTCTCTGCCGGGATCGAGGCCACGCAGGCCCTTGATGCGCCGCCACGCCTCCTCCGGGTCCGTCGCGAGACTGCGCGCGTCACCGAGCCCGGCGAGCTCCTCGGCGAGCCACGCCGATCTGCCGAGCCCCTCGAGCTGCCGCTCGAGAGCGGCTTTCAGCGGCATCAGGTGTCGTACATCATCCAACGCATACTCGATCTGCTCCGCCGAAAGCGGCCGCCGCGACCAGTCGGTGCGGGTGTGCGCCTTCGCCAGCTCGACCCCGAGCAGGCGGCGCACGAGCTCGGCGTAGCCGACCTGCGCGGCGAATCCCGCGAGCGCCGCCGCGATCTGTGTATCAAACACCGGTCGCACCAGGCCGACGGCCGGCAGGAGTACTTCGAGATCCTGCCGCGACGCGTGCATGACCTTCACCACACCGGCAGCGGTGAGCGGGCCGGCGAGCGCACCGAGGCTCGTCACCGCGATGGGGTCGACGCACGTCGCCTCGTCAGCGGTCGATACCTGTATCAGGCAGAGCTCCGCGCGATAGGTGCGCTCCCGGAGAAATTCGGTGTCCAGCCCGATAGTCGCCTGCGTGCAGAGGTGCGCTGCGAGATCGGTGACGGCGTCGGCAGTGTCGGCGATGGGGTGCAACAGCGCGAAGGATGATCTGTAGAATCCGCGTCTATTATGCACGTACACATTCTCGGCGTTTGCGGGACCTTCATGGGCGGTATCGCCGCGATCGCGCGCGCCGACGGGCATCGCGTCACCGGATCCGACCGTAACGTCTATCCGCCCATGAGCACGCAGCTCGAGGCGCTCGGAATCGAGCTCATCGAGGGCTACGATGCCGCGCAGCTCGATCCCGCGCCCGACGTCGTCGTCGTCGGCAATGTCATGACGCGCGGCCAGCCGGTCATCGAAGCGCTGCTCGAGCGCGGCATTCCGTATGCATCGGGCCCGGAGTGGCTTGCGCGCGAGGTGCTTGCGCGTCGTTGGGTGCTGGCCGTGGCGGGGACGCATGGCAAGACCACCACTGCCTCGCTCCTCGCGTGGATCCTCGAGCACGCGGGGCTCGAGCCCGGGTTCCTCATCGGCGGCGTGCCCGCCAACTTCCAGAGCAGCGCGCGCCTCGGCGCGAAGCCCTTTTTCGTGATCGAAGCGGACGAGTACGACACCGCATTCTTCGACAAGCGTGCGAAGTTCGTTCATTACCGCCCGCGCACGCTGGTCCTCAACAATCTCGAGTACGACCACGCCGACATCTACCCGGATCTGGCCTCGATCGAGCGGCAGTTCCATCAGCTGGTGAGGACCGTGCCGGGCGGCGGGCGCATCCTATGGAACGCCGCGGATGAGCGCCTGAAGGAGACGCTCGCGATGGGATGCTGGACGCCGTGCGAGGGCTTCTCCGGCCATCCTCTGCCGGCGGCGCGCTGGAGCGCGCGCGTCGCGGGCGGCGTCGAGGATTTCTCCTGCTTCGAGGTTCTCGAGCAGGGCCGGCCGCGCGGCACGGTGCGCTGGGGGCTCATCGGCGCGCACAACATGGAGAACGCGCTCGCGGCGATCGCCGCGGCGCGGCACGCCGGCGTCACTGTCGAGCGCGCCATCGAGGCGCTGCATGCGTTCGCGGGCGTGGCCCGGCGCATGCAGCTGTGGGGCGAGGTGAACGGGGTGAGCGTATACGATGACTTCGCTCACCATCCGACGGCCATCGCGACCACCGTCGATGGGTTGCGCCGGCGCGTCGGAGCGGCGCGCATCATCGCCGTGTTGGAGCCGCGCTCCAACACCATGAGGATGGGCGTGCATCGCGACTCGTTGGCCGGTTCCCTCGCCGCGGCGGATGAAGTCTGGTTGTACACGCCCGCCGATCTCGGCTGGGACGCCGGTGCGGTGCTTGCCGCGCTCGGCGGTCGCGCGCACGGACGAAGCGATGTGACGGTCCTCGCGAGGGATCTCGCGCGGACGCTGCGACCGGGCGATCATGCGCTCATCATGAGCAATGGCGGTTTTGGCGGCCTGCACGAGAAGCTGCTGGCGGAGCTGCGAGCGCATCACGGAATGCCTCTTGGCGAGGCCGCCGTGAATACCTCCCGCTAGGGGGTTTCGCCATCCTGGCGAAACCCGCTCGACGCATGCGTCGAGCCCCGCCGGCGAGCACCTACACGAGGAGCCGGGAACCGCGCAACTTGCTCTGCCTTCGCGTGTAGAACTGGTATAGGCCGGCGCCCATCACGATTGTCCAGCCGAGCACCAGCCAGCCGGTGAAGCCGTCGTGGCGGCTGAGCAGAAAACCGAGCGGCGAGGCGCGATTCGGTTGTGATAGCCCGTGCGCGACCAACATCACCCAGACCCAGCCGGCGTGCAGCCCCATTCCGGCCGCGATGTTACCGGTGATCGAGCGCACGAGCGCGAGCACGACGCCGACCGCGGTCAGGCAGAGGAACGCGTCCGCGATGCCGAGAGGGTGGGCGAAAGAGCGCAGCGTGCCGTGAAGGAGCGCTACGCCGCTCGAGGCGGACACCTGCGCGGCGGGGATGTGGAAGCTACCGAGAAAGTGCGTCCAGGCATACACGATGGAGGTCAGCGCGATCGCGAGGGCGGTGCCCGACTCCCGCTGGATGCCGGCATACATCGCGCCGCGTAGCGCCGTCTCCTCGATGAGGCCGACGGCGAGACCGCTCGCGAGCCGCTTGCCGAGCAGCGCGGCCAGCGCCGCGGCGTCGTAGCCCGCGGCTTGGCGGAAATCGAGCAACCCCAGCGCCGCCATGCACGCCGCCACGGCCGCCATGGTAATCACGCCGAGCATGAGCCCGACGCCAAGCTCACGCAGAAAGATGCCGCGCGGCACTGCAAACCCGAGGCTGGCACGGTCCGCGAGCCGCAGCCGACCGGCCACCAGCAGGAAGCCCACGAGAAATGCAAGCATCCCGATCCGCTCGCCGATGCGATTGAACGGAAAGTCGAAATGCGGATGCAGCAGCAGCCACGCCGGATAGGTAAGCGCCGCCATGGCCGCCAGGCTGACCGCGATCAGGAGCAGAAACCAGGCGAACGCGCGCATGCAGACGAATCATCGGATGGGGCCGGCAATGTACGGGCAACGCCAGCGGATGCGCAAATCGGCGAGAGCGCCGCTCGGGGCGTTATACTGGCGCCCCGCTTCCCCCCATCCTGTGTCGCAAGCTCCTTCACACCCGGTCGTCATCTGGTTCGGCAGAGTCGGCGACATGATCATGCTGAGCGCGCTGCTCGAGATCCTCCATCGGCGCTTCGGTAAGCCGTGCCGCATCATCGGCGCGGGCGCGTGGACCGCGGAGATCTACGGCTCGCACCGCGATGTCGCCGAAGTCCGTTGTCTCGGACGGCATAGGGCATTCTTTCTCGACCGCGAGTGGTGGCGCGCCCTGCGGGTGTTGCGCGCCGACCGCGCCGCGCCGGTGTATGTCTGCGAGGACTTTCCGAGCAAGCTGCCACGGATCGGCCGCCTGTTGCGGTGGAGCGGCACGCCGGCCAGTCACTGCGTCTTCATGGAGGATGTGCTCACGGCGGGTGGCCCGGCGCCGGAGCACTGGGTGGACCGCCTCGTGGCGCTCGGGCGGCGCACTCCGCCGGCGCTGCGGGAGGCGGATTTCCCATGGCCGCAGCCCGCGCCGCATTGCGCGCCGCGGTTGACCGCCGCTCCCGAGGCGCGCGCGCAGTGCCAGGCCTGGCTCGGCGAGAGTGGTTGGCTCGGCCGGCCGCTCGTGCTGGTGCAACCCGGTAATCAGCGCACGATGAAAAGCCGCGCCCGGCCGCGGGTATCCGCCGATGATCACAAGGCTTGGCCGGTCGATCGCTGGGCCGCGTTGTTGCAACACGTGCACCAGAGGATGCCGCAGGCCATCATCATCCTCGTGGGAGCGCCGCAGGAAGCGGGCTTCCTGGAGTGGATTCGCAGCGCGACGAAGCTGCCCGCGGTCCACACCGCGGTGTTGTCGCTGACACGGCTCTTTGCGCTTTGCACCGTATCCCACAGCATGATCTCCGTGGATACCGGTCCGGCGCATGCCGCGGCAGCCCTCGGACTGCCGCTCGTCGTTCTCTTCGGCGCCTATCCGCCGCGGGTCTGGCAGCCGCGCAGCGCCGTGGGCTCACCGGTGGTCGGCGTCGGCGGGCCGCCGGTGTCGAGCCGCCTGGAGGCGATTGCGGTGCAGACGGTGTTCGAGGCCTGGTGCGGACTTCTCGAGCGTCTGCAGGCCGACTCGGCCCGCTCGGGTCGGCAAGCGCCTCGGGCCGGAGGAGAAAGTTGGCCTCATTGAGAGTGGAGACCTCGACGGCTCTGCGGCGACTGGCGGCGAAGCTGCTCGGAGACTACACGCCGCCGCGACTGCAGCACACCCGGGAGCTGCTGAGCGAGCTCGAGGACGCGCTCGCGCGACAGTCGGTAACCGGCGAATGGGCGGGACTTGCGGCCGATGTCGCACGCGCGTTGAGGACCGGCGGCGCGGACGGGTTCCTGCGCCTGCCACCCATCATGAAGACCGTGCATCCGCGCATCCGCGCCCGCTCCCGCGATTATCTGCGCTACCTGCTCGAGTCCCGGCGGTTCTCGGCGCAGCTGCAGCGGGCGTTGACCGAGTCTCCCGTCGGGGCGCCGCTCCTCAACCCGCACTATCCCTTGAGCAGTCCGCTGCTCGTGCAGCACGGCTACCACCTGGTGCGGCTGTTGGAAGCGACCGATCTCGATCTGTCCGCGCTGCAACTGGTGGTCGATTTCGGCGCCGGCTACGGCAGTTTCTTCCGGCTGCTGCGTAATCTCGGCTATCGGGAGCGCTATTTCATATGGGACCTGCCGGTCATGTGCGCCCTGCAGCGCTTCTATCTGCGCAACCTGTTCCCGACCGGTCCGGGAGCACAGCCCCCGGGCAACCTGGAGTGGCTGACCTCCGGCGATGCCGCCGTGCCCGCCGCGCTCGGCCGGCATTGCGCGGAGCATCAGCCTTCGCTCTTCGTCGCCACATGGTCGCTGAGTGAGACGCCACTCGCCGTGCGGGAGCGGATCGCACCGACGCTTGCCGGGTTCACGCACATCCTGTGCGCCTACCAGCGCCGCTTCGGCGAGCACGACAACGTGCGGTACTTCCAGTCGCTGGAGAGATCCCTGACGGGCTTTGACTGGCAACACGCCGAGTGCCCCATATTCCGGGGTAACTTCTATCTGATCGGCCGGCGAGCGATCTGCGCGAGCGGGCCTTGATCTAGCGTGATTGATCGCCGCCGAGCAGCCGCTCGAAGTCGCCGCCGATTCGCTCGAGCGAGAACCGCGCGCACGCCCATTCGCGTCCGGCCGCTCCCATCCGCCGCCGCCGCTCGGGATCGCCGATGAGGTCGAGTATCGCGGCCGCGAGTCCGTCAGCGTCGCCGGGCTCGACCCCGAAGCCGGTGCTCTCGGGCACGAAGGTCTCGGGCAGCCCGCCCGCGCGGCTCGACACCACCGGCACAGCGGCCGCCTGCGCCTCGACACAGACGCGTCCGAAGGGCTCCGGATACAACGACGGCACGGCGAGGATGTCGAGCGCCGGATAAAGCGCGGCCATGTCGGCCTCCCAACCGAGGAATCGATGGCGGTTCGCGTGCATCGAGCGCGCGACCCGCGCCCGCAGCGTCGCCGAATCCTCGCCGTCGCCTACCCACAACATGCTCGCCGAGGTCTCCCGGCCGAAGAGCCGCTCGGTGGCTTCGAGCAGCGTAAAGATGCCCTTTGCCCCGATCATCCTGCCGACATAACCGACGATCACCTCGGAGTCGGCGCAGCCGAGCCGCGCCCGGGTGCTCGCCCGCAGCGCCGGTGACGGTCGAAAGCGCTCGGTATCGATCGGGTTGTAGAGTACCGAGGTCCGCTCGACCCACATTCCCTGGCGCCGGTAGTCTTCGCGGTGGAAGCGCGATACCAGGATGAATCGGTCGGCGCGCCGGGCGAGCAGTTCGCGCGTGCGTGGCCTCGAGGGCGCATCGTGCCAATGCCGGAAAAGCGCGACACGCGCGCCGGTGATGCGCCGAACAGCGAGCAGCATCCGGTAGAACCGCGGATCATTCGAGATCATCCAGTCGGGGCGCTGCCGCGCCGCGAGCCGCAGCAGTGCGAAGGCAATGCGCATGCCGCGGGTCCTGCCGGGGCGCACCGACACCGTGGGTACGCGTGCCGCGCGCAGCAGGATCTGCACCGGACTGCCGGCGATCACCAGACAACGCACGTCATGTCCGCGCCGGGCCATCGCGGTCGCCAGGGCGGCGATGTGCTGCTCGGTTCCATAACCGCGGATGCTCGATTCGGCGAACAGCAGTCTCATTGCGGCCGTTATACTCGATGCGCAATCATTCACGCCATGAGTGACACAGTCTTCTTCGATCCCACCTGCGAGCGACCGTACGACAGCGAGACGCTGCAGCGCGAGGCGATGGGCGGCACCGAAGCGACCGTGGTGCGCATCGCCGATGCCCTGGAGGCGCTCGTCGTTCAGCACAACCGCACGAGCGCGAGCGGCCGGTACCTGCCGCCGAGGCGCGATCCCGCCGTCACCCGCGTGATCGTCAACCGCGACTCGCGCGCGCTGGCGACGGTGCGGGACCTCTATCCCAACGCGCGCATTCACCTCTGGCTGCACGATCGGGTGAGGCCGCGCTCGAAGCGCGCCCGGAGGATCGCCGCGGATGCCGGCATCCTGCGCGAGCTTGCCGTGAAGGTGATCTGTGTTTCAGACACGCAGCGTCATGCGGTCGAGGCGGCGCTGCGTTGGATGGGAGTGGACGACCGTGTCTCGGCCCGCACCATATACAACCCCGTGGATGATGCGTTGCAACCGGACGGCTCGCCGATCGATGAGCGCAAGCTCGTCTTCCTCTCCTCTCCCAACAAGGGGCTGAAGTTCGCGCTCGATGCGTTCCGCGCCGTGAGAAGAGCGATGCCCGATGCGCGCCTCATCATCGGCAATCCCGGCTACAAGGCTGACGAGAGCGCGCGGATCGAGGGCGTCGAGTACCTCGGGCCACAGCCGCAGCATCGCATTCACGCGCAGGTGCGCACGGCGCTTTGCACCTTCTTTCCCAACTTCGTCATCCCGGAGACCTTCGGCCTCGTCTTTGCCGAGTCGCGGGCGCTCGGCACCCCGGTTCTGGCGCACGATTGCGGCGCGGCGCTGGAGGTCCTGGCGGATCCCGCCCAGGTGCTGCCGGTAACGATCGCCAAGCGCCTGTACGAAGGGCTGCTGGGCGGCTGCCCCACGGCCTGGCGGGGCTTGCCGGCGCGCATGGCGGCCGGTTTCGGCCTCTTCGACATCTATGTCGAGCGGCTGCGGGCCTGGCGCGCCGGCGCGCGGCCGGTCACCGGGCCCGATCCGCGCTTTCGTCTCTCGGTTGTAACACAATGTTGGCGCAGGGTGCTGGCGGAATGAAGCGTGGCGCAGCTTGGATGACAGCGCCGCTCAGGCGGCGGCCCATGTCGACTTCGAAGCGCCCGCCGCGCCGCTTTCGATCCAGATGAGGTCGGTGACGATGGAGCCGTCGGCCTTCAGCTCGAGCGTCCGATAGCCCGGCGGGCGGCGGTCGATGGCGAACTGCTCGGAGCGGGGCAGGAACTGAGCGCAGGTGGAGGGTGTCGCGAGCAGTCGCACTCCGTTGCGCAGGGCGTCGTAGCTCTGGTGCACATGGCCCCAGACGATGCCGCGGACATTGCGATGCCGATCGATGACATTGAAGAACTCGTCGGCATTCTGCAGTCCCACACGGTCGAGCCAACGGCTGGCCATCGGTACCGGATGGTGATGCAGACACACGAGCGCATGCCGCTGCGGCGCGCCGGCGAGCGCCGACTGCAGTGTCGCCAGACTCTCGGCACTCAGGCGCCCGGCCGCCGATCCTGGAATCGTGCTGTCGAGCAGCACGATGCGCCAGAGCCCGAAATCAACGGCTCCACCGACGGTGAACGGCGCGCAATCGAGCTCACGACGCATCGCCTCGGGCTCATCGTGGTTGCCTGGCAGACAGAGCACCGGCGGCCCCAAGGCGGCGAACACCCGTCGGAAATGGGCGTAGCCCGCCGGATCGTCCTGCACGAGATCACCCGTGACCAGCACCGCATCGGGCGGCCAGTCGCGCAGCTGCGCGTGCGCGAGCGTTGCCTCGAGCGACGGCAGTGTCTGAATGCCGCGCAGCAGCTCGCCCTCGCCGCCGTAAAGATGCGGGTCCGTCAGATGAGTCAGCCGCACTACGCTCATCATGCCACTCATGAACGAAGGGTAGCAGAGAGCCCATGCAAGTCTGCAGTGAACTGGGTCGCGCGGGTGCCGGGATGTGCCTGAAATCTGCGCCAGTGCGCTGATTGTCACTGCAATTTTGTGACCTCCCGCTATCGAACATAAGTCGCCTGTCGGGCGCTTGCGACGCGTAGCTCGTGCTCGACCGAGACGGCTGATGGCTGCCGGGACCGCACCGGCGCAGGGGATTGTCCGGCACGGCAGGAATGCCTCGCAGCGAGGCCTCGGCGCCGGCGCGCGGGCGCGGCCGCCGTGTCACACCGTTTCCCGAGGCATTTCGGTACACGCGGGCGGAACTCAGAACACGATTGAGCAACGGCAGCGTCTGATGGACAATGCGCGCCCGTTTCCGGCGCGTGGCCGGCGGTCTCCCTGTCCTCGGCGGAGGTGTTCGAGGCGCAGC
Organism: Steroidobacteraceae bacterium; assembly: GCA_049579785.1. Classification (GTDB taxonomy): domain Bacteria; phylum Pseudomonadota; class Gammaproteobacteria; order Steroidobacterales; family Steroidobacteraceae; genus 13-2-20CM-66-19. The sequence continues at coordinate 36,437 of JBAUOO010000253.1, forward strand.
AGGCGGCCTACCGGGAAGAGCGTACCGGCCCGCTCGGTTCGCCCTCGCCTCGCGGTGGAGGCGGGCGCCACGCTATCCTGGTGGGGCTACCTCGGCGGCGAGGGCCGCGTGATGGGCATCGATCGATTTGGCACCGGCAGGTGAGGCGAGAGGTGAGCGAGCGGCTCGCAACGTGAACATATTCAGCTAAAGAAGGTAAACGGGTCATGGCAATCAAGGTGGGAATCAACGGCTACGGCCGCATCGGTCGCAACGTGCTGCGCGCGCTCTACGAGGGCCGGCGCACCGGGGAAGTGCAGATCGTCGCCCTCAACGACCTCGGCGATGCCAAAACCAATGCGCACCTGACGCAGTACGACACCGTGCATGGCCGGTTCCCCGGCGAGGTCAAGGTCGACGGCGATTCGATGGTGGTCAACGGCGACCGCATCCGCGTGCTCGCGGAGCGCGATCCGGCGAAGCTGCCGTGGGGAGCGCTCGGGGTCGAGTATGTGCTCGAGTGCACCGGGCTCTTCACCAGCAAGGCCAAGGCCGGAGCGCACCTGACCGGCGGCGCGAAGCGCGTCATCATCTCCGCGCCGGGCGGCGAGGACGTCGACGCCACCATCGTCTACGGAGTCAACACCGAAGTGCTCTCGAGCAGGCACACGGTGATTTCCAACGCGTCGTGCACCACCAACTGCCTCGCGCCCGTCGCCAAGGTCCTGCACGATGCCATCGGCATCTCGGCGGGCATCATGACGACGATTCATTCCTATACGAACGACCAGGTGCTGACCGACGTCTATCACAAGGACCTGCGGCGCGCCCGCTCGGCGACCATGTCGCAGATCCCGACCAAGACGGGCGCCGCGGCCGCCGTGGGCCTGGTGCTCCCCGAGCTCAAGGGCCGCCTCGACGGCTTCGCCGTGCGCGTGCCGACCATCAACGTCTCGCTCGTCGATCTCACCTTCACCGCCAAGCGAGCGACCACGGTGGAGGAAGTAAACCAGGTGCTGCGCGCGGCCGCGGGCGGCGCGCTGCGCGGCATCCTCGCCTACAACGAGGCGCCGCTGGTCTCGATCGACTTCAATCATGACGCGCACTCGTCGGTGTTCGACGCCACGCTCACCAAGGTGATCGGCGGCAACCTGGTCAAGGCCTGCGCCTGGTACGACAACGAGTGGGGTTTCTCCAACCGGATGATCGACACGACGCTCGCCTGGGCCAGAGCGTCATGAAAGTCCTGCGCATGACGGACATCGACCTGCGCGGCAAGCGCGTCCTGATTCGCGAGGATCTCAACGTCCCGGTGCAGGATGGTGTCATCACCAGCGATGCGCGCATTCGCGCGGCGCTGCCGACCATTCGCCACGCGCTCGATCAGCGCGCGCGGGTCTTCATCCTCTCGCATCTCGGCCGGCCGCAGGAAGGTGAGTTCGATGAGGCGCTGTCGCTGAAGCCCGTGGCGGCGCGCCTCTCCGAGCTGCTCGGCAAGGCGGTGCCGTTGCGGCGCGACTGGCTCGACGGGATCGATTGCGAGCCCGGGACAGCGGTGCTGTGCGAGAACGTGCGCTTCAACAAGGGCGAGAAGAAGGACGACGCGACGCTCGCGCGCCGGATGGCCGAGCTCTGCGAGGTGTTCGTGATGGATGCATTCGGCACCGCCCACCGGGCGGAGGCGAGCACCCACGGGGTCGTGCACTTCGCGAAGACCGCTTGCGCAGGACCGCTGCTCGTCGGTGAGCTCGAGGCGCTCGAGCGGGCGCTCGAGAAGCCGGCGCGCCCCTTGGTCGCCATCGTCGCGGGCTCGAAGGTCTCGACCAAGCTCACCGTGTTGGAATCGCTCCTTGCCAGAGTCGACAAGCTGATCGTCGGCGGGGGTATCGCCAATACCTTCCTGGCCGCCACCGGGGTGGCGGTGGGCAAATCGCTCTATGAGGCGGAGCTGCTCGATGTGGCGCGTCGGCTCATGGAGCAGGCGCGCGCGCGCGGCGCGGAAATACCGCTGCCGACCGATGTCGTGGTTGCGAAGGAGCTGGCGGCGACCGCGCACGCCGACGTGCGTTCGATTCACGAGGTTCGGGCGGACGAGCGGATTCTCGATATCGGTCCGGACACCGCCGAGCGGCTGAGCGGCATGCTGCAGTCGGCCGGCACCATCATCTGGAACGGGCCGGTCGGGGTGTTCGAGTTCGAGCAGTTCGGCGAGGGCACGCGCGCCATCGCCCAGGCGATCGCGCGTAGCAAGGCTTTCTCGCTGGCGGGCGGCGGCGACACGCTGGCGGCGATCGAGAAGTACGGGGTCGAGGATGGGATTTCCTACATTTCCACGGGCGGCGGCGCCTTCCTCGAGTTCGTGGAGGGCAAGAAATTGCCGGCCGTCGCCGCCCTCGAGGAGCGCGCAAGCGGCTGATCCATGCTAAGACGAACCAAAATCGTTGCGACTCTCGGGCCGGCGACCGACGATGTGGCCGTGTTGACCGACATGATGCGCGCCGGACTGGATGTGGCACGGCTCAACGCCTCGCACGGCACGGTCGATGACCGCCGGCGCCGTCTGGTGATGCTGCGTGAGGCGGCCGACCGGGCCGACAGATGCGTCGGTGTGCTGCTCGATCTCGGCGGACCCAAGATCCGCATCGAGAGCTTTCGTGAGCGCAAGGTGATGCTCGAGGAAGGGTGCGCATTCGCGCTCGACACGGCGCTCGACCCGAAGGCCGGCACGGTCGAGGAGGTGGGCTGCGCCTACCAGGATCTGCCGAAGGATGTCAGCGCCGGAGATACCCTGCTGCTTGCCGACGGCCAGATCGTGCTCGGTGTCGAGCGGGTGGCCGGCACGAGGATCGAGACGCGTGTGCGCGTGGGTGGCGACCTGTCGGATCGCAAGGGATTGAACCGCCAGGGCGGTGGCATCTCGGCCCCGGCCCTCTCGGATCGGGACCGCGAGGACATTCGCTTCGGTGCCGAGGAGAAGGTCGACTACATCGCGGTGTCCTTCGCGCGCGATGCCGCCGACATCGAGCAGGCGCGCGCGCTCGTTCGCCAGTCGGGCGGCCAGGCGCGCATCGTCGCCAAGGTCGAGCGGCACGAGGCCGTCGCCAACCTGCCGGGCATCATCGATGCCGCGGATGTGGTCATGGTGGCCCGCGGCGACCTCGGCGTCGAGATGGGCTACGCCGAGCTGACGGGATTGCAGAAGACCATCATCCATCAGACGCGCGGCAGGAATCGCGTCGTGATCACCGCCACCCAGATGATGGAGTCGATGATCCAGAACCCGGTGCCGACGCGCGCGGAGGTCAGCGATGTGGCCAACGCGGTCATGGACGGCACCGACGCGGTCATGCTGTCGGCGGAGACGGCCGCCGGCCGCTACCCCGTCAAGGCAGTGGAGGCGATGGCAGAGGTCATCCAAGGTGCGGAGAAGTACCAGCTCACTCACAGCCGCACCCGCCACCGCACGGAGGGTCAGTTCAAGGGATCCGAGGAGGCGATCGCCATGGCCGTCATGTACACGGCCAACCACCTGAAGGTACGCGCCATCGTCGCCTTGACGGAGTCGGGCGCGACACCCCTGTGGATGTCGCGTATCCGATCCGACATTCCCATCTACGCCTTCACCCGGCACGAAGCGACACGCCGCCGCGTGACGATCTATCGCGGTGTATATCCGGTGGTCTTCGATGTGACCCGCGCGACCTCCACGGAGGCGCTCTACGGGGCGCTGTTCTCGCGGCTGCTCGAGCTCGATCTGGTCAAGCGCAAGGACCTGGTGATCCTCACCAAGGGAGAGTTGTCGGGCGTGCAGGGCGGAACGAACTCCATGCAGATCCTGCAGGTGGCGTAGTTTATTGGCGCGAAGTCGGCATCCTGCCGCTTCGCGCGGCCAGCCCAGTGACAGGGATTCATCCCGCGGTCCCGGGAACGGCCCGGGCCCGCTTCATTGCTTGCTTTCGGGCTCCGGAGAGAGGCGGCTCCTGCCGGCCTGGGACCGCGGTCACAATCGGCCGCCGGCGTGGGCGGGGCGGCGCCGTGGCGTTGTAATCTAGGCCGCAGACCCTGAGGCGTTTATTGGTGGACGCGCCCGTCGAAATCGCGAGAAAGCCGTTGGCACGGCCGACCGTCGGATTGGTGCTGACGGGTGGCGGCGCGCGCTCGGCCTACCAGGTCGGAGTGCTGCTCGCGCTGACGGAGATTCTGCCGCGCGCCCGCAACCCCTTCCCGGTCATCGTGGGTACCTCCGCCGGCGCGGTGGCAGCCTGTGTGCTCGCGGCCGAGGCGCATCGCTGGCGCCGCGCCGTGGCGGGCCTCGAGCGCGTCTGGGCCAACTTTCGCACCGGCCAGGTCTTCCATGTGGATCCGCTGCACATGCTGCGTGCCGGCACGCACTGGATGCTCGCCCTGCTTTCCGGCGGGCTCGTGCTCTCGCCCCCCAAGGCGCTCCTCGACAACAGTCCGCTGCGCCAGCTCCTGGCGACGAACGTCGACTGCGCCAGCATTCACCGCAGCATCGTGCGGGGACATCTACGGGGCTTCGCGCTGTGCGCGACGAGCTACGCGACCGGCCAGTCGGTTGCCTTCTTCGACGGCTGCGAGGCGATCCCCGAATGGACCCGCGTGCAGCGCATCGGCCGGCGTACCGAGCTGACGCTCGATCACCTGATGGCGAGCGCGTCGATCCCGCTGCTCTTTCCGCCGATGTGCATCGGCCGCGAGTACTACGGGGACGGCGCCATGCGCCAGCTGAATCCGCTGAGTCCCGCCATCCACCTCGGGGCGGACCGCCTGCTCATCATCGGCGTGCGCGCGCGGCAGGATGCGGGCGTCGCCGCCAGCGGCACCGGTCCGATGATGCCCACTCCGGGCGAGGTGCTCGGCTACATGATCGACACCCTGTTTACCGATCAGGTCTATGGCGATCTCGAGCAGATCGAGCGCATCAATCAGCTCGTGCACGAGGCGCCCGTCGCCGCCCGCGGTCTGCGGCGCGTGGATACGCTGATGTTGGCCCCAAGCGTCGATCCGCGCGACATCGCGGCGCGATACACCGGCGACATACCGCGCAGCCTGCGGGTGCTGCTGCGCGTCATCGGCGGGCGGGACGTGTCCGGGTATCAGCTCGCGAGCTATCTCATGTTCGAGGCCGGCTACACCCGCGCTCTCATCGAGCTCGGTTATCGCGACGCGATGGAGGCGAGGTCGGTCCTGGCGGCGTTCATGAGCGGTGAGCGCCCGCCGCCGCTCATGACCGCGGCCGGAGTTGCGCAGGCGACGTAACCTAACGGTTGAGCCCCGTGTGACGGGCAGTCACGCTGGCGCTCTGCTCCGCGAACTGCGCCACCAGCTTGTCGACGATGTAGACCGAGCGATGCTGCCCACCGGTGCAGCCGACCGCCACGGTGAGATAGCCGCGATTGCTCGCGGCGTATTCCGGGATGCGGGCCCGGATGAACTGCGCGATGTCCGCTATCAACGCCGCCACGTTGGTCTGCTCTTCGAGGAAACGGATCACCTCGGCGTCGCGGCCCGTGAGCCCGCGCAGGGCGGGCTCCCAGTAGGGATTGGGAAGGGAGCGGGCGTCGAACACGAAGTCGGCATCTCCCGGGATTCCATGCTTGAAGCCGAACGATTCGAAGGTGAGCGAGAGGCGGCCCGCGTACGGCTCGCCGACGCGCAGCCTGATCAGCTCCCGCAGCGCGTGCACTCCCAGCCGCGAGGTGTCGATGACGAGGTCGGCCGCATAGACGATGGGCTCGAGGACCTGTCGCTCGAGGCTCATGGCGGCGCGCAGGTCGACGTTGTGCCGGCTCATCGGATGCTTGCGCCGTGTCTCGGCGAAGCGCCGCAGCAGCTCCTCGTCGCTCGCCGTCAGAAAGATGATCTCGCAGCCGATGCCGCTGCGGCGCAGCTCATCGATGAGCTGCGGGACAGTGGCGATCTCCGCCGCGGTGTTGCGCGCATCGAGTCCGACCGCGGCGCGCTCGTAGGTGCTCTCGGGGCTGCGCACGGCGTGGGAGACGAAGGGCTTGAGCAGCGCCGCCGGAATGTTGTCGATGCAGTAAAAGCCCAGATCCTCGAGCATGTGCAGGGCCACGCTCTTGCCCGAGCCGGAAAGTCCGCTTAGAACGACGATTCGCACGGCGGCACCGGTTGGCGATCCTCCGGAGGGGAGGGGATATCAGGCGCGCAGCGCCCGCCCCTCCACCGCGTGATGATCCGTCAGCTTTTCCTTGTGCTTCTTGATGCACCGGTCGAGCTTGTCGGCCAGCAGATCGATGGCCGCGTACATGTCCTCCTCGGTCGCATCCGCGTGAATGAAGTTGCCACTCACGTGCAGGGTCGCCTCCGCCTTCTGTCGCAGCTTCTCCACCGTGAGCACACAGTGCACGTCGATCACCTGCTCGAAATGCCGTCCGATGCGCTCGAGCTTCTTCTCCACATAGCCTCGCAGGCAGGGGGTGACCTCGACGTGGTGGCCGGTGACGTTGAGCTGCATAGCCGTCTCCTTCTCACGTGTTATGACTGACTTGTTCACATCTGCCCCAGACCCGCCCGCCGGCGCTCGTTGGAGGGCGGAATGCCCATCGCTTCGCGGTACTTGGCGACGGTGCGGCGTGCGACCGGAATGCCTTCCGCCGAAAGGAGCTCCGCGATGCGTCCGTCGCTCAGCGGCGAATCCGTACTCTCGTCCTTGACGAGCTTCCTGATCTTGGCGCGGATCGCGGTCGAGGAGGTGCCCGAGCCATCGGCGCCCTCGACGTGGCTCGAGAAAAAATAGCGCAGCTCGAACACGCCGCGCGGGGTGTGCATGTACTTGCCGGAGGTGACGCGGGAGATGGTCGACTCGTGCATGCCGATCGCCTCGGCGATGTCCTTGAGGATCATCGGGCGCATGTGCTCCTCGCCGTGCTCGAGGAAGGCGGTCTGGCGCTCGACGATGGAGCGGGCGACCTTGATCAGCGTCTCGTGGCGGATTTCCAGGCTCTTCAGCAACCAGCGCGCTTCCTGCAGCTGCGCGCGCATGGTGGCGTGGCTGGCGTTGCGGCCGATGAGGCTGGCGTAGCTTTGATTGAGGCGCACCCGCGGCAAGGTGGCCGAGTTGATCTCTACCGCCCAGCCGTGCTCCGTGCGGCGCACGAAGACATCGGGGACGACATACTCGGCTGCACCCGCGCTCACCGTGGCGCCGGGACGGGGATGGCAGGAGCGTACCAGCGCGAGCGCACAGGCGAGCTCCTCGTCGCTGGCCCGCAATTCACGCTTGACGACCGCGAGCTCTCGCCCGGCGATGCGCTCGAGGTGATGCCGGGCGATCTCGATCGCCGCGTTGAACCCCGGGATGGCCGGGTCGAGCTGTCGCAGCTGCAGCTCGATGCATTCGCCCACCGAGCGCGCACCCACTCCCGGCGGATCGAGGGCCTGCACGTCCTGCAGAGCCGCCGCGACCTCGGCGGGCTCGCAGTGGATCTCCGGCCGCAACGTGCTGGCGATCTCCTCCAACGGCTCGGTCAGGTAGCCGTCGTCGCTGATGGCATCGACGATGGCGCGCGCGATCGCGAGCTCCCGCGGCTCGAGTCTCGCGAGCTCGAGCTGCCAGAGCAGGTATTCCTGTAGTGACTGGCCTGCCGAGTCCGCGAACTCCTGCTGGCGGTCGTCATCTTCGCCGCTCCAGGGCGTTTCGGCGGGCCCGACGTTGTGATCGCCCCAACTTTCGTCCAGCACCTCGACGGCGCTCTCGCGGGTGGGCTCGGGGGCCTCGGTCGGCTCCGGGGTTTGCGAGTGCTCTGGCGTGATTCCGTCGAGACCCTCGTCGTGACCATCGTCCACCGGCTCGAGCATCACGTTGGTCTCGAGCAGCTCGCGGATGTGCGCTTGCAGCTCGAGGGCGGGCAGCTGCAGGAGCCGGATCGCCTGCTGCAGCTGCGGGGTCATCGTCAGCTGCTGACCCAGCTTGAGCTGCAGGGAGGGTTTCAGCATGCCGGCACGGGGGTGGCCTCAAGCCTTCCTAAGGTAAGTCTCTGATCTTGCAAGGCGGGTGCGCCCGGAAACGCTCTCAAAGTCGGAACGATTCACCCAAGTACACCTCACGAACTTGGGGGTTGGCAAGGATTTCTTCCGCAGTTCCTTGCGCGATTACCGTTCCCTGATTGACGATATAGGCGCGCGCGCAGACCCCGAGTGTTTCGCGCACATTATGGTCGGTGATCAGCACGCCGATGCCGCGGCCGGTGAGCTCGCGGATGATGCGCTGGATGTCCAGCACCGAGAGCGGGTCGACCCCGGCGAAGGGCTCATCCAGCAGCATGAAGCGCGGCTCGGCGGCGAGCGCGCGGGCAATCTCGACGCGGCGCCGCTCGCCGCCGGAGAGCGCCAGCCCGAGGCTCCGGCGCACATGTCCGATGCGCAGTTCCTCGAGCAGCTCCTCCAGGCGCTGCTCGCGTGCCGCGCGCTCGAGATCGCGCCGCGTCTCGAGCACGGCGAGCACGTTGTCCTCCACCGAGAGCTTGCGGAAGACGGAGGCCTCTTGCGGCAGATATCCGAGCCCGAGCTGCGCTCGTCGGTGCATCGGCAGCAGCGTCAGGTCCGTCTCGCCAAGGTGAATGCGGCCGGCATCGCAGGGTATGAGCCCGACGATCATGTAGAAGGCCGTGGTCTTGCCCGCCCCGTTGGGTCCCAGGAGCCCCACCACCTCACCGTTGGCGACTTCGACACTGAGATTGCTGACGACCTTACGGGACTTGTAGCTCTTCTCGAGCCCGTTTGCGCGCAGGGCAGTCATGAATGGAGCAACGGCTCGCCGCCATCCCTGGGGCTCGGCCCCGGCGGGCCGGGGGGCGGCGGCTGCGCGGCGTCGCGGTGCTCCTGGCCGGGCGGGACTCGTGGGGCGTGCGTGGGGCTTGCGGGCCTGCCGTTGTTTTGCTGCTGGCCTTTCTTCGGGAGCGACTGCGGCGTAAGTGTGATGTGCACGCCCTGGGTGCCGGGGGAGGTCGCCTGCACCTTCTCGGAGCGGATGTTGTAGACGATCTGCTGGCTGGCGATGTCGTTGCTGCCGCCCGAGAGCGACACCCAGGCGTCGTTGGTGAGGCGCACGGTTCCTTCGCTGACGTCATAGACGATCTGGTCGGCATGACCGCGCGTGACGCCCATGGCGTCGGCGCGTTGCTGCTCGAATTCAGCCGGATTCCCGGTGACCGTCGCGCGCGCGATGCGGTTGTCGCGAACCTCCACGATGGCCTCATCCGAGTGCAAACTCCCACGCGGTGGCGCATCGATCTGAACGTTGCCCTGGAACGTCCAGCGACTGTTCGCACACTGCGCGACCGCGGCGGTGCCCTGCCTCAGGCAGGTGGTGTTCGCCCGGTCTGCGCGCACGCGGGTGTTGCCCTGCGACAGCACGACGGGGCGCGAAGGCGAGCCGATGAAATTCACCGTGCCGGTCTTGGCGTTGACCTCGGAGGAGGCGGCGTCGAGCGTGATCTGCGCTTGCGGCTTGCTGAGGACCTGCGGCTTGTCCGCAGTGGCGCTGTCGGGCGCGGCGACAGCGCGCGCGGCCAGCGCGAACCCGATCACCAGAAGGCTACTTCGAGAAAGTGCCATGCACCTGGGATTCTAATTCCACGTGGTAGTCCTTCAAATTCCCGATCAGTCCGGTGGCGCTCAGGACCGCTCCCGCCCAGAGCAGCGTGACCGGATCGCGCGTGCTCACGAGGTCGCTGTGCAGGTCCACGGAGAGCGCAGCGGTGGTGATCTGCGCCGGCCCCTGCGTGTCGGGCGGGGTGCCGACGACATGCACGTTCCCGGAGAGGGCGACCTGTCCGGCGCCCTGCTCGAGCGTCCCCTGGTCGGCGGTTGCCGACCAGGGGGTGCCGTTGGGGTCGCGGAAGGTCATCTGCACCTGCGTGAGCTGCACCTGGTCCTCGTTCGGCAGCTGCCGGATGGTGGCGGCGTTCAGGGTGTAGATCGGCAGCCCGTCGGTCCCGGTCTGAATGAGGCGCGCGTCGCGCGCCGAGTAACCCTCATCCCAGGACGTCCGCTCGACGGTCGTCGAGACCGGAGCGCCATTTTGCTGTCCGGCGAGCAGCAGCGACGCTACGATCACCGCGACGATGGTCAGAACGGCGAGGATTCGGAAGATCACGGTGCCGCACCAGCGCGCCGGTGCGCCTCGAGGAGGAAATCGCAGATCTCGCGGACCGCTCCGTTTCCGCCTGACAGCTCGGTCACGACTTGGGCGGCGCGGCGTGCCTGCGGATGCGCATCGGCAACCGCAAACGATAGACCCACCTCGCGCATGAGCGGCACGTCGGGCAGGTCATCACCCACACAGGCGCAGGCGCTCGAGGCCATTCCGAGTCGCGCGCGCAGCCGCTGAAAGGCGGCGAGCTTGTTCTGCGCGCCCTGGACGAGGTGCTTCACCCCGAGCTCGCGGCAGCGTCTGCCCGTCATGGCGGAGCGCCGGCCCGAAATGACGGCGACCGTGATACCGGCCTTCCCCAGGAGCTTCAATCCCAGGCCGTCATGCACGTGGAAGACCTTCAGCGCCTCCCCGCGCGCACCGTAGTAGAGCCGCCCGTCGGTCAAAACTCCATCGACGTCGAGCACCAGGAGACGCACTCGAGCTGCGGCATCGGCCAGCGCAGTGGTGAGCGCCGTCGCGGTTGCGGCGCTCAAACGACGCCCGCGCGGAAAAGATCGTGCACATTGAGCGCGCCGACGAGGCGGCCGTGCTCATCGGCGACCGGCAGCGCGGTGATGCGATGGACCTCCATCAGATGCACCGCCTCGGCCGCGAGCTCCTGCGGCGAGATGGTTTTGCAGGGCGATGTCATCACGTCGCGCATCGCCGCACCGTGAACATCGACATGACGGTCGAGCGCGCGCCGCAGGTCCCCGTCGGTGAAGACGCCGAGGATTCGGTTCCCCTCGTCGACGATCACGGTCATTCCGAGTCCCTTGCGGGACATCTCGAGCAGCCCCTCGCCGAGGGGCGTCGTCGGACCGACGCGCGGCAGCGCCTCGCCGGTGCGCATGAGCTCATCGACGTGCAGCAGCAGCTGCCGGCCCAAGAACCCGCCGGGGTGTGAGCGCGCAAAATCCTGTCGGGTGAAACCGCGCGCCTCGAGCACGGCGATCGCCAGCGCATCACCCATGGCCAGAGTTGCCGTCGTGCTTGCCGTGGGCGCGAGGTTGAGCGGGCAGGCCTCCTCCGGAACACTGATATCGACCGCCACGGTGGCGGCACGGCCGAGAGTCGAGTCCGGCTTGCCGGTCATCACCATGAGCGGCACGGCGAGGCGCTTCAGATGCGGCAGCAACAGCAGCAGCTCACGCGTCTCGCCCGAGTTCGAGAGCGCGAGGACCGCGTCCGACCGGGTGATCATGCCGAGATCGCCGTGCCCGGCCTCCGCGGGATGTAGAAAGAACGCCGGAGTTCCGGTACTGGCGAGGGTCGCGGCGATCTTGTGGGCGATGTGGCCGGACTTACCCATGCCCGTGACCACCACCCGGCCCTGGCATTCGAGGCACACCTGGCAAGCGGCGGCAAAGCGGCCATCCAGCCGCTCGATGAGCCCGGCGACGGCCCTCGCCTCGATCGCAAGGGCGCGACGGGCCGCGCTCAGCAGGCGGCCGTGATCGGGGGGTGCGGCGGCAGAGCTCATGACAGGGGATGATAATATCGCGGCCATGAGCCCAGAGGAGATTGCGCGGCTGATCCGCGCCGGCCTGCCCGGAGCCGACGTTCGGGTGCAGTCCGACGACGACACCCACTTCCAGGCGCGGATCGTGGCCGAGCAATTCGCCGGCAAACGCGGTGTTGCGCGCCACCAGCTCGTTTACCAGACCCTCGGCGAGCGCATGGGCCGTGAGATCCACGCACTCTCGATCGAGGCCCTGACGCCGGCGGAAGCCGGGCGGGATTGACATGGACAAGCTGCAGATCCAGGGAGGCGTGCCTCTCCAGGGCGAGGTCCGCATCTCCGGCGCCAAGAACGCGACCCTGCCGATTCTGGCCGGCGCGCTGCTCGCGGATGGCCCGGTGGTGGTCGGCAATGTTCCGCACCTGAAGGATGTCACCACCACCGTCGAGCTGCTGGGCGGCATGGGCGCCACGGTCACGGTGGATGAGCGGATGCGCATCGAGGTCGACCCGACGACGGTGCGCGATTGCTTCGCGCCCTATGAGCTCGTCAAGACCATGCGCGCCTCCATCCTGGTGCTGGGTCCCCTGGTCGCGCGTCATGGACGGGCGGACGTCTCCCTGCCGGGGGGCTGCGCCATCGGAGCGCGGCCGGTCAACATCCACGTTGCCGGTCTGCAGGCCTTGGGTGCCGACATCACGATCGATGGCGGATACATCCGGGCTCGCGCCGGGCGGTTGCGGGGCACGCGGCTCGTGCTCGACACCGTGACGGTCACGGGCACGGAGAACCTGATGATGGCGGCCGCGCTCGCCGAGGGCGAGACGGTCATCGAGAACGCCGCGCGCGAGCCGGAAGTGGTCGACCTGGCACAGTTCCTGACTTCCATGGGCGCCCGGATCAGAGGTGCCGGCACCGACAAGATCGTAGTGGAGGGGGTCGAGCGGTTGCGGGGCACTTCGTACGAGGTACTGCCGGATCGCATCGAGAGCGGCACCTATCTCGTCGCTGGCGCGATCACCCGCGGCAACGTGCGGATCAAGAACACGCGCCCGGATCACCTGGATGCGGTGCTCGCGAAGCTGGAGGAGGCGGGCGCCAAGGTTGGCGTGGGAGAGAACTGGGTGGAAGTCGACATGCGGCGCCGCCGACCGCGGGCCGTCGACGTGCGAACGGCGCCGTATCCCGCCTTCCCCACCGACATGCAGGCGCAGTTCGCGGCGCTCAACACGATCGCCGAAGGTGTCGGCACCATCATCGAGACCATCTTCGAAAACCGCTTCATGCACATGCTCGAGATGCGCCGCCTGGGCGCCGAGATCCGTCTCGAGGGCAACACCGCGATCATCCGCGGCGTCGACCGTCTCACCGCCGCCCCGGTGATGGCGACCGACCTGCGGGCATCAGCGAGCCTGGTGCTCGCCGGGCTCGTCGCCGAAGGGCGCACGGAGGTCGAGCGGATCTATCACATCGACCGTGGCTATGAAGCGATCGAGGAGAAGCTGGCGCAGCTCGGCGCGCAGATCAAGCGCGTTCCCTAGGGCCGGTGACCCGGATCGCCACTTGATCGGGCGCCGACGCCCGCTACACCCCCTCCTGGGCGGGAGCGGCTCGTCGCAAGTAAGGCAGCGCCAACCAGGTCGCCGATACGGCGCGGATCAACCACCCGAGCGAGATTCCATACAACACTCCAACGAGCCCCCACGGGATCGCCGCAAACGCGCCCGCAACGCTCACACCGAGAGAGGCCCACGAGAGGACCCCGAGGACCCGCAGACTCCGGTCTCGTGCCAGCGCAATCACGGTCGCAAAGGCGAATGCGCTGAATACCTTGAGCACGCCGGACACGAGGCCGGCCATCACCAGGGCCGGCTGCAGATCGTAACGACCTGGGAGGAAACCACTGGCGATCCGGGGAGCGGCAATCCAGATGGCGACCGAGCCCACAGCGCTCACGAGGCTCACGAGCACCATCTCGCGGCGCAGAAGCTGCACTCGCTCGCCAGTCCCTGAGGCGGCGCGCAACGAGGGGATGAGGGTGAATTGCGCCGCCTGCTGCAGCAGCCGGAAGGGCGAGCCGACGAGCGCCGCGAGCACACCGAACAGCGCTAGACCGCTGATGCCCACCGTGGGCACGAGCAACAGCCGCTCGAGCTGAAGAAACACCGCGCTCGATGATTCCAGCGTCACGAGCGAGAGCGCCTCGCCCAACAACCTGCGGGGGGGCGGTTGAGGCCTGCCGGGGCGTTCCCTGCGGGCGACCTGGAGCCACGCCGCCGCCGCGCTGGCGAGGGCGGCCACGGTGATGAGGCCGGAGGGGCCGATCGCCGTGCGGAATTCGAGCAGTGCGCTGCACAGGGCGACCGGCACCAACATCCAGTTCGACAGCTGCCGGATCCAGAGGGCGGTCGGGAATTGCCGCTGTCCCTGAAAATGCGCCCCGCACGCCTGCACCACGCCTCTCGCGGCAGTCGCGAGCAACACGCATATCAACAGGGGAATAGCCAGATGGTACGCGATCGCCGTGACGGCGGCCGTGACCACGCCGACCGCTGTGCAGGCGGCGAGCACCGCCCGGCGCCACGAGGAGTTGAGCTGCAATCCTCTGCGAGCCACCACCAGGTCGAGGCCCAGCGGGCCGGTGAAGCCGCAGACCGCAACAATTCCGATGAACAGCGACACCAGGCCGTATTCGTCCGGCGGCAGGACTCTCGCGAGCACGAGACTGCCGAGGGCGAAGGCGATGCCGCCGACTCCCAGGGCCGCCGCCGCGCGCAGGGATTCCGACGCACGGAGCGCCCGAAGCATCAGGCGCAGACCGTGCGCCCCCGAACACCGCGGCGGCGGGCCAGGTTGTGCGCCGCGAGCGGCAAACGTTCGACAAACGCCACTAGGGCACCAGCATGACGATTGCGGGAACTTGCTGTTTTCTTGCCGTTCAGCGTATCACCACAGGGGCCCAAAACCGACATCGCTCCGGGCTCTGCCGGCCGAGGGCCGGTGTCGGGATATGGCGACCACCACCAACCGGAGGCTCTTGCTTTGCGGGACCGAATCTTGCGGAGTGGGCGCTTCCAAGTGAAGCCGAGCTGAAGGGGCGCCCGATGCAAGAAGGCATAGAGACGTGTCCGATCGATTTGGCAGAAAGCCGGCAAGCGACACAGACGTCGGCCGTTCGTGACTACTGGGACGCCCATACACTCGGCTTTCAGTACGTGACCGACCCGTCCGTCGTGCCGGGCACACGGGCATTCTTCGATCATATCCGGCCGTGGATGAGTCCCTTCAAGTTCCCCTGGCTAATGGAGCGGATCGAGCGTGAAGCGGCGTTGCTCTCGGGCCGGCGCCTGCTCGAGGTCGGTTGCGGCTTGGGCTATGTCAGCCTCGAGTTCATCCGCCGCAGGGCTCGCGTGACGGCCACTGATCTCACGCCGCAAGCGGTCAATCTGACTCGTCGCCATTTCGCGCTGGAAAATGTTCAAGCCGAGGACGTTCGGGTGGAAAACGTTCTCTCCCTGTCGTTCCGCGACGACAGTTTCGATGCGGTATGGGCAAACGGCGTGGTCCATACAACCGGGGACACCGCGCTCGCCATCAGGGAGATCCGCCGCGTACTGAGGCCCGGGGGCAGGGCGATCGTCTCGCATTTCTACCGCCGCCGCTCCTGGATGCACTTCCTCTCGAAGTTGGGCCGGGAGAACGTCGAGTTCAAGGAGGAGGACCCCCCGATCAACGAGTGGTACACCGATCGGGAGATTCTCGACATGTTCGATGGCTTCGACGTAGTCGAAGCGGTGCGCGAACATTATCGAGCGCTCCCGGTCGCCCGATACGGGATGAAGGCGCTCCTCTACCGGGGTCTGTTTCGGCCGGCGTACAACCTGCTTCCGGAAGTCCTCGCGAGAGCCATGGCCTACAAATTCTCGGTCACGGCCGTGAAGAAGGCGTGACCAATCCCGTACGGCGCCTCGCTCTGCGAGAGCCGGCCAGACGCGCCGCGGAAAGAATCTCATCGTAGGCGGCCTGGCGGGTGCTCTCGCCGCAGAGCCGCGCGAGCGCCTTGCCGGTTTCCTCCACGAGCCGGGCGGCCAGCGCCGCGTCGGTGAGCGCCAGTATCAGGCCGCCCGCGAGGCCCGCGACGTCCGGCGCTGTCAGGATCGCGCAGTCTGCGCTCAGAAGTTGATTGTGGACGAGCGTGTCAGTCGCCACCAGCGGACGGCCGGCCGCCAGATAGGACAGGAGCTTGCCCGGAGGGTTGATGCCCTGCACGCGCGGGGACACCAGTGCGTCGGCGGCGGCCAGGTAGGCCGGGATCTCGCTCTGAGGGCGGCTACGCTCGAGGATCAAGTGCTCTGCGATGCCGAGCCGCGCCGCCATCGAGCGTAACTCGTCGATTTCCGCCTGCTCCCCGCCGACCAGCAGGAACTTTGCGCTTGGCACCGCGCGCAGGACCTGCACGGCGGCTTCCAGGAGCAGGTCGAGCGCCTGCAGCGAGACGAAGGAGCCCGTATAGACGATCAGCTTCTCCTCCGGCTTGACGCCATGGCGGGCGCGAACGGCGGCGATGTCGGCGGCCGTCGGGTGCTGGCCGAGCGGGAAGTAGTTCGTGAGCACCACGCACCGAGCGTCCGGGCACGCCTTGCGTGCTGCCTGGGCCACCGCAGGCGAGATGGCGACGACCGCGCAGGCGCCGCTCACGCAGACCCGCTCGATCCAGTGGAAGAGCGCAACCACCGAGCGGCGACGGCTGAACTTCCAGTCCGTGATCTGCAGCGGCAGGCTCGAGTGCATGTCATAAACGTACGGGATGCGGAAGACCGCTCCGGCAACCCGCGCGAGAAGGGCCGCCTCCTCGTGGGCATAGAGGGCATCGTAGCGCTGCCGGCAGAGCCGCCCGATGAGGGTAGCGAAGAGGAGCACATCGAGCCAGATCTTCCGGTCCGAAGGCCCGGCGCGCACCGTGTGGCAGAAGTGCGGGCCGCGGGCCCGGAAAAGGCGGGCTCTCAGGCCCGGCGGCGGCGGCTCGCCGATCCCGTAAGTCAGGATGTCGACCTCGTGCCCCTGCGCAAGCAACTCCCGCGCGCGGTGATAGGCGCTGAGCGGCGTGCCCCTGGGAGTGTAGAAGGCCTGAGGGACGATCTTTAGAATGCGCATGTGAGGCGGGTCTCAGGGCCTACTCTCCGCAGAGTACCTCATACGTGCCAGTAACTCACGAGCGCCGCGCCGCTCGCCACCAACACCGCGCGGAACTGCGGCGAGAGAAGGTATTCGAGCTCGTTCCCCCGCCGGTGGCTTCCGGGCTTGCCCTCATCGGCCGCGGCGGTGCCCGGATGGCAACAGATCTCGATCGGCGCCGGGCCGGATCGGGGGCCCGCGAGCGGCGCAACGCCGTGTCCGGCGAGGAGGTCCCGCAGGTCGACTGTACACAACGGCGAGCGCAGCCGCGCGCGTGCGAACACGCGCGCGGCGTGCCGGGCGGCGATCTCGCGCGCCAGCATGGAGGGGCCGCGGACTCGGCGCCAGCTTCCGAGTCGCGTAATTCTAACTCTCTCAATTCCAAACAGTGGCAGTACGTTCGCGACCGCCGCGCAGACGATCGGCAGTTGGTGCAGGTGCTTGTGCCCATCGAGATGGGAGACTGTGACGCCGGCATCGCGCAGCACTCCTATCTGCGCGGTGACTTCCGCCTCCAGCTCCGGCAGCGATAGCTTCCCGGCCAGCGCCCGCGCGGCCAGCGCCCGCTTGCGCAGGAACTCTCCACCTGCGTCCATCAAAGTCGCACCCTGGGTGAGAGGCCTGCCCTCGCAAAGGTTCAGATGCACGCCGAAGCTCGCCTGCTGCGCGAGCCGCGGCGCGCGCCGCAGCGCTTCCGCAGTCCCCGGCATGTTGACCATGACCGAGGTGCTCGTCACGACGCCGGCTGTGATGGCCAGGCAGATGCCCCCGGTGATTTCGACGGTCTCCCCGAAGTCATCCGCATGAACGATGACGGGCAGATACGCGTGCCGCTGACGGGAGGGTATGACCGCCTGTGGCTGTGTTCGAAGTGGGTATGCCGCCGACACGCTTTGGCCCCAGCAGAAACCATTCCCGCGGCGCGTTGCCGACATTCGGGCGTGACCGGCAGCTTCACGGCGGGAACGGCGCCTGGGCCTGGGCGTGTACCGAGCCGGCTTCAGTGCACGCGGTAAAGCACAAGGTCCCCCGACTCCCATCGGCGCGAAAGGCTCCGCTCCAGGCCCAGTTCCTGAAAGCTCGCCCCCTGCGCTTGCAGGCCGTTTACACTTTGCGGCAACGCGCGGAGGTTGCTATGCGAATCGGAATGGTGGGGCTCGGGCGCATGGGCGCCAACATGGTACGGCGGCTCATCAAGGGCGGACATCAATGCGTCGCCTATGACAGATCGCCGGAGGCGGTACGAGCGGTCGCGGCCGAAGGCGCCACCGCCGCGAATTCGCTGGCGGAGCTTGCCACCGCCCTCGAGCCGCCCCGGGCGGTGTGGATCATGGTGCCGGCGGCCATCGTCGACAGCGTCATTGCGGAGCTGCGGCCGCGGCTCAAAGCCGGCGACATCCTCATCGACGGTGGCAATTCCCATTACCAGGATGACATACGCCGGGCCGAGGAATTGCGCCCGGCGGGCATTCACTACGTCGATGCCGGTACGAGCGGCGGGGTCCTCGGACTCGAGCAGGGCTACTGTCTGATGATCGGCGCGGAGCCGGCAGTCTTCGCCACTCTCGAGCCGATTTTTGCGACACTCTCTCCCGGCGCCCGCCGGCCGCAGACCAGCGCCGACAAGAGCGCGGCTCGAGCCACCGCGGAAATGGGCTATCTGCACTGCGGCCCGAATGGCGCCGGTCACTTCGTCAAGATGGTGCACAACGGCATCGAGTACGGCGTGATGGCGGCCTACGCCGAGGGCTTGAACCTGCTGCAACACGCCGACTCCGGGCTGAAGAGCGAGGAGGCGGACGCCGAGACCGCGCCGCTTTCCAATCCGCGCCTCTTTCAGTACCGGCTCGACATGGCAGCGGTGGCGGAAGTCTGGCGGCACGGCAGCATCATCTCCTCCCGCCTCCTCGATCTCACCGCGGAGGCGCTCGCGGCCGATCCGCGGCTCGATCGCTTCGGCGGCCGCGTGTCGGATTCCGGAGAAGGGCGCTGGACGGTGCAGGCGGCCGTGGAAGTCGGCGTCCCGGCGCATGTGCTTTCCGCCGCGCTCTATTCCCGCTTCGAGTCCCGTGGACGGGCGGAATTCGCCGACAAGCTGCTCTCGGCCATGCGGCTCGGGTTCGGCGGCCATCTCGAAAAAAAGTCCTGAGAGGCAAGACTGATGGAGCGTCGTGACAGCGATACTCTGGTGCTCTTCGGAGCCACCGGCGACCTCTGCTATCGGAAGATATTTCCGTCCCTCTACAACCTGGTGCGCCGCGGACTGCTGCACGTGCCGGTGATCGGGGTGGCGCGAGCGGGTTGGAATCTCGAGCAGCTTGCCGAGCGCGTGCGCGACAGCATCAAGACCTTCGTCACCTCACCGGACGAGGCGGCGGTATCGCGACTCGTGGGGCTCCTGCGCTACCACGACGGCGACTACCGCGACCGCGAAACCTTCGTCGCGCTGCGCAAGGCGCTCGGGGATTCGCAGCGTCCGCTCTACTATCTCGCCATCCCACCCAGTGTGTTTCCGGTGGTGATCGATCATCTGGGCGCCTCCGGCTCCGCCCAGGGCGCTCGCGTGGTGGTGGAGAAGCCGTTCGGGCGCGATCTCGCCTCGGCGAGGGCGCTGAATCAGGTGCTGCACAAGCAGTTTCCGGAGAGCAGCATCTTCCGCATCGATCATTACCTCGGCAAGGAGGCGGTGCAGAACCTGCTTTATTTCCGCTTCGCCAACTCTTTCCTCGAGCCGATCTGGAACCGCAATTTCGTGGCGAGCGTGCAGATCACGATGGCGGAGGCGATCGGGGTGGCCGGCCGCGGCAAGTTCTACGAGGAGACCGGCGCCATTCGTGACGTGATGCAAAATCACCTGCTGCAGATCCTCGCGCTGCTGGCTCTGGAGCCGCCGGTGAACTCCGAGGGGGAGTCGCTGCGCGATGAGAAAGTGAAGGTGTTGAAGGCGGTGCGGCCGGCCGTGCCGGATGCCGTGGTGCGCGGACAATTCAACACGTATCGTCAGGAGCAGGGCGTTTCGCCGGATTCCAAGGTGGAGACGTACGCGGCGATGCGGCTCGAGATCGACTCCTGGCGTTGGAGCGGGGTGCCGTTCTATCTGCGCGCGGGCAAGTGCCTCCCGGTCACGGCGACGGAAGTGGTCGTGGACCTCAAGCCGCCTCCGGCGCAGGTGTTTGGCGAGCTCGGGCCGGATTACCCGAACTTCGTGCGCTTTCGCGTCGGACCTGATGTCGCGATCGCATTGGGGGCGCACGCGAAGAAGCCCGGAGCGGCGATGCAGGGCAGGGAGGTCGAGCTCTTCGTCGCGCAGCATGAGGCGGACGCGATGGACGCCTACGAGCGGCTGATCAGCGTCGCGCTCATCGGGGATACGGCGCATTTTGCGCGACAGGACGAGGTGGAGGCGGCCTGGGCGATCGTCGATCCGGTGTTGGGAATGAAGGCGCCGCCCGATACCTACACCTGCGGGACCTGGGGGCCCCCTGAGGCGGAGCGGCTGCTGACGGGCTCGTGCAGCTGGCACAATCCGGGCGCCGAGCCGCAGGGATGGACGCGCTCCTGCGCGCCTGGGCATCTGCCCATGGGGCACTTCGCGCCTTAGGCTTCCGCCGCTTGCTCGAACCAGAGCTCCGCGCGCGGGCAACCCGCCACGGCCTGCAACGCGATGAGCCCGGGGTCCTGGCCGACGAACGCCGCGATCGCATCGTGTTTGCCGCTGCCCGCCACCGCGAACAGCGGCTCGGCGACGTGAGCCAGGAATTGCGGGGTGACGCTGATCCCTTGCATGCCATCGGGCCGCTCGACGGCGATGGCGAGATGGCCGCGGGATTGCCGCAGGTGCTTGGGAAGGAAGAGGGAGGCGGTGTGGCCGTCGGGCCCCAGCCCCAGCAGCGCCAGGCCGATGCGCGCGCCGCAATCCAACAGCGTGCGCAGCCGCTGCTCGAAGTCGCGCGTGGCCTCCTCCAGCGGAAGCTCGGTCCTGATGCGCACCACCTGCGCCTCCGGCAGCGCGAGGACATCGAGGAGGGGGCGGGTGGCGTGGTAGTTGCTGGCGTCGGAATCGGCGGCGACGTAGCGCTCGTCTGAATAGATGATCGTGAGTCTCTCGCCGTGCTGCGGACGGCGGCGGGCCACTTCGCGGTAGGCGGGGAGCGGCGTATGTCCGCCCGAGAGCATGATGACCGGCAAGCCAGTGCCCGATGGCGCTGCGGTCGCGCGAATCGCCTGCTCGAGGCGGTCGGCGAGTGCCGCGTCGAACTCGGAGCGGGTCGGGAATCGGCGAACGTCGATTTGCATACTGGTCATCCTCGTCGGGCTAGGCGGGCGCACGCGGCTGCTCGACCACCTGCACTTTCACGTCGAACTGGCTGCTGCCCCGCTGATAGTGAAGGGTGAGTGTCGAGCCGGGCTTGCTGGTCGCGATCCGGGCGCGAGCCTCCTCGGCCGAGGTCACGGGGACGCCGTCGATGGAGAGCAGAAGATCGCCGGGCCTGAGCCCCGACTCCTGGGCGGGGCTTGCGACGTAGGCGATGACGACGCCGCCACGGGCGAGACCGAGCTGCTGCGCCTGCGTGTCGGAGATGTCCTCGGGCACAATGCCGATCCAGCCGCGGATCACCCGTCCGTACTTGATGATGTCGTGCAGCACGCCACGAACCATATCGACGGGAATCGCAAATCCGATGCCTTCGACACCGAGGCTCTTGGCGACGATCGCGGTGTTGATCCCGATCAGGGCGCCGCTGGAATCGACCAGCGCGCCGCCGGAGTTGCCGAAATTGATGGGCGCATCCGTCTGAATGAAGTCCTCGAAAGTCGTGATCCCGAGCTGGCCCCGAGCGGTGGCGCTCACGATGCCGTGGGTCACCGTCTGCGAGAGCCCGAGCGGATCGCCGATGGCGAGCACGACATCGCCAACCCGCAGATTATCGGATCGCCCGAAGGTGATGACCGGCAGATTCGGCAGATCGATCTTGAGCACCGCGAGGTCCGTGTCCGGGTCCACGCCGACGACCTGCGGCTGCGCGATCCGACCGTCGGCGAGCTGCACCCGGATCGCGCCGGCATTCGCGATCACGTGGTAATTGGTTACGATGTGGCCGCTTTCATCGACGATGACGCCGGAGCCGAGGCTGCGCTCGACGCGCTGTCGATATTGCGGCAGGACATTGCCGAAGAGCTCCCCGAGCGGCGACGGATCGATGCGATAGGTGACCACGCGGGCCGTATAGATGTTGACTACAGCGGGGGCTGCGCGCTCAACGGCGGCCGCATACGTGACGCGCGCCGGCCCGCGCGCGGTCGAGATCGGCGCCGCGGGCGCCGAGACGGAAGCGGGCGGCGGCGTGATAACGGCGCTCCTGCGAATGAGATCCGGTCGCAGCGCCACGATCACGAATGCAAGCGCCAGTCCGCCGACCACCGATCCGGCAATGAACGTCAATCCTCGACCCAATCGCTGCAGCATGTCTCGCTCCTCTCGCTGTGTATAATGCCGCGCTACCGCGGGGCGTGGGGAGCCTGCCGATGAGCGAATGCGTAATGGCTGCCAATGAGACCCTCCCGAAAGGAGGCACCTGATGGCAACGACGGAGCGCGGCAACGAGCTGCGCGCGCCGGACGCGCCGCCGCCAGGCGCGACGCCCCTCTCGAAGAAACGTGGCTTCCGGGCATGGCTGAACAAGCGCCTGCCGGTCGATGAGTTCATTGCCACTCAGCTCACCGGCTATTACGCGCCGAAGAACTTCAATATCTGGTACTTCTTCGGGTCGCTCGCGCTGCTCGTGCTGGTGATTCAGCTCGTCACCGGAATCTTCCTCGCGATGTTCTACGACCCGAGCGCGACGCACGCGTTCGGCTCCGTGCAGTACATCATGCGCGAGGTCGACTGGGGGTGGCTGATCCGCTACATCCACTCGACCGGCGCCTCGGCGTTCTTCATCGTCATCTACCTGCACATGTTCCGCGCGATGATGTACGGCTCGTACCGCCAGCCGCGCGAGCTCCTCTGGCTCATCGGCATGCTGGTGTACTTCGCGCTCATGGCCGAGGCGTTCATGGGCTACGTGCTGCCCTGGGGCAATATGTCCTTCTGGGGCGCGCAGGTGATCGTCAACATCTTCAGCACCGTGCCGGCCATCGGCCCGGAACTGACGCAGTGGATCCGCGGCGATTATGGCATCTCCGGTGCCACCTTGAATCGCTTCTTCGCCCTGCACGTCGCGGCCGTACCGATCCTCCTGCTGCTGCTCGTGATGCTGCACCTCATCGCGCTGCGGCAAACCGGCTCGAACAATCCCGACGGCATCGAGATCAAGGAGCACTTGGGCGCGGACGGCAAGCCTCTCGATGGCATCCCGTTCCATCCTTACTACACGGTGAAGGACATCGTCGGCGTCGGGGTGTTCTTCATAGTCTTCGCGTTGATCGTGTTCTACCTGCCGACAGTCCACGGATACTTCCTCGAGCCCGCCAACTTCGGGCCGGCCAATCCGCTGTCCACTCCGGCCGATATCCACCCCCAGTGGTACTTCGCGCCGTACTACGCGATCCTGCGCGCGGTGCCCGACAAGGGCCTAGGGGCGTTGCTGCTGCTGCTCGCGTTGCTCTCGCTGATCGCCCTTCCCTGGCTCGACTGCTCGCCGGTCAAATCCATCCGCTACAAGGGCTGGATCTCGCGCCTCGCGCTCGCCGTGTTCGTCGTCTCCTTCATCGGACTCGGATATGTCGGACTGAAGCCCGTCGAGCCGGTCTACGTGATTCTCGCCCGGGTGTTCGCCAGCGGCTATTTCGCCTTCTTCTGGCTGATGCCCTTCTACTCACGCATCGACCGGGTGAAGCCGGTGCCGGAGAGAGTCGTCTATCATGCTCATTAGAGCCCATCACAGGCTCGTCTCGACGCTGCTGCTCGCCGCGGTGCTCGCGGTGGCGGCGGCTTGCGCCACACGGGCGCTGGCCGCGGACGAGGCGAGCTCCGATTCGGATTGGCAGAGCTGGACGGCGAACGCCGACGTCACCGACATCGCATCGCTCCAGCGGGGCGCGCGCGATTTCGTCGGCTACTGCCTGGGCTGTCACTCGCTCAAGTACGAGCGCTGGTCGCGCCTCGGCCAGGATCTCAAGATTCCCAAGGCGCTGCTCGCGAAGGACCTGATCCCGCCCGGGCAGAGTCCCACCGGCTACATCATCTCCCCGATGGTCCCGGCGGAGGCCGAAAAATGGTTCGGCAAGGCGCCGCCCGATCTGTCGCTGATGGCGCGCGAGCGCGGCACCGATTACCTCTACCAGTACCTGGAGACCTTCTACGTCGACTCCGATCGAGCGACCGGTGCCAACAATCTGGCGTTCCCGCAGAGCGCCATGCCGGATATCGTCTCGCCGCTCGAGGGCCTGAAAGTCCCGGTGTACGAGAGCATCGAGAAGCCCGGCCCGGACGGCAAGATGATCAGCGAGCAGGTCTTCGAGCATTTCAAGCAGGTCGCGCCCGGCCGCATGACCCCGCAGCAGTTCGACCAGTTCGTGCACGACACGGTGAACTTTCTGGATTATGTCGGCGACCCGCAGCGCGCGATGCGCCATGCGATGGGCATCTGGGTGATCCTGTTCCTGCTCGTCTTCACCTGGCTGGCCTGGCTGCTCAAGCGGGAATTCTGGAAGGACGTCAAGTAGGAGCCCCGCGGACCCGGTAAAGTAAGGGGAGAGCCCGGGTGCTGACTGGACGGGGGCAGCGGAATCGTGTCGAGCAGACGTTCCATCATGACGCTCTTTTCCGCGCCCGGCGACCCGTGGAGCCACCGCACCCGCATCGTGCTTGCCGAGAAGAGTATCGGCATCGACATCGTCAGCGTGGAGCCCGGCAAGTACCCTGAGGATCTGCTCGACCTCAACCCCTATCACTCGGTGCCCACGCTCGTGGACCGAGACCTGGTGCTCTACGACTCGCGGGTGATCATCGAGTATCTGGATGAGCGCTTCCCGCATCCACCGCTGATGCCGGTCGACCCGGTGACGCGGGCGCAGTTCCGCCTGGCGCTTTATCGCATCGAGCGGGACTGGTACAGCCTGCTCGGCCAGATCGAGGCCGAGGAAGACAAGAAGCAACTGCCGAAGCTGCGCAAAGTCCTCTCGGACACGATCGTGCAGGGTGCGGACCTCTTCAAGGTGAAGCCGTTCTTCATGTCGGACGAGTTCTCGCTGGTGGATGCCACCATCGCGCCGATCATCTGGCGTCTGCCGCACTACGAGGTCGAGCTGCCGCCGAAGGCGCAGCCGATCGCCCGCTACGCGAGCCAGGTCTTCTCCCGCGCCGCGTTTCGCGATTCGCTCTCGGACGCGGAACGTGAGATGCGGTCCTGAGGCGTTGAGCCGTGCTCAAAGCTCCTCCCAAACGGCCCTACCTGCTGCGCGCGATGCATCAGTGGATCACCGACAGCGGTCATACACCGCATGTGATCGTCGACGCGGAGCGCGCAGGGAGCGAGGTGCCGCGCGCTTACGTGCAGGAGGGAAAGATCGTCCTCAACCTGAGCTACACCGCGACGCAGCGACTGAAGATCGACAACGACATCGTCGAGTTCGATGCGCGTTTCGCCGGGGTGGTGCACCACGTGCGTTTTCCGGTGAGCTCGGTGATGGGCATATACGCGCGCGAGACGGGGGAAGGGATGATGTTCGCGGAGCAGGACGCCGGCCCGGAGACGCCCCCGCCCTCAGGGCCCGCGCCCGCCGAGGAAGGCAGCGGCGCCCCCAAGCGTCCCCAGTTGCGGGTGGTCAAATAGCTGCTCGGGCCCGTGCATGCCAATGGGCTTTTCCGGGGCCGCCGGCCCAACCGGGACGCCGTCCGAAAGCAAGTGAATAAGCGGCCCCAGGCCGTTCCTGGGGCCGCGGGGCCAAATGAGTTATTGGGCTGGCCGCGCAAAGCGGCAGGATGCCGACTTTGCGCCAAATGAAGGAGAGCCGGCCTGTAAGCCGGGTTCTGTCGAGGGCAATCATTCCTCTGCGATCCACGTCGCCGTGGACCTCTAGCGGCCTACCCGGAAGCGCGCGCGGATCGGCGCTGCGTGCCCTGTCACCAGAGCTCGCTGCTTCCCTATTTGGCCTTGCTCCAGGTGGGGTTTGCCGTGCCAGCCTTGTTACCAAGGCCGCGGTGCGCTCTTACCGCACCGTTTCACCCTTGCCGTCCCTCGCGACTCTCGCCGCGAGAGCTTGGGCGGTCTGTTCTCTGTTGCACTTTCCGTGGGCTCGCGCCCCCCAGGCGTTACCTGGCACCTGATCCGCCGGAGCCCGGACTTTCCTCCCCTCCGATCGAAGTCGGAGCAGCGATTGCCCGGCCGGCTCTCATGCCTATTATGGCGCACAAAATCCCATGGAGCGATCTTGAACGCTTGGCGCAGCCCGGCGGGCCCGCGAGCAACGCCAGCCGCAGCGCCCCGGGAAACGGAACCGCCGTCGCCTAATCGCTTTCGGGCGGCGTGGAGGCAGCGCTTCTTTGCTGGATCAGGGCATAGGCCTCGGCGCGGGTCGCGCCGGTCAGTTGGGCGGCAATCGCGGCTGCGCGGCTGGGCGAGAGCTCCTTCGAGAGCAGGTCGACGGCCCGCCGCAGGAGCACGGGATCGATGCCCGAAGCCGCGCGTGCGGCGCCCGCAACCACGAGTGTGATTTCCCCGCGCCTGAAGTTCTCTTCAGTTGCGGCCCTTTGCGCAAGCTGCGCAAGGGAGCCGCGGTAGATGGTCTCGTACGCCTTGGTGAGCTCGCGCGCAACCACGGCGTGCCGGTCGCCGCCGAGCTGCGCCGCCAGATCGGCGAGGGTGGCGGCAATGCGATGCGGAGCCTCGAAAAAAACCAGCGTGCGCGGCTCGTCCGCGAGGCTGGCGAGATGTGCTCGCCGCTCACGCTCGCGTGCCGGGAGAAACCCTTCGAAGCAGAACCGGCTGACGGGCAGTCCCGCGATGGCCAGTGCGGCGGTGATGGCGGACGGGCCGGGTATGGACTCGATCTCCACGCCCGCCTCGCTTGCGGCCCGAACCAGCTCGAAACCCGGGTCCGACAGCAGCGGCGTACCGGCGTCGCTGATCAGCGCGATGGTTTCTCCGGCCGCGAGCCGCGCCAGGATCTCGGGCACACGCTGTGTTTCATTGTGCGCGTGCAGCGACAGCAGAGGGCGCGAGATACCGAGCGTCTGCAGCAGCGTGCCGCTGTGACGCGTGTCTTCGGCCACAACGGCATTCGCGCTCTCGAGCGCCTGGCGGGCGCGCGCGCTGATGTCACCCATGTTGCCGATCGGCGTCGCGATGACTTGCAACCGGCCTCGTGGCTTGCCCACTATAATCCCCATCTCTGCCGCACCCGGCGGCCCTAAAGCTTGGCTCTGGCACAAAGGCTTCTCAAGCAATGCATGCGCGATGGACCGTCGGCGTAGCGGCGCTCGCCGCAGTCACTTTAGTCCTCGCGGGCTGTGCCGGCGTTCCGCGCGGCCCGGCCCCCTCCGCCGAGCAGGCGGCGACCCTCGCCCGTCAGGGAGATCTGGCGGGCGCGGCGCAGATGTACGAGGCGCTCGCCACTGCGAGCCGCGCGGCAGCGCGCAACGACTTCGCCCTCGAGGCCGCGCGGGCCTATCTCGCGGCGCAGCGGCCCGATGATGCGGCGCGTGCGCTCGCTCTGCTTTCCCCGCCACTCTCGGGCAGCGCGGCATTCGATCGCTCACTGATCGAGGTGCGGCTCGCCTTGCAGCGCGGTCAGGCGGCGCACGCCTGGATGCTCATCCAGGCGATCGCGAGGCCGCAGCAGGCGGATTCCGCGACTCGATATCTGCGCCTCAAGCAGCGGGTCGCGTTTGCCGCCGGTCAGCCGGCAGACGCCGTCGAGGCCGAAATCGAGCTCGAGCACTGGCTGCTGAACGCGGCCGCCATCCAGCGCAGCCGGGTGAGCCTTCTGCGTGCGCTGCGCGATGCCGCCGAGCGCGGTTTGAAGATACAGCCCGCGACCGGGCAGAGCCCGGTCGTACGCGGCTGGCTCGAGCTCGCGCCGCTCGCGGCGGAGGCCGCGCACAACCCCACGGTCGCGACTGCCGACCTGACCGCGTGGCTGTCCCGACATCCCGATCATCCCGCGGTCGAGGCCGTGCGCAGCGAGCTGCTCGGCGAGCAGCCGCAGCCGCTCGCAGCGCAGGCTCATATCGCGCTCCTGCTGCCGATTACCGGTCCGGCGGGACCGCTGGCGGTGAGCGTTCGAGATGGCTTTCTGACGGCGTATTACCAGACACCAGTGCAGCAGCGCCCGGTGGTGCGCATCTACGATACCGGCGGCGGGCAGTCGATCGCCGACGTCATCGGCACGGCGACGCAGGCGGGTGCCGACATGATCGTCGGGCCCCTGACCCGCCAGGACGTCGCGGCCGCTGCGCAAGACCGTATCCAGCGCCCGCCGCTGCTGGCGCTCAATTTCCTTCCCGACGGAGCACAGGCGCCGCCGCTTTTCTTCCAGTTCGCCCTCTCGCCCGTCGAGGAGGCCAAGCTGATCGCCCGCAGGGCACTGAGCGATGGGCACCAGCTGGGAATTGCGATCGTGCCGGCGGGAGAGCTGGGCTCGCGCGAGCTCGCCGCGTTCACCCAGCAGCTGCAAAGCGGCGGCGGGACGCTGCTCGCCAGCACCATGATCGATCCTGCGGAAGCGGATTACTCCGATCCACTCAAGCAGGTGCTGGGTATCGATGAGAGCCGAGCCCGGCTGGATAAGCTGGAAGCGCTCCTCGGCACCCATCTTCATTTCGTGCCGCGGCGCCGTGAGGATATCCAGTTCATTTTCGCGCCGGCACCGGCCGGTCTCGAGCGCCTGCTGCAGCCGCAGTTGCGGTTCTACTATGCCGGTGGCATTGCCACCTACGCCACCTCCGATGCCTTCGATCCGGACCCGCGCGCCAACCAGGACCTCGACGGGCTGATGTTTCCCAGCATACCCTGGCTGCTCGGCAGCCCGCTGGCCGAGGCGGTCCAGTCGGCTGCCAGCCAGGCATGGCCCGCCGGCGGTCCGCAACGGGGCCGTCTCTTCGCCTTCGGGTTCGATGCCTACCGGATTGCCGAGGCGCTGCGGCAGAACTCCGCCCCGTCGTCGCTCGATATCAGCGGCCTCACGGGGCAGTTGACGCTGGATCCTGATGGGCGCATTCACCGTCAGCTCACTTGGGCGCAGCTCAAGGGGGGAGAGGCAATCGAGCTTCCCAGCCCGCCAGGATCGTGATGTCCACACTCACCTGGAGGCAGAGCATCGGGCTGCGGGCCGAGGATGCCGCCGCGGCGTACCTTCTGGCCCAGGGCGCCGACATCCTGCTGAGGAACTACCGCTGCCGCTGTGGCGAGCTCGATATCGTGGCCCGGGTGGGGCGCGAAGAGCTGGCGATCGTAGAGGTGCGCACCCGCTCCTCGCAGACTCATGGAGGAGGCGCGGCAAGCGTTGACGCCTTGAAGCGACAGCGACTGGTTCGAGCCGCGAGCAGGCTGCTGCAACAGCGCCGGGATCTTGCGCGGCTGCGCGTTCGCTTCGATGTCATCGTGGTGTCCGACCCCTGTGGTGAGGCGCCCGGCATCGAGTGGATCAAACACGCATTCTCGACCTGAAGAGGCCCGGGGCCGAGCCCAAGATAAGCTACTGGATAAGGTAGTTCAGGCAAATGGCTGATTGCTAAGACGAATGGCTTCGCAACGCTGTTGGAAACGCCTGCCGGTTCCACATAACTCTCTGTGATTGCGACAGGTTTCTCACTATTTCAATTGACATAGCGCAGCCGCGATTTCTATAGTGGCAGCAAGTGGGAGAAAGTGGGGGGAGATGGGTAGAGCCTCCCCTTGAGACCAGCATCCACGATGCTCCCTGAGATCCGCAATCCGCGGTCGAAGGGTGATGGGGAAACGGGCATTGGGAAACGGTCCATGTTTCGCGGCGCCACAAAAGTCACCCTGGATGAGAAAGGCCGAATGGTCATGCCCACCCGATACCGGGAGCAGATCGTCGAGCGCGCCCAGGGAAAACTGGTGATCACCGTCGATCGGGACCGTTGCCTTCTCATCTATCCGCTGCCCGAGTGGGAGCTGATCGAGAGTCGGCTGATGAGCCTGCCGACCCTGCATGCCCAGGCACGGCGGCTGCAGCGCCTCATGGTCGGGCACGCGAACGATCTCGAGCTCGATGGGCATGGCCGGATTCTACTGCCGCCCGAGCTGCGCGAGTTCGCCGGTCTCGAGCGTCACGGCATGTTGATCGGCCAAGGCAACCGGTTCGAGCTGTGGAACGAGTCGCGCTGGGGCGAGCGGCTCGATGACTGGTTGAAGAGCGAGGAAGCCTCGACGGACCTCCCGTCGGAGCTCGACTCGCTGTCGTTGTAAGAGTCAGACGTGTGGTCGAGCACATCCCGGTGCTCGCGAATGAGGGGCTCGAGGCAATGGCCCTCGAGACGGACGGTTATTATGTCGATGCGACGTTCGGGCGTGGCGGTCATACGGCACTCTTCCTCCAGGCCCTCGGTCCCGAAGGCCGAGTGCTCGCGATCGACCGTGACCCGCAGGCCATTGCGGCCGGCACCCACCGCTTCGCCGGCGAAATGCGGCTCGCACTCGTGCATGCGTCCTTCGCCGATGTCGGCGCGCTCGTGCCGGCTTACTCGGGCGGCCGCAGCTGCGGCGGCATCCTGTTCGACCTCGGCGTTTCCTCGCCCCAGCTCGACGATCCGGCGCGCGGCTTCAGCTTCCGGACCGACGGTCCGCTCGATATGCGTATGGACCCGACACGCGGCGAGCCGCTCTCCGCGTGGCTCGCTCGGGCGAGCGTCGACGAGATTCGCGAGGTGATCGCCACTCTCGGAGAAGAGCGCTTTGCGCGCCGCGTCGCGCAGGCGATCGTCGCTGCGAGACGCGAGCATCCGCTCGGGCGTACGCGGGAGCTCGCGGAGCTCATCGCCCGCGCCGTGAGAACGCGCGAGCCCGGCAAGCATCCCGCTACGCGCACGTTTCAGGCGCTGCGCATGCACGCCAATGACGAGCTCGGGCAGCTCGAGAAGGCGCTCGCCGGCGCGCTCGATGCGCTCGCCCCCCGGGGCCGGCTCGCGGTCATCAGCTTCCACTCGCTCGAGGATCGCCTCGTCAAGCGCTTCATGCAGCGCGAGTCGCAGCTCGATCCGGCGCTCGCCTCGTTGCCCGTCGTGCCGCCGCAGCTCACGCCCCGCTTGAGGTTGATCGGCCGCAAGCTTCGCCCGAGCCAGGACGAAGTCACGCGCAATCCTCGCGCGCGAAGCGCGTTGCTGCGCGTCGCGGAGAAGCTCGCATGAAGCCCGCTCGCACGACGCTCGGTCTTGCAATCGGGGTGCTCTGGGTCGCGGTCCTGTCGTCCTCCGCCGGCGCCGTCTATTGCACATTCCGCGCCCGTCAGCTCTTCATCCAGCTCGAGCAGTTGAGCGCACAGCGCGACAACCTGGACATTCAATGGGGTCAGCTGCAGCTCGAGCAGAGCGCCTGGTCCACACATGCCTTCGTCGAGAGCGTCGCCGGCAAAAAGCTCCACATGACCATGCCCGCGCCGAAAGACATCGTGATCGTGCCGCCATGAGGACCCGCGGCGCTCATCACTCGGCCCCCCGCGCGTTTCGCTGGCGGGCGCGTGTCCTCGTGGGGCTGCTCGTGCTGGCGGCCGCGGCGCTCGTCTGTCGCGCGGTGGATCTGCAGCTGTTCGAGTATTCGTTCCTCTCGAAGGAGGGCGACGCCCGCTTCACGCGCATCGTGGATATTGCGGCGCATCGCGGCACCATCACCGACCGCTACGGTGAGCCGCTCGCCGTGAGCACGCCCGTCGACTCGATCTGGGTCAACCCGAAGCAGATCGCCCTCGCGCGCGGACAGATCCCGCGCCTCGCCACCGCTCTCGGCATCAACACCCAGGAGCTCGAGCGCCGCATCACGAGTAATCTCGATCGCGACTTCCTCTACGTCGCGCGGCAGCGCCAGCCGGCGGAGGCTGCGCGGATCAAGGCGCTCGGCATCCCCGGCGTCTATCTGTCACGCGAGTACCGGCGGTACTACCCGGCCGGTGAGGTCACCGGACAGCTCATTGGTTTCACCAACGTCGATGATGAGGGTCAGGCGGGACTCGAGCTGGCGTACGACCAGTGGCTCACCGGGATCGACGGTCAGAAGCGTGTCATTCAGGACCGCTTCGGCAGGATCGTTCAGGACGTCGACAGCATCCGACCCGCGCGCCCGGGGCGCGATCTGGTCCTCTCCATCGACCTGCGCATCCAGTATCTCGCTTATCGTGCGTTGAAGGCGCAGGTCGCCGAGCAGGATGCGCGCGGCGGCTCCATGGTGGTGATCGACATCGCCACGGGCGAGGTGCTGGCGATGGTCGATCAGCCCGCCTTCAATCCCAACGACCGCGACCAGATGCTGCCCAGGCTCTATCGCAATCGCGCCGTCACCGACATCTTCGAGCCGGGCTCTTCCATGAAGCCGTTCTTCGTCGCCGCGGGCTTGCTCTCCGGCCGCTACGACGACCGCTCGATCATCGATACCTCGCCGGGATTCATCAAAGTCGACGGCCACACCTTTAGCGACGAGCAGGACTATGGGTCGATCGACCTCGCGATGGTACTTGCCCATAGCTCGAACGTCGGGATGGCGCACCTGGCCCTGTCGCTGCCGCCGAAGCTGATCTGGACGACGCTCCGGGACTTCGGCTTCGGACAGCTCGCCACGAACGGCTACCCGGGGGAATCGGCGGGACTGTTGGCGCCGCTGCGCACTTGGCGGCCGATCGATATCGCCACCATGTCGCACGGCTATGGCATCTCCGTGACCGCGCTGCAGCTTGCGCACGCCTACGCCACGATCGGCGCGCTCGGCATCGAGCGGCCGATCTCCTTCCTGCGCCTCGACGCGCCGCCGGCGGGCACGCCTGTCTTGAGTGCGCGGCTTTGCCGGGAGCTGATCGGCCTCATGCGCTCGGTGATCTCGCTCGAGGGCACCGCGCCCCTCGCCGCCATCCCGGGCTACAGCGTTTCCGGCAAGACCGGCACGGCGTGGATGGCCGATGACGGCAGCTATCGCGAACATCACTTCGTGGCGGATTTCGAGGGTATGGCACCGGCCGGCGCTCCGCGGCTCGCGGCCGCGGTCGTCATCGACGACCCGCGCAACGGTATCCACCAAGGCGGCGAGGTGGCCGCTCCCGTGTTCGCCAAGGTGATCGGCCGGGCGCTGCGCCTAATGGGAGTGGCGCCGGATGAGCCGGTGGAGCAACCCGAACAACTGCGCACGGCCTCGCTGCAATGACTCCGGCCATGACCTCCGTTCCCACACACACGGCGCGGCTCGCCGAGCTCACGGCGGGCCTCGTCGACGCACCGTCCGCGCTCGAGGTCAACGACGTGACCCTCGACTCGCGCGCGGCAACTTCCGGTGCGCTCTTTCTCGCCTGCCGCGGCCGCGGCCGTCATGGGTCGGAGTTTGCCGCTGAGGCGCTCGCGCGCGGAGCACGGGCGGTGCTTTACGAGCCGTTTCCCGGGGCACCTGAATTCGTGGCGGCGGCTCTCAAGGCCGCTGGCGTCAGCTCTCGGGAGGTTTTCGTCGCCCCCGTGCCGGAGCTGTCCCGCCATGTCGGCACCATCGCCGACCGGTTCTTCGGCCGGCCCTCGCAGGCTCTAACCATCGCCGGCATCACGGGCACCAACGGCAAGACGACCTGTGCCTGGCTGCTCGCCCAGGCGCTCGCCAAATGCGGCCGCCCCGCCGCCTACATGGGCACGCTCGGGTTCGGCTTCCCCGAGGCGCTCGCGGCAACCGAGCACACGACCGCCGATGCGGTGAGCGTGCACCGGCGGCTCGCGGCCGTGAGAGATCTCGGCGCCGAGGCCGTGAGCATGGAAGTGTCCTCGCACGCGCTCGATCAGCAGCGTGTCGGCGGCGTGCGATTCCATACCGCGGCCTTCACCAACCTCACCCGCGATCACCTCGACTATCACGGCACGATGGCGAGCTATGCCGAGGCCAAGGCGCGGCTGTTCGCGTGGCCCGGGCTCGCCCTGCGGGTGATCAACGTCGATGATGAGCTCGGCGCGCGCCTCGCGGGGCAACTTTCCGCGGCGCGGCTGGTCATCACGACGCGCGCCGGCGCAACGCGCGAATCGACGCCGGATGCGAGGCTGGTGCGGGCAGTGCACGTCGAGGCTGCCGCCTCGGGCTTGACTCTCGATGTGCAATCGAGCTGGGGCGCGGTGAAGCTCGACGTGCCGCTGATCGGCGATTTCAACGCCGACAACACCCTCACGGTGCTCGCCGTGCTGCTCGCCTGGGATATCCCGCTCGCCGAAGCGGGGCGCGCTCTTCGGTCCTGCCGCGCCGCGCCCGGGCGGATGGAAGCCTTCGGCGGCCGCGGCGCAGCGCCGCTCGCCATCGTGGACTACGCGCATACGCCCGATGCCCTTGCGAAGGCGCTGCGTGCCGCGCGCCGGCACTGCCGCGGGCGGCTGCGGATCGTCTTCGGCTGCGGCGGCGACCGCGATCCGGGCAAGCGCCCGATCATGGGGGCGATCGCCGCCGAGCTCGCCGATGAGTCGGTGGTGACCGATGACAATCCGCGCAGCGAGCCGCCCGGGCGCATCGTGCAGCAGATCCTGACGGGGATCCCCGCCGAGGCTGCGGTGCGCATCGAACATGACCGGGCACGGGCGATCCGCGACACGCTCGCGCACTCAGGCCCGGAGGACGTGGTGTTGATTGCCGGCAAGGGGCACGAGGCGTATCAGATCTACGGCAGCGAGCGCCGTCCCTTCAGTGACCAGAGCGTGGCGCGTGAGGCGCTCGAGGCGATGCGGCCGTGAGCGCTGATCCGACACTCGAGCGGAGGCTGCGGAATTTCGCGCGGGCCTGTGGCGGCCGGCTCGAAGGCGCCGATCGCGCCTTCGCCGCCGTCTCGAGCGACAGCCGCACGCTCTCGGCGGGTGATCTCTTCGTCGCCTTGCGCGGCCCGCGGTTCAACGGCCACGAGTTCGTGGGCGTCGCGTCGGCGGCGGCGGCGGCGGGGGCGCTCGTTGACTCGCCACAGCCGGTCGCGCTCGCGCAGATCGTGGTCGCCGACACGCAGGCGGCCCTCACTCGCGCCGGACACGCCTGGCGCGCCGCGCTAACCCTGCCGGTGGTAGGCGTCGCGGGCAGCAACGGCAAGACCACCGCCAAGGAAATGACGGCGGCGATCCTTTCCCGGGCGGGAAGCTGCCTCGCGACCCGCGGCAATCTCAACAACCACATCGGCGTGCCGCTGACGCTGCTGCGGCTCGAGCCCAGCCACCGTTTCGCGGTCATCGAGATGGGCGCCAACCGTGCCGGAGAGGTGGCGGAGCTCGTCAAGGTGGCGCGACCGACCGTGGGTCTCATCACCAACGCCGGAGCCGAGCATCTGGAAGGCTTCGGCAGCCTCGAGGGAGTGGCGCGGGCGGAAGGGGAAATGGTCTCGGGCCTCGCCGCGGGCGCCACCGCGGTGTTGAATGCGGACGATGAGTTCATGAATCTCTGGCGCGGCACGACACCGGCGCGGGTGGTGACCTTCGGCATCGCAAGCGCGGCCGACTTTCGCGCCTCGGACCTGCGCACGACTCTGGCAGCCGAGGGCTTCCTGACTCGATTCAATCTCTCGAGCCCCCTCGGCCGGGCGCAGATCGAGCTGCACCTCGGGGGGCGGCATAACGTCGCCAACGCGCTCGGTGCCGCGGCCGCGGCGGCCGCGGCGGGCGCAAGTCTCGAGCACATCGTCGCCGGTCTTGATGCCGTGCGTCCGGTGCCCGGAAGACTGCAGCTGAAGCAGGCCGCCTGCGGCGCCTGGATCATCGATGATTCCTACAATGCCAACCCGAGCTCGGTGCGCGCCGCAATCGAGGTGCTCGCCTCGGTCGAGGGCCGGCGCTGGCTCGTGCTCGGGGACATGGCCGAGCTCGGGGAGTTCGCCGCCGACGCGCATGCGCAGGTCGGCGCCTTCGCCCGCGAGCAGGGGATCGAGCGCCTGCTCGCGACCGGCTCGCTCGCGGCGCTCGCGGTCGAGCGCTTCGGCTGCGGCGGCCAGTGGTTTCCGGATGCCGAGGCGCTGACGCGCGAGCTGCTGCGGGCGCTGATGCCGAACAGCGAGACAGGGATGTCGAGCGTGCGCCTCCTCGTCAAGGGCTCGCGAGTCAACAGGCTCGAGCGCGTGGTCGCAGCGCTCGTGCACCCAAGCCACGACAACTCGGACGGACATTGAGTGCTGTACTGGATCGCACAACGACTGACCGGCTGGCACACCGCCTTCAACGTCTTCTCGTACCTGACTTTCCGCGCGATCCTCGCGACCGCCTCCTCGCTCGCGGTCTCACTCCTCGTCGGACCCGCGCTGATCGATCGTCTCTCGCGCTATCAGATCGGCCAGGTCGTGCGCGACGATGGACCGAAGACTCACCTGCCCAAGGCCGGCACGCCGACCATGGGCGGCACGCTGATCCTGGTGACGACATTCGTGAGCACGCTCCTCTGGGCGGAGCTTTCCAACCGCCTGGTCTGGATGGTGCTCGGGGTGACGTTCGCCTACGGACTCATCGGCTTCTACGACGATTACCTGAAGCTCGTGGTACGCGATCCGCGTGGGCTCGCCGCCCGCTGGAAGTATTTCTGGCAGTCGGTGGCCGGTCTCGCCGCGGCGGCGGCGCTTTACTTCACCGCGACCCAACCGGCGGAGAGGACGCTCTTCCTGCCGTTCTTCAAGACCTTCGCCGAGCCGCTGTCGGCGGTCGGCTTCATCGCGATCGCCTATTTCATGATCGTCGGCATGAGTAATGCGGTGAATCTCACCGACGGTCTCGATGGGCTCGCCATCATGCCGGCCGCGCTCGTTTCCGCCGCGCTCGGCATCTTCGCCTATGCGAGCGGCAACCATGTGTTTGCTCATTACCTGCAGATCCCGGAGATTGCCGGCGCCGGTGAGCTGCTGATCTTCTGCTCCGCGCTCAGCGGGGCCGGTCTGGGGTTTCTCTGGTTCAACGCCTACCCCGCGCAGGTATTCATGGGGGATGTCGGCGCGCTCGCGATCGGCGCGGCCATCGGCGTCATCGCCGTCATCGTGCGCCAGGAAGTGGTGGCGCTCCTGATGGGGGGGCTGTTCGTCCTCGAGACCGCCTCGGTGATTTTGCAGGTCGCCTCGTTCAAGCTCACCGGCCGGCGCATCTTCCGCATGGCGCCGCTCCATCATCACTTCGAGCTCAAGGGTTGGGCGGAGCCGAAGGTGATCGTGCGCTTCTGGATCGTCTCTTTCCTCCTCGTGCTCGCGGGACTTGCAACCTTGAAGCTGAGATGAGCACCCCGCGCGCCAAGCCAGCCTCCGCCGTGATCGTCGGCCTCGGTCGCACCGGGCTCTCCTGCGCCCGGTATCTGCGCGAGCTCGGCTGGCGCATCGCCGTTACCGACACTCGTCTCGAGCCGCCGCAGCTTCACGCGCTGCGCGAGCTCGATGCGCAGATTCCGCTGCGTCTCGGGGCGCTCGACCCACGCCTTCTCGATGAGGCGCTCTGTGTGGTGGCTTCTCCCGGTGTGTCGCTGGAGCATCCCTTCTTCGTCGAGGCGCGCCGCCGTGGCCTCGAGATCGTGGGCGACATCGAGCTCTTCGCGCGTGCGGTGGATGCGCCCGTGGCGGCTGTCACCGGCACCAACGGCAAGAGCACGGTGACCACGCTCCTCGGCCGCATGGCGGCGCGGGCGGCAGTGGAGGTGCGCGTCGGCGGCAATCTCGGCGAGCCGGCGCTCGATCTGCTCACCGAGGCGCGCCGCGCAGGGCAAGCCGTCGGGCTCTACGCTCTCGAGCTCTCGAGCTTTCAGCTCGAGGCGACCCACTCCCTCGATCTGAAGGCGGCGGCGGTACTCAACGTCAGCGCGGACCATCTCGACCGATATGCTCACCTGGAGGCCTACGCCGCTGCGAAGGCGCGCATTTTCGCGCGCTGCGACACCGCGGTGATCAACCTCGATGATCCGCTCGTGGTCGCGATGCCGCGACCCGGCCAGCGGACGTTGAGCTTCTCCCTGCGTGCCGCTTCCGGAGCCGATTACGCCTTAGGCCTCCGCGATGGCCGATCATGGCTGACTCGCCGCGGCGCGGCGCTGCTGCCGCTCGCGGCGATGCGCGTCCGGGGCCTGCACAATGCCGCCAACGCGCTCGCCGCGCTTGCGCTCGGGGAGGCCCTCGGCCTGCCCCTGCCGGCGATGCTGACCGAGCTCGAGGAATTCACGGGCCTGCCGCATCGCACTCAGTGGGTCGCCGACGTGGCGGGCGTCAGCTATGTCGATGACTCGAAGGGGACCAACGTCGGCGCAACCCTCGCCGCCGTGTCCGGCATGGAGGGTCCGCTCATCGTCATTGCGGGCGGCGACGGCAAGAATCAGGACTTCGCTGCGCTCGCGAGGGCCTTTCGCGCCAAGGTGCGCCACACGGTGTTGATCGGCCGCGACGCCCGGCGTGTCGCGCAGGTCTTGCATGGCGTGTGCACGACCGAATACTGCGCCTCGCTCGAGGAGGCGGTGCGCGCGGCGGCGAATGCGGCGCGAGCGGGCGATACGGTGCTGCTTTCACCCGCTTGCGCGAGCCTCGACATGTTCCGCGACTACACCCACCGCGGCGCGGTGTTCGCGCGGGCGGTCAAGGAGTTGGCGGCATGAGGGACGAGAGCTCCTCCGCCCTCATGAGCCACGGCGCCCGGGGCCGGCCCGCCGTCTACGTCGACGGCGTGACGCTCGCTCTGGTGCTGTCGCTGCTGCTCTTCGGGCTCGTGATGGTGACTTCCGCCTCCATCTCCATCGCGAGCCGCGACACCGGCAATCCGTTCTATTTCCTCGAGCGGCAGCTCCTCACCGCTCTCGTCGGCGCGCTGGGCGCGGTGTTCGTCTTTGGCTTCAGGATGGAGCGCTGGGAGCGGCTGTCACCGGTACTCCTCATCCTTGCCGTCGTGATGCTGCTCGCCGTGCTGGTCCCGGGGCTCGGGGAAGTGGTGAACGGCGGTCGGCGCTGGCTGCGGCTCGGGGGATTCACCTTCCAGGTGTCGGAGCTCGCGCGGGTGCTGGTGTTGATTTACATCGCGAGCTACGCGGCGCGACGGCAGGATGAGCTGCGCGAGAGCTTCACGGGGCTCCTGAAGCCGCTGCTGCTGCTCGGGCTCATCGCGGTGCTGCTGCTCGGGGAGCCCGACTTCGGTGCCGCCACGGTGCTCTTCGCGACCGGCTTCGGCATGTTGTTCATCGCCGGCGCGCGGCTGCGTCACGTCATCCTCCTGACCGCGCTGGCGGCCGGCATCTTTGCGCTGCTCGCCGTCACCTCCGCCTACCGGCTGCGGCGGCTCACGGGCTTTCTCGACCCGTGGGCCAACCCCTACAGCAGCGGCTTTCAGCTGACGCAGTCGCTGATCGCGATCGGACGCGGCAAGTGGCTCGGCGTGGGTCTTGGCAACAGCGTGCAGAAACTCTTCTATCTGCCCGAGGCGGACACCGACTTTCTCTTCGCGGTGCTCGCCGAGGAGCTCGGCCTGGCGGGTGTGCTGCTCACGCTTGGCCTTTTCGTCGCGCTCATCTGGCGCGCATTCCACATCGCGCGGCTCGCCTCCCGGGCGGGCCTCGACTTCCAGAGCTATCTCGCCACGGGCTTCGCACTCTGGATCGGGATGCAGGCCTTCATCAACATCGGCGTCAACATGGGTGTGCTGCCAACCAAGGGACTGACGCTGCCGCTGATGAGCTATGGCCGTTCGAGCCTCATCGTGACCCTGGTGTGGGTGGGGATGCTGCTGCGTGTGTATCACGAGACCATGTTGGAGCGGCGCGGCTCGGCCACCGTCATGGCGCGGGGTGCCTCGTGAGCGCCGGACCGGTCCTGATCATGGGCGAGCCGACTCAGGAGGCGAGCGCGCGCGCAAGGATGCGCGGGCCGGGTGCCCCGCCGCCAAGGATGGCCAGTGGCACGGCCGGTCCCGTGCTCATCATGGCAGGCGGAACGGGCGGGCACGTCTTCCCTGCGCTCGCCCTCGCCCGGCGCCTGCGCGAGCAGTCGGTCGAGGTCATCTGGCTCGGCACGCGCCGGGGACTCGAGGCTCGCATCGTTCCAGCCGAGGGAATCGCGATCGAGTGGCTGTCAGTCGGAGGCCTGCGAGGCAAGGGCTGGCGCACTCTCCTTGCGGCTCCCTGGCGAGTGAGCGTGGCGCTGATGCAGGCGCTGCAGGTCATGTGGCGGCGCCGGCCGACGATCGTCGTCGGCCTGGGTGGCTTCGTGACCGGGCCGGGCGGCGTCGCGGCCTGGCTCACGCGCCGGCCGCTCCTCATCCATGAGCAGAATGCGATCGCCGGCTTCACCAACCGCTGCCTCGCTCACCTCGCGCGTGAGGTGCTGGAGGCCTTTCCCGGCAGCTTCCGACCCGGCATCAAGGCGCGCACGGTCGGTAATCCCGTGC
Source organism: Steroidobacteraceae bacterium (assembly GCA_049579785.1). GTDB lineage: Bacteria > Pseudomonadota > Gammaproteobacteria > Steroidobacterales > Steroidobacteraceae > 13-2-20CM-66-19. Next base: position 76,718 of record JBAUOO010000253.1, read on the forward strand.
GCCGGGACATCAGTGAGTTGAGGCCGCCGACGGCGCGCTTCTCCGGCCGCGAGGGGGCGGTGCGCATCCTCGTCGTCGGTGGCAGCCAGGGTGCGGTCCGATTGAACACCGTCGTGCCTTATGCGCTGGCGCGGCTGGCCGGCGCGATCCGCTTCGATGTCCGCCATCAGGCGGGCGAGCGTTGGATCGAGGCCGGCCGGCAGAGCTATGCCGACGCCGGTGTGCGCGCGGACGTGCGTCCGTTCATCGAAGACATGGCCGAGGCCTATGGCTGGGCGGACCTCGTGATCTGCCGCTCGGGTGCGCTGACCGTCTCGGAGCTGGCGGCGGCCGGGGTCGGCGCGGTGCTGGTGCCGTTTCCCGCGGCCGTCGACGATCACCAGACTCACAACGCGCGCTTTCTGGTGCGTGAAGGCGCGGCGGTGCTGATCGGCGACCGCGAGCTCACCGCCGAGCGCCTCGCCGCCGAGCTCGAGCGGCTCTGCGTCGGCCGCGAGAAGCTGCTCGCGATGGCCGAGCGCGCGCGGCGCCTCGCCCGTCCGGATGCGACCGAAGAGCTCGCCGCCTCCTGCCTGCAGCTCGCGAGGAGGGCGGCATGATCGAGGAGCGGCGCGCGTTGCTGGAGCGTCCCTTCCTCGAGCGGCGCCGGAGCCCGGATCGGCGCGACCGCATGCGCCGCATCAACGCCATCCATTTCGTCGGCATCGGCGGCAGCGGCATGAGCGGCATCGCGGAAGTGCTGCTCAATCTCGGCTATGCCGTTCAGGGGTCGGACCTCAAGGCGAGTGCGGTCACCGAGCGGCTCACGCGCCTCGGCGCGCAGGTGCGGCTCGGCCATGCGGCGCAGAACATCGAGGGGGCCGATGTGGTGGTGGTCTCGAGCGCGATCGCCCGCGGCAACCCGGAGGTCGAGGCCGCTCTCGCGCGGCGCATGCCGGTGGTCTCCCGCGCCGAGATGCTGGGTGAGCTCATGCGGTTCCGTTACTCCATCGCGGTGGCGGGCACTCATGGCAAGACCACGACCACGAGTCTCATCGCCAGCATCCTCGCCGAGGGCGGGGAGGACCCGACGTTCGTGATTGGCGGGCGGCTGAAGAGCGCCGGCAGTCACGCCCGGCTCGGCACCGGGCGCTACCTCGTGGCCGAGGCCGACGAGAGCGACGCCTCGTTCGTGCATCTGCAGCCGCTCATCGCGGTCGTCACCAACATCGACAACGATCATCTGACGACCCACGGCGGGGACTTCGAGCGGCTGAAGGAGAGCTTCGTCGGATTCCTGCACAACCTGCCGTTCTACGGACTCGCGGTGCTGTGCCTCGATGACAGCCAAGTGCGCGGCGTCCTCGAGCGCGTCGGCAGGCCCGTGCTGACCTACGGGCTCGATCAGGCGGCCGATGTCCGGGCGCTCGAGGTCCGCCGTCAGGGGCTGCAGACGAGAATCCGGGTCGCTCGCTCAAACGGGGGACCTCTCGAGGTCACCGTCAACCTGCCGGGCACCCACAACGTGTTGAACTCGCTGGCGGCGATCGCGGTGGCGACGGAGCTCGGCATCGACGATGCGGCCATCGCGCGCTCCCTGGCGGGTTTCCAGGGGATCGATCGGCGCATGCAGCACATCGCCGATATCGACACGGCGGCGGGGACCGTCACGGTGATCGATGACTACGGCCATCACCCCACCGAGGTGGCCGCGACTCTCGAGGCCCTGCGCCAGGGTTATCCCGGGCGGCGGATCGTGCTCGCCTTCCAGCCCCACCGCTACACGCGCACGCACGATCTGATCGATGACTTCGGCAAGGTGCTGTCGATGGTGGATGTGCTCCTCGTCACCGAGGTCTACGCCGCGGGCGAGACGCCGATCGCCGGCGCGGACGGGCGCGCGATCTGCCGCGCCGTGCGTGGTCGCGCGCAGGTGGAGCCGCTTTTCGTCGAGCGCGTCGAGGAGCTGGCCGAGTCGCTGAAGGATGTGATCCGCGACGGCGATGTGATCGTCACCATGGGTGCCGGCAACATCAGCGCGGTGGCGCACCGGCTCGCGGAGCGCTTCGCGGCGCTTCTGCCGCCGGGGAGGCGCACCTGATGCTCGCCGTCGCGAACGAGTTTCTGCCGCGCATCCGGCGCAACGAGCCGATGAGCCGCCATACCTCCTGGCATGTGGGCGGCGGCGCGGAGATTTATTTCACGCCGAGCAGTCGCCAGGACCTCAGCGCGTTCCTCGAGAGCGTGCCCGTGGAAGTGCCGGTGCAGTGGGTCGGGCTCGGGAGCAACCTGCTGGTGCGCGATGGCGGCATCAAGGGCATCGTCGTCAGCACTCACGGCACGTTGGATCGGTTGGAGCGTGCCGGTCCTGACAGCGTATACGGCGAGGCAGGCGTTGCCTGCGCTCGCATCGCCAGACAATGCGTCAAATGGGGTCTCGGCCCGGCGGAGTTCTTCGCGGGCATTCCGGGCACGCTGGGTGGAGCGCTCGCGATGAACGCGGGTGCTTTCGGCGGTGAGACCTGGCGGCACGTCATCGCGGTGGAGACGATCGACCGCGCGGGTCGCGAGCATCGGCGGTCAGCGGGCGAGTACCGCGCGAGCTACCGTCACGTAGAGCCGCCCGTGGCGCAGGAATGGTTCCTGGCGGCGACGCTTCGCTTCGAAGCTCGTCCCGCGGAACGTCAGAGCGAGATCCAGGCGCTGCTCGAGCGGCGCAAGGCGACGCAGCCGATCGGGGAGTGGAGCTGCGGCTCGGTGTTCACCAATCCGCCGGGCGATCACGCGGCGCGGCTCATCGAGGCGGCGGGCTTGAAGGGTCTCAAGATCGGCGATGCGTCCGTTTCGGTGAAGCACGCCAACTTCATCATCAACCATGGCGACGCCACCGCCGCGGACATCGAGCAGCTGATCGAGCGCCTGCAGGATGAGGTCGAGCGCACGCATGGCGTGCGGCTGCAGCCGGAAGTGCGCATCGTGGGCCAAGCCATGGGCCAAACGGTAGGCCAAACGGTAGGGGAGAGGCGCTGATGCGGCTCGCCCACGATCCGAGCCGCGCGCGGCGCGCCACCGATCCCGGTGAGTTCGGGCGAGTGGCGGTGTTGCAGGGCGGCGATTCGAGCGAGCGCGAGATCTCCCTCCTCTCCGGCAGCGCGGTGCTTGCCGCGCTCGCACGCCGCCGCGTCGAGGCCGTGGCCTTCGATCCACGCGAACGCTCGCTGCTCGAGCTCATCGAGCAGCGCTTCGATCGCGTGTGGATCGCGCTGCACGGTCCAGGCGGTGAGGATGGGACCGTGCAGGGCGCGCTCGAGTATCTCGGCATACCCTACACCGGCAGCGGGGTGGCGGGCTCGGCGATCGGCATGGACAAGCTGCGCAGCAAGCGCCTGGCGAGCGCGATTGGAGTCGCGACGCCGGATGTGGTGGAACTGCACGGGCCCGAGGACTTCGAGCTCGCGCTCGAGCGCCTGCGGTTGCCGCTCATCGTGAAGCCCTCCACCCAGGGCTCGAGCGTCGGGATGACCAAGGTCGAGAGCCCCGAGATGCTGCCCGCCGCCTATGCGAGTGCGGCCGCCCTCGATCGCAGCGTCTTCGCCGAGCAGTGGATCACCGGCGGGGAGTACACCGTGGCGCTGCTGCAGGGCAGGGCGCTGCCCTCGATCCGCATCGAGACGCCGAAGAGCTTCTATGACTACGAGGCGAAGTACTTCCGCGACGACACCCGCTACCTCTGTCCCTCGGGACTGTCGCAACCGGCGGAGCAACATCTGGCGAGCCTCGCGGTCGCCGCCTTCGAGGCGGCGGGCGGCGAGGGCTGGGGACGGGCTGATTTCATGATGGACGCGGCCGGCCGGGCGCTCCTGCTCGAGGTCAACACGGTCCCGGGGATGACCGGCCACAGTCTGGTGCCGATGGCCGCGCGCGCGGCGGGCATCGACTTCGACGAGCTCGTGTGGCGGGTGCTGGAGACGAGCTTCGTCCGGTTTCCCGAGACGCCTGCGCCATGTTGAAACGCGCACGCAACCGGATGAAATCCCGGGGTCAATCGCCGACCCGCTCGCGCATCCCCTGGGGCGCGATTGGCCGGGCTCTGACCACCGGCGCGGCCGCGTTCGCGACGCTCTGCGTCGTTTTCTGGGCGCTCGATCAACCGATCCGCACCGTCGAGGTGACGGGCCGGTTCCAACACGTCTTACCGGGCGAGATCGAGCAGGTCGTCGCCACGCAGGTGCACGGCGAGGGACTGCTCACGGTGAGGCTCGCGGCGGTGAGCCGCGCGATCCAGGCGCTCCCCTGGGTGGCCGCGGTGAGCGTCGAGCGCGACTGGCCGCATGCCCTCGCCGTGCAGGTGGTGGAGCAGGTCGCCGCGGCGCGCTGGGATGGCGATGGCCTGCTCAACAGCGAGGGCGAGCTCTTCGCCACCGGCGTCAGTCATTTTCCCGCCGGAGTTTCCCGGGGCCCATCGTCGCCCGGAGGCGGGACTCAGTTAGCACGGCTCTCGGGACCGCAGGGCTCGGAGGCGGAAGTGACCCAGCGCTATCTCGCGATGCAGCGGCGCCTTTCCGAGGCGGGTCTCTCGATGATCGCGCTGCGGCTCGACGCGCGTGGCGCGTGGCAGCTCGAGCTCGCCAACGGCATCACCGTCAGGCTCGGGCGAGCGCAGGTCGATGAGCGGTTCGACAAATTCATGAGCGCGGCTCTCGGGATCATCGAGCGTCGGGCGGGGGACATTTCATACGTGGATATGCGCTACACGAACGGGTTTGCCATCGGCTGGAAATCGGGCCACGGCACCGGCGAGGACCGACATGCTTAAACGTTCCGACAGAAATCTCATCGTGGGTCTCGACATCGGCACCTCCAAGGTGGTCGCGCTGGTGGGCGAGGTCGGCCTCGACGGCACCATCGAGGTGTTGGGTCTCGGCTCGCAGCCCTCGCGGGGCCTGAAGAAGGGTGTCGTCGTCAACATCGAATCGACCGTGCAGTCGATCCAGCGCGCCGTGGAGGAGGCCGAGCTCATGGCCGGCTGCGAGATCCACTCGGTGTTCGCCGGGATCGCGGGCAGCCACGTGCGGAGCCTGAACTCCCACGGTGTGGTCGCGATCCGCGACCGGGAGGTGACCCACGGGGATGTCGAGCACGTCATCGACGCGGCCAAGGCGGTGGCCATCCCCGCCGACCAGAAGATCCTGCACGTGCTGCCGCAGGAATTCATCGTCGACGGCCAGGAGGGCATCCGCGATCCGATCGGCATGTCGGGAGTACGCCTGGAGGCCAAGGTGCACATCGTCACGGGCGCCGAAAGTGCCGCGCAGAACATCGAGAAATGCATCAAGCGCTGCGGACTCGAGGTCGATGACGTCGTGCTCGAGCAGCTCGCTTCGAGCTTCTCGGTGCTCACCGATGATGAGAAGGAGCTCGGCGTCTGCCTGGTCGACATCGGCGGCGGCACGACCGATCTGGCGGTGTTCTCCTCCGGCGCGATTCGCCACACCGCGGTCATCCCGATCGCGGGCGACCAGGTGACCAACGACATCGCGGTGTCCATGCGCACGCCGACCCAACACGCCGAGGACATCAAGATCCGCTATGCCTGCGCGCTCTCCCAGCTCGCCAATCCGGACGAGAGCATCGAGGTACCGAGCGTCGGCGACCGGCCCGCGCGCCGCCTCGCCCGCCAGACGCTCGCCGAGATCGTCGAGCCGCGCTACGAGGAGCTCTTCGGCCTCGTGCGCGAGGAGCTGCGCCGCAGTGGCTTCGAGGAGGTGATCGCCGCCGGCGTGGTGCTCACCGGCGGCAGCGCCAAGATGGAGGGCGCGATAGAGCTCGCGGAGGAGGTGTTCCACGTCCCGGTGAGGCTGGGACTTCCGCAGCAGGTGCACGGGCTCACCGACGTGGTCCGAAATCCCGTTTTCTCGACCGGCGTGGGGCTGCTGCTCTACGCGCGCGACAACCTTCTGCCCGCGCGTCGCGGGCGATCCCTGGGCGGCAACGCGAAGACGGCGCTCGACCGCATGCGCGCCTGGTTCCAGGGCAACTTTTGACGCTGACAGACCCGATACGATCGACCGCGGACAATTGACGATAACGACTCATTCCAACCAACCGATTCTCTCTCGAGGAGCAAGCGCAATGTTCGAACTTATGGATGCCTACAGCCAAAGCGCTGTCATCAAGGTCATGGGCGTGGGCGGCGGCGGCGGCAACGCCGTGGCTCACATGGTCACCTCCGGCATCGAGGGGGTGGAGTTCATGTGTATCAACACCGATGCGCAGGCCCTCAAGCACGCGAAGGTGAAGACGGCACTGCAGATCGGCTGCAACATCACCAAGGGGCTCGGCGCCGGTGCCGACCCGGAGGTTGGTCGGCAGGCGGCGATGGAGGATCGCGACCGCATCGTCGAGCTGATCGAGGGCTGCGACATGCTGTTCATCACCGCGGGAATGGGCGGCGGCACGGGCACGGGCGCGGCGCCCGTCGTGGCGCAGGTGGCGAAGGAGCTCGGCATCCTCACGGTGGCGGTGGTCACCAAGCCCTTCGAGATGGAGGGCAACAAGCGCTCCCACGTCGCCGATCACGGCATCGCCGAGCTCGGCAAGTACTGCGACTCACTCATCACCATTCCCAACCAGAGGCTGCTCACGGTGCTTGGCGCGCAGACGGCGCTGCTCGATGCCTTCAAAGCGGCGAACCAGGTGCTGCAGGGGGCGGTGCAGGGCATCGCCGAGCTCATTACCCGGCCCGGCCTGATCAACGTCGACTTCGCCGACGTGCGCACGGTCATGGCGGAGACCGGCATGGCGATGATGGGCTCGGGGGTGGCGAGCGGTGAAGGCCGCGCGCAGGCGGCAGCCGAGGCTGCGGTTTCCTCCCCACTCCTCGAGGACATCAATCTGGCCGGTGCGCACGGCATCCTCGTGAACGTCACCGCCGGCATGGATCTGTCGATCGGTGAGTTTCAGGAGGTTGGCCAGATCGTGAAGCAGTTCGCCTCGGAGGATGCGACGGTGGTCGTGGGCACGGTCATCGACCCTGAGCTCAGTAACCAGGTGCGGGTGACGGTGGTCGCCACCGGTCTCGGCCGCCCGGCCACCGCGACCCGGCCGCAGCCGCTCGGTGGCTTCCGTCCGGTCGAGTCTTCGGGGCGAGGCGAGCCGATGCGCGAGCGGGAGGGCCGCGAGCCGCCCATGCGGGTGGTGCGGCGCAGTCCCCTCTCGAGCAGCGATTACGCGCAGCTCGACAAGCCGACGGTCCAGCGCCAGCGCGCGGTGGGTGACGGGTTGCGCCAGGACGTCCAGGGCGAGGATTTGCTCGATATCCCTGCATTCCTGCGCCGCCAAGCCGATTGAGCGCAACAGGCCAGCTTGTGATACGGTAGCGCGCCGTTTCGCGCCGCGGACCCGGCGGTCCTCGGCGTCCGTTGCGACCTGCGGGTCGACGGTCCCCGAGGCGGCGCGCCGGCAGGAGAGGTCATCCGTGGCCTGCACAGGCCGTTCAGAGCAGTAAGGAATCAGGCAGCTATAAACATGGTCGGTCAGCGGACGCTCAAGAACTCGATCCGCGCCACGGGCGTCGGGCTTCATACGGGCAAGAAGGTCCTGATGACGCTCCGTCCCGCTCCTGCCGACACCGGCATCGTCTTTCGGCGGACCGATCTGCCGCGGGCGGGCGAGGTGCTGGCGCACGCGCAGAATGTCAGTGACACGCTGCTCGGCACGACGCTCGGCCGGGGCGCCACGCGTGTCTCGACGGTGGAGCACCTGCTGTCGGCTTTCGCGGGCTTAGGTGTAGACAATGCCATCGTGGAGCTTTCGGCGCCCGAGGTGCCCATCATGGACGGGAGCGCCGGCCCGTTCGTCTTCCTGTTGCAATCAGCGGGCATCGAGGAGCAGCGCGAGCCGAAGCATTTCATTCGCATCAAGAAGCGGCTGCGGGTGGAGGATGGAGACAAATGGGCTGAGTTCAGCCCGTTCGACGGTTTCAAGGTCAACTTCGAGATCGAGTTCAACCATCCGATCTTCAAGCGCCGGGCGCAGCGGGCGTCGATGGACTTCTCCACGACCTCATTCCTCAAGGAGGTGAGCCGGGCGCGCACGTTCGGATTCATGCGCGACCTCGAATCGCTGCGGGAGCGCAATCTCGCGCTCGGCGGGAATCTGGACAACGCGATCGTGTTGGATGATTTCCGCGTGCTCAACGAGGATGGACTGCGGTACGAGGATGAGTTCGTCAAGCACAAGATCCTGGATGCCATCGGCGATCTTTACCTGCTGGGGCACAGTCTGATCGGCGAGTTCAGCGGCCACAAATCAGGACACGCGCTGAATAATCGGCTGCTGCGGGCACTGCTCGAGGATGCGACTACCTGGGAGAAGGTGGCGTTCGAGTCTTATGCCGATGCGCCCATCTCCTACATCGACGCGCCGGCCCTGCTGGGCTCGGGCTGAGGCCTCGACCCTAACGGGCTTTTCCGGGAACGCCGCGAGTACGTCCATGTAGGCTGCCGCAAAAACGTCCATGTTTTTGAGGCTCCCTGAAATGCCCTTTAGGGTCGAGGCCCCCTTTTAGACAGGTAACTGCTGGGCGGTTCTGCTCAGCTACTTCGCTGAGCGGGGCATCACTCGCACAGTGACTTCCTTGATGTCGGGTTGTGCTTCCCGAATCGGTCCCTCGAGCTCATGCAGGGCGTAGCGCAGCCGGGCGGACCAGGCGGGGGAGTCAGCGAAGATGACGAGGTTGCCGTCCCGCTCGGTAATTGCCGTGATCCGGGGGGCGAGCCCGGCAGAGAGCCGGGCCCCGAGCCAGGAGCTCCAGAAGGCCTGACGGGCGGTTTGGTCGGCCGCTTGCGACAGAATGGGAACCGAATGGGCCAGCAGGTCTTTGACAGAATGTGCCGCCGGTGGCCGGGAGCCCGCATGGCGGGGTTTAGAGGCTAACTGTGAGTGGGTTCGCAGTGACCGCGAGCCCGATCTGGTGAGGCTTCGCTTGTGCGGGCGGCTCTTATTGGGCATATTCTGAGATGCTGCTCAAGGGCAAACCGTGTCCTGGTGCATGGACGCTCGATATGACGGGTCTCAGACTGCGAACAGGCGGGGACGCAAAGGCACCGGTCTAAAAGCGAGAGAGCCATGACAGCGGGGTTGCCGGTAAAGCGCAAGTTCTTTTCAAACGGGCTGACTCGTGCGCTGGTTTAGCTCCAAGAGCCGCTACTGCGGAAACGGGGACGCACGCATGCATTCGGAGCGCACGGCATGAATGTCATCATCTTCTCGAAGCGCAACGGGCACGCCCGCCAGCTCGAGCTACATCCCATTACCCTCACGGGCATCCTCGTGGCGGTACTCGCCATCATCGGCGGCGCCTTCGGGGTGGGGATGAGCCTCGGACACGACGGCGGCGCGAGCGCGCTGCCGTTCGCCCAGACCGCCCGCTGGTCGCAGGTTCTGGCAACGCAGCGCGAGGAGATCGCCGACCTCAGGCAGCAGGTGCAGGCGCGCACCGATGCGATCGCCATTCAGCTCGGGGACATGAAGGCACACGTCATCCGCCTCGATGCGCTCGGCCAGCGCCTGACGGCCATGGCGGGCATCAAGAGCAGCGAATTCAACTTTGGTCAGGATCCGCCTCAGGGCGGGCCGGAGAGCGACATCCCGGGCGCGCGGCCGCAGATCGGTGATATCTCGAGCAGGCTGAAGAGCCTGCAGAGCCAGATCGACCTGAGCGGCTCGCAGCTCTCGGCGCTGGAGAATGTCATTCTCTCGCGCCAGCTCGGGCAGGAGATCCATCCCGAGGGCCGGCCGGTCAACACCGGATACATCTCCTCGCCGTTCGGCCCGCGCGTCGACCCCTTCACCGGCGGAGAGGAGTTTCACGAGGGCATCGATTTCGCGGCGCCGGAGGGAACGCGGATCCATGCCGTGGCGGCGGGCATCGTGACCTGGGCGGGACCGCGCGGCGGCTACGGCAACATGGTGCAGATCGATCATGGTAACGGCTATGCGACGCGCTACGGGCATGCCGAGAAGATACTGGTGCACGTGGGCGAGACCGTGAACCGCGGAGATGTGATCGCGCTGGTGGGAGACACCGGGCGCTCGACCGGGCCGCACGTGCATTTCGAGGTGCTGATCAACGGTCATGAGGTGAATCCGGCCCGTTTTGTCGCGCTGCGCGCGGGTGCGACGGCCTTCGCCGGCCCGAATCCCGTCCACGTTGCCGCCGAGAAGGCGCCGGCAAACGCCAGCACGGACGGACAGGACTAAGCCGCCGGGGCGAGGCCGAGGATGGGGCCGAGCATCAAGTAATCGACCGGCCTTAAGGCTGGCGCACCGAGCTTCCGAGCGCCGCACTCACGAGTACCCTGGCGGTCCAACTCAAGCTTGTATCGAAAGCTCGCGGATTCGATGCCGTGAATTGGCCTGATGCCGTCGCAAAGGGAACGCCCCAGGCCGGCCGACGCCCCAGGCCGGTCGACGCTTGATTTGCGCCCGCGGGAACCCATTGGGGGTAAGCCCTCGCGTGCGTAGAATACCCGTTTCCCAGTGCCCCCACCTACGTCAGGGCGGGTCTCAGGGGCCGTCGCCGGGTAGCCTCGAGTCCCGGGCGAGGCGCGTCCCGGATACCCCGCGGCGAGGCGGGCCTCGGAGGCCGGCCGCCCGGCTTGGACCAGTAGCAGGATCGTCAAGTTGCTCAATACTCTGAAGCGTATTTTTGGCAGCCGCAATGAGCGGCTGATCCGCGGCCACGGGCGATACATTCGCGCGGCCAGACAGCTCGAGTCCGAGCTCAAGTCAATGAGCGATGAGGCGCTGCGCGGCAAGACGGAGGAATTCCGACAGCGGCTGCGCGAGGGCGCGAGCCTCGACGCGCTGCTGCCCGAGGCGTTCGCCGTCGTGCGCGAGGCGGCCTCACGCACGCTCAAGATGCGCCACTTCGACGTCCAGCTGATCGGCGGCATCGCGCTTCACCAGGGCAAGATCGCGGAGATGCGCACCGGCGAGGGCAAGACGCTGGTCGCCACGCTCCCGGCTTACCTCAATGCGCTCACCGGCGAGGGCGTGCACGTCGTTACCGTGAATGAGTACCTCGCCCAGCGCGACGCCGACTGGATGGGGCCGGTGTACCGGTTCCTTGGCCTTACCGTGGGCGTGATCAAGAACTCGCAGACGCCGCAGGAGAAACGCGACGCGTACGCCTGCGACATCACCTATGGCACCAACAACGAGTTCGGCTTTGATTACCTGCGCGACAACCTCGCGTTCAACCTCGAGGATCGGGTGCAGCGGCAGCTCGTCTACGCCATCGTGGACGAGGTCGACTCCATCCTGATCGACGAGGCGCGCACCCCACTCATCATCTCGGGGCCCGCGGAGGAAAGCACCGAGCTTTACCTGCGCGTCAATGAGCTCGTACCGAGCCTGAAGCGCCAGCTCGAGGAGGATGGGCCGGGCGATTTCACGGTGGAGGAGAAGACCAAGCAGGTCCACATCAGCGAGGAAGGCCACGAGCATGTCGAGGCGTTGATGCTCAAGACCGGACTGCTGCGCGAGGGCGAGAGCCTCTACGATCCCGCCAACATCCGCCTGATGCACCATCTGAACGCCGCGCTGCGCGCCCATGCGCTCTACAAGCGCGACGTCGAGTACATCGTGCGCGAGGGCGAGATCATCATCGTCGATGAGTTCACCGGCCGTACGATGCCCGGGCGGCGCTGGTCGGACGGCCTGCATCAGGCGATCGAGGCCAAGGAGGGCGTGCGCGTTCGCGAGGAGAACCAGACGGTTGCCTCGATCACCTTTCAGAACTATTTTCGCCTGTACAGGAAGCTCTCCGGCATGACCGGCACCGCCGATACGGAGGCGCCCGAGTTCCTCGAGATCTACGGCCTGGAGGTCATGGTCATTCCGACCCACAAGCCCATGATCCGCAAGGACAATCCGGACTTCGTGCACCTGACGCAGGACGACAAGTTCAAGGCCATCATCGAGGACATCCGCGACTGCGTCGAGCGCGAGCAGCCGGTGCTCGTCGGCACGACCTCCATCGAGACCTCGGAGCTGGTCTCGGGCGTGCTGCAGAAAGAGGGGATCGCGCACCAGGTGCTGAACGCCAAGCAGCACGAGCGCGAGGCCCACGTCATCGCACAGGCCGGTCGCCCGGGCGCGGTGACCATCGCCACCAACATGGCCGGTCGCGGCACCGACATCGTGTTGGGCGGGAGCCTCGATGCGGAGCTCGCCGCCCTGCTCCAGGACGGGATCGCGCGAGCCGACGAGACGGCGAGCGAGTCCCTCAGAGCCGAATGGCAGGGGCGGCACGAGAAGGTGTTGGCCGCGGGCGGACTGCACATCATCGGCACGGAGCGGCACGAGTCCCGCCGCATCGACAATCAGCTGCGCGGCCGCTCCGGCCGCCAGGGTGATCCGGGCTCGAGCCGATTCTATCTGTCCATGGAAGACAACCTCATGCGCATCTTCGGCGATCCGGTGCGAACGCAGCGGCTGCTCAAGATGGCGGGCATGAAGGAGGGCGAGGTCATCGAGAGCGGCATGCTGAGCCGGCAGATCGAGAAGGCGCAGCGCAAGGTCGAAGCGCACAACTTCGATATCCGCAAGCAACTCCTGCTCTTCGATGACGTCGCCAACGATCAGCGCAAGGTCGTCTATCAGCAGCGCACCGAAATCATGGGAACGGAGGAGGTGTCGGCGGCGATCCGCGGCATTCTCGAGGAGGCGATCGGCGCGCTCGTCGATCAGTACCTGCCGAAGCACGCGATGCCGAGCGACTGGGATCTCGACGGCCTCGACAAGGCGCTCGAGAGCGACTTCAACACCCGCGTGAACGTCAAGAGCTGGCTCGAGCGGGAACCGGAGCTCGAGGAGCCGGCGCTGCGTGCGCGGCTGGCCGGCGAAGTGCAGCAGGCGTACGAGGCCAAGGTCTCGCGGATCGACCCGGTGTTGATGCGCCACATCGAGAAGGACGTCATGTTGCGCACGCTCGATTCGCACTGGCGTGATCACCTCGGAGCCATGGATTACCTGCGCCAGGGGATTCACCTGCGCGGTTACGCCCAGCAGGATTACCGCTTCGCGTACAAACGCGAGGCCTTCCAGATGTTTACCGCGATGCTCGATCGCGTGAAGTTCGAGACGGTCTCGCGCCTCATGCAGATCGAGGTGCGCACTCAGGAGGAGGTCGATCGCGAGGAGGAGGAGAGGCGCCGCCGGCTGATGCGGGCGCTGCAGGCGCAGCACGCCGAGGCGATGTCGGCACTCGCCGGCGGAGCAGAGATGCCGGAGGAGGATGGCGCGGCCGCAGGTGGCGGAGCCATTCCCGCCGCCGCCCGGGTGGCCATGATGGGCGGCGGTTCCCGCCCGCGCGCGGGAGCGCCGCTGCCCATGCCGCCGCAGACGGAATCGCAGGGCACCTTCGTTCGCGGGGAGCGCAAGATCGGCCGCAACGAGCCCTGTCCCTGCGGCTCCGGCAAGAAGTACAAGCACTGCCACGGCGCGCTTTCGAGCGTCGAGTGAGGGTCGTGGTTGCCGCCGCGATCTTCGATGCCTCAGGCAGAGTGCTGATCGCCGAGCGGCCCGCGGGCAAACATATGGCCGGCCGCTGGGAATTCCCCGGCGGCAAGGTCGCCGCGGGGGAGTCCGAGTCCGAGGCGCTCGCGCGCGAGCTCGAAGAGGAGCTCGGCATCGAGGTGACCGAGGCGCGCTCGATGATGCGGCTGAGGCACCGCTATTGCGATCGCGAGGTCGAGCTTTCGATGTGGGTGGTCGAGCGCTATCGGGGTGAGCCGCAGGGCCTCGATGGGCAGCGGCTCAAGTGGGTGGAGCGCGCGCAGCTGGCCGGCGAGGACCTCCTCGAGGCGGACCGTCCGTTCGTGACGGCGCTGGTACAATGGTCCCCGCCTCCTTAGAACCCAGACAGGACTCTTATGCCAGCGAAGAGCGATCTTCCGGAAGTGCGCCTCGACCCGGCCGGTCTCTATCGGGAAGAGCTATTCACCGATCGCCGGGCCGGCACCATCCGCCGCCTGACACCCGTGACCGTGGACGGGACCGTCGACCCCAAGCGTCCCGTGCTCTTCTCGGGCCAGACGCAGCTTCTCACTCCCGCCGGTGTCCTGCCGCTCGTCTTTGAGATCGAGGGCAAGACTCTGGAGGAGGCGCTGGCGAGGTTCCCCGAGGGAGTCAATGCCGCGCTCGAGCAGGCGATCGATGAGGCGCGCGAGATGCGGCGTGAGGCGGCCTCGCGCATCGTGGTGCCGGAGGTCGGCTCGGCCGGCATTGGTCCGGGCCCCGGTCCGGGCAGCTCCGGCGGCGGCAAAATCAAATTTCCTTAGTGCATTGGCCCGAAGTCGGATCAGAGCGCGATCAGCTCCGGATGGAGCGAGCGTGAGGCGAGATCGCGCCTGCGCGGCAAGAAAAACCGGAGTCGGCCCAGGATAGATATGCGTAGATACAGAGGACTGCGCCGCATCCCGCTCGCGGCCGCCTTGGCGGGGCTGCTCAGCGGATGCGCGGGCGTCATGCTCGCGCAGCCGACTCCGGGTCCCGGCCAAGGGCCTCTCGGGGTGCCGCAGCCGACGGTGACGCAGATCGCCGTGGGCGCCAGCCCGACGCGGTCGGCGCCGCAGGTCAACCAGTTCGTCGCGCAAGTGAGCCCGCCAGGGGAGCGCGCCGCTCGCAATCGCTACGGCTGGCTGGAAAGCGTGCGCTCGGGGCGGACCCGGCGTTGGATTTTCGTGGAGAATCGGGCCACCACGAAGGCGCTGGCTCCCCTGCCGCAGCGCGCCTGGATCCGAAGCCGCCTCGAGCAGCTCCAGGGTGGCGGCCCCGGCTCCGCCGACGGGATCGTCGTGGAGCGGGTCTCCTATCTCAGTCCCGACGGTACCCGGTTGCCGATGGAGATTGCACACCGGCGCAATCTCGTCCGCGACGGCAACCAACCGACACTGCTCACCGTCTATCACGCCACCGGCAAACCGGCCGAGCGGCTCCTGCAGCCATTCGTGTGGGTATGGCTCGAGATGGGCGGTGTGTATGCGCGCGCCGAGGTGCGTAACGGACTCGCGAGGGTCCCTGCCCCGCGCGGAGTGGCCAAGGTGCCTGATCGATCGATCGCGCTGGGTGATCTTTACGCCGCGGCGCAGTCACTGATCGACCGGCACTACACCCGGCGGGCGCGGCTCGGCATCTATGGCCGGGGCTTCGGCGGACTCATGGCGGGCGCCGCCGTCACTCTGCGGCCCGACTTCTTCGGCGTCGCACTGCCCACCGGCACCTGGGGACAATACCGCCAGATCGCCTCCGGCAACTGCTTTCCACCGACGCTCATCACGACCGCCGAGCACGACGGCACCATCAGGCCTTGGCGCGGCTACGAGCTCGCCGCGGTGCTGCAGGCGGAGCAGATCTGCGCTCACCCCATCCTGATCCGGATCGAGAGCGGCGAAGGGCCGGGAGAGCCGCCAGCGATCAGGCGGGAGCGGGCCGCGGACGAGCTGGCATTCGCAGCGACGTGGCTCGGAGCGCCTCTGCCGGGGCGCTCACGCGGGAGCACGCCCTAGGAGTGTTTGCGCGGCGGTTCGTCCGGCAGCGTCGGGTTCTCCCGGGCCGTTTCGTCCGGGGCCGCTTCGCCCGGGATGGCGTGCTTCTCCGTCAGCCAGGCGCCGAGGTCGATGAGCCGGCAGCGCTCGCTACAGAAGGGTCGGTAGGGAGATTGAGACCAGTCGATCTCGCGGTGGCAGGTGGGGCACTTGACGCGCTGGAGGGCCATCAGGCACAGCAGGTCAGAAGAAATTTCACGTCCGAGTCCGCCTGGGTCGCCCGCTCCGAGAGCCCCTTCCAGCTGAGGAATCGTACGTGGCAACGGTGGTGGCTGCCGCTCACCTCGGGGTAGAGGCCCATCGAGGCGGGCACCGCAATGCGCAACAGCTGCAACGGGTTCTCGCGCTCGAACGTAATGGTGAAATTACCCCCCTGGGCCGTCTCCTGCCGGGTGCGGCCATTCTGGCGCGTCAGCCAGATGAGCTCCGAGACGGCATCACAGAGCGGCCGCAGAACCGTCAGCCACTGGTTGAAGGCCCTGATCCGCGCCTCATTGGGCTGCGACAGCCAGTACAGATAATCCGGCAGGTCGAACTCGCACGTCCCGCCTGGAATGCTGCTGCGGTGCTTGACGGCGTTCAGGAACTCCGAGTCGCGCAGCGGCTGCAGGTTGGCGATGCCCGCGTTCATGAGCTCGCCCCGCAGGCGAGTGAGATTTGCGATCAGCGACTTCAGGCGATTGGTGTCGACACCGGGCTTCGATTGGAATTCCCCGAGCAGCGTGAGCTGCCGCTCGAGCTCCTTCAGCGCATCGGAGCGCACGTCACCGCGCGAGATGATGGCCAGGATGTCGATCAGGCTCGACACCGCCGCGCGAGTCCCCCACTGGCTTGCCATCTCGTTGTGGTAGAGCGCCTGGCTATAGAGGAAGTCGAGCCGCAGGAACGTGCGCATCCGCTCGTTGAGCGGCTGCTCGAAAAAGAGCGTGCGGTCGTTCTCCTGCGCCTCGGGCGCGGCCTCGGATACGGAGTGCAGAGGCGCATCGGCCTCGGTGGCGTCGGTCGTCATGGGAGCTATTGTGCTCGACATGCGCGGCGCACGTAAACGCTCGCGGGAGTGCGGCCGTATCTCAAGCCGAGGCTCAAGCCGCGCTCGAGACCTTGCGCGGCGCGTTCCGCGGCCGCCATCAGTCGATGGCCGCGTGCAGAATGGCCTCGGCTGGAATGACGGATATGCCTTCCCGAGCCTCGAATCGGCGCGATCCCTGATAGGCGATGATGCCCCGATGGATCACGCCCTCCTCGATCCCGCGGCGCAGATTGAGCGACTCGTGCCGCTCGATCGCCGCGCCTGCCTTGAATTCCACGCCGATCCGCTCGGTGCCCCGATCGATGATGAGATCGATCTCGGCGCCGGCATGCGTGCGGAAGAAGGAGAAGCGGCTGGCCGGACGATGGATCTCCTCGAGCGCCGCGATCTGCTGGACCATGAACCCCTCGAAGCTGTTGCCGCGCGCCGGTGAGGTGAGCAGGGTGTCCGGTGTCGCGATGCCGAGGAGGTGGTGTAACAGGCCGCTGTCGCGCAGGTATATCTTCGGTGCCTTGACGAGCCGCTTGCCGAGATTGGCGTGATAAGGCTCCAGGCGCCGCACGATGAAGTATCCGACGAAGAGGTCGAGCGCGCGCTGCACAGTATGATAGTTGCAACCGAGTGACCTGCCGAGATCCGAGTGATTCAACAGACCGCCGTGTTGATGGGCGAGCATCGTCAGCAGCCGCCGGATGTCCGCTGCGGAGAGGCTCAGCTGATGACCCGCGATGTCCCGCTGGATGAACGTGCGGATGTAAGACTCTTGCCAGTCCCGCCACCGCTCCGTGCTCTTGGCGAGGAACGCGTCCGGATAGCCGCCGCGCAGCCACAAGGTTTCGATGTCGACACGGCGGCGGCCGGCAACCTCACCGTAGAGAAAGGGCGTCAGCTCGAGGATTCCGACCCGGCCCGCGAGGCTCTCCGAGATGCCCTTCACGAGCACCGGGCTCACCGAGCCGAGCAGATAGTACTGCCCCGATTGGCGTCGCTTATCGTCAATGATCGAGCGCAGGACCTGGAAGAGCGCGGGCAGCGTCTGCGCCTCGTCGAGGATGAGCGGGCCTTTGAGTCGCTGCAGCGCGTACTCCACGTCGCTTTCGAAAACCTGGCTGTCGGAGGGACGCTCGAGATCGAAGTACTTGGCATCGACGAAATGCCGCACCAGCGTCGTCTTGCCGCATTGGCGGGGACCGAGCAGGAGAATCGCCGGAAATTGGCGGGCGAGCTGCTTGAGTCGGGGCTCGAGGCTGCGGCGGATCATCCTTGAAATATAGAAATAAGGATTCTAATTTTCAAGACCGCCGGCGAGTGCGGCCGAAACCCCAGCCCGCCGGCCTCAGGAAATTCGTGCTTTGGCGGCCCTGGCGGAAGCCGCACCGCCGCCGGCTCCCGAGTGTCCCGCAAGCTCCAGATAGCGCGTGTGCAGCAGCGAGACCTGGTCGCGCACGCCGCTTAAGTCCCCTTCGTTGTGGATGACATCGTGCGCGGCCTTGAGCCGCGCAGCACGCGAGGTCTGGGCATTCAGGATCGCGCGGGCCTGCTCGACGGTCGAGCCATCTCTCGCCTGTAGCCGCCGGATCTGCAGCTCCTCGTCACAATCGACCACGAGCACCCGGTCGACCTGGGAGGTGAGCCCTTTCTCGACGAGCAGCGGGATGATGAGGATCTGGTAGGGACCGCCTGCAGCCGCCGACCAAGCTTGCACCGCGCTGCCGATCGCAGGGTGTGTCAGTGCCTCGAGGTCGGCCCTGGCTTTGGGGTCTGAAAAAACGATTTCCCTTAGCTTCGGCCGATCGAGATGGCCGTCGGGAGTCAGGATGGCG
>JBAUOO010000254.1:0-44605 GCA_049579785.1 Steroidobacteraceae bacterium
AGGTGCCGTACGTGGTCTATTGCGACACCGGCCGGCGCAGCTCCGCGGCCGCCTACATCCTGGTGGAGCGTGGCTTCGAGGCGTACGTCCTCACCGGCGGCCTCACTCACAGCGGCATCAATCTGCGCCGCTCGGCATAGAGAGCGCACCGCTGAAAGGGCGCAGTGCTGAATGCCTCTTGGCCAGAAGCTCCGAGGCAGGAGCCGAGGCGCTAGCCGGAAGTTCTTCCCCGCGGCTGAGCCTTCAGTAGTCAGCAGGAGCCGGTATTTCTAGTGTTTCCGACGAGTGGGAAGGTACGTTTTGGTGCCTAGATGTAGTCACTAAATAGTTGCATTATCGATGCGAACGAGCTATATTCGGCGGCATGTCGCAACGAGGTGGTGCGGTTCATGTCGTCACCACACGGCGCCGCTACAAAGGCCGTGTGTACGCGACGCATCTGCTGCGCAGGAGCTTTCGCGACGGGCAGAAGGTCAAGAACGAGACCCTCGGCAATCTTTCCCATCTTCCTGAGCCGTTGATCGAGGTGATCCGCCGGGCGTTGCGCGGGGAGACGTTCGTGCCGGTGGGGGAGCGGCTTCAGATCGTGCGCTCAAAGCCCCATGGCCCGGTGCAGGCGGTACGCGCGGCGATGCAGCGGCTTAACTTTGAGTCCTTGATCGCCTCGCGTGCGAGCCCGGAGCGCGATCGGGTCTGTGCGATGGTGGCCGCGCGAGTGCTCGCCCCGCACACGAAGCTGGCGACCACACGCTGGTGGCACACGACGACGCTGGCGGAGGAGTTCGGGGTCGAGAAGGCGGACGAGAATGAGCTGTATACCGCGATGGACTGGTTGCTCGAGCATCAGGGGCTGATCGAGCGCAAGCTCGCCGCCCGGCACCTGAAGGAGGGAGCGCTGGCGCTCTACGACCTATCTTCCAGTTACTTTGAAGGCACGCACTGCCCGCTGGGGAAGATCGGTCATGATCGGGACGGGAAGAAGAACAAGCTCCAGGTCAACTATGGCCTGCTGACGAGCCAGGCGGGCTGTCCGGTGGCGGTGTCGGTGTACGAGGGCAATACGGGGGATGCCAAGACCCTGATGCCGCAGGTGAAGAAGCTGCGCGAGGAGTTCGGGCTCGAGCAGGTTGTGTTGGTGGGCGACCGGGGCATGATCTCGCATAAGGCAATAAAAGAACTGCGCGAGCTCGAGGGGCTTGGCTGGATTACCGCGCTCAAGAGCACTCAGATCCGCTCCCTGATCGAGGGGGAGACGCTGCAGCTGGGACTGTTCGATGAGCGCAATCTCATGGAGCTCGCCCACCCCGACTACCCCGGCGAGCGCCTCGTGGCCTGCCGCAATCCCGAGCTGGCGAAGCTACGCGTTCACAAGCGTCGCGCGCTATTGGAAGCGACGCAGAAGGAGCTTCAGAAGGTGCGCGTGAGCGTTGAGGCCGGGCGGCTGAAGGGCAAGGATAAGATCGGCGTGCGGGTCGGGCGCGTGGTCAACAAGTACAAGGTCGCCAAACACTTCGAGCTCACGATCGAGGAGCGGCGCTTTGACTTCAAGGTCCTCGAAGAGCAGGTCGCCACCGAAGCGGCGCTCGATGGCATCTACGTGATCCGCACCTCGGTGCCGAAGAAGCGGATGTCGGCGGCCGATGCGGTGCGCAACTACAAGGCGCTGGCGAACGTCGAGCGCGCCTTCCGCGCACTGAAGACCGTGGACCTCAAGGTGCGTCCCATCCACCATCGGCTCGAGAATCGCGTGCGCGCCCACATCTTCCTTTGCATGCTGGCGTACTACATCGAGTGGCATCTGATCGAGGCGTGGCGGCCGTTGCTCTTTACCGACGAGGATCAGGCGGCCAAGGCAAAGCGCGATCCCGTCGCTCCCGCCGAGCGCTCTGAGGAGGCGCTGCAGAAAGTCCTCACGCACACTCTCCCCGACGGCACTCCTGCCCACAGCTTCCGCACGCTGCTCGAGGAGCTCTCGACCATCGTGCGCAATACTTGCCGCACACCGGGACCGGTCGAGCGCTCCGCTACCTTCGATCTCACCACCACGCCCACCGCAAAACAGCGCCAAGCCCTGGAGTTGATCGACACGATCACCGTGTAGACAGAAACCCCGCGCTCTCGCCGACCCTATGTCAGCGATACCAAAGGGAAAATCTGTCCGGCCGCGGTAGGAACTTCAGGCTAGCCTACAGGGACGTACTTGCGGCGTTCTGGCCAAGAGGCATTCAGTGATGCGCCCCGGCCCGGACACCCGGTGTCACATCGTGTGAGTGGGCTTATCCCCGGCGAGCGCGCCGGCGAGATACGTCTCGATCTTCTTCTGCGTCTGCCCGTGGTCCTGCTCGCTGAACTGCACCCCGATGCCGGCGGTGCGCTTGCCCTGCGCGCCCTTGGGAGTCACCCAGATCACCCGGCCGGCGACCGGCAGCTTCTCATCCTCACCCATGAGGTTGAGCAGCATGAATACCTCATCCCCCAGCCGGTAGTTGCTGTTGGTCGGGATGAACAGACCCCCGTTCTTCACGAACGGCATGTAGGCGAGATACAGCGCGCTCTTGTCCTTGATGGTGAGCGTCAACAGCCCCGGCTTGTTCCCACCTGCTCTCAAAAGTCTATCCTCAGCCTTCTCTGGTCAAGCGCCGCGCATCGAGAGAGCGCAGCAGGCTCTCGAGCGCAAGTCCCCGATTGATCGGCGCATCAAACGATGACTTGAGCTCCCGAACTGCATCGAGGAGCTCGAAAAGCTGGCGCAAGTCTAAGCTGTCCCCGTGCCCGCGCGGGTGCGCGCCAGCCCGCACTTCTGTAAAAAGGGCACCGGCTCCGAAGCGCCCCCGAATCCGATCCGTGAGCCAATTCTCAAGGCAAATCAGCCGCAGTGGCAGCTCCGAGCGGGCCCAGCGCTCGGCGGTCGCCACCGGATCGCCCTCCCCCGCAGCCGCCTGCTCGAGCTCCCGGCGAACTTCGGCCGCGACCTCGGTCACCTGCGCCGGATCGGCCGCCACCGCCAGCATGGGTGCGGTCCCGAGAACCGAGAGCACCCGTCCCCACTCGCCCGGCCCGCGGCTCGCCTCGAGCCAGGCGACGGCTTCAGCCTGCGGCGGGGCGCGCACGCGCACCCGTTGACAGCGGCTGAGAATGGTCGGCGGCAGTCGCGAGGGCTGGGTGGCTACCAGGATGAGCAAAGTACCTTGAGGTGGCTCCTCAAGAGTCTTCAGTAAGGCATTGGCTGCAAAGCGGTTCATCGTATCAGCAGGCGAGAGAATAGCGACCTTGTAACCGCCCTGGTGAGCCGTCAGGTGGAGCTCTTCGCTGAGCTCGCGCACCTGCTCGATGCGGATCTGCGTCGAGGACTCGAGCGGGCGTACGATCGTGAGGTCCGGATGCTGCCCGTGGGCGGCGCGCTGGCAGGACGCACAGCGCTCACACGGGTTTCCGAGGTCACTGGCGCTCGGGTCAGCGGCTCTCGGAGAGCTGCGCCGCGAGTTCGGGCAGAGGACCATCCGAGCGATCCAGCCCGCAAGCCACTCGCCCCCCGAGCCGGGAGCCTCATGAATGAGGAGCGCATGCGGCAGCCTTCCCGCGGTGTAGGCCCCTCGGAGCCTCTGCGTCTCGGGACCGAGCCATGAGGGATTCACGCCGAGCGCCCAGGGGAATGCAGCCGCTCGAGCACCGCGGCCACCTGCCGCTGCACCGCTTCGAGGGGAGCGGCGGCGTCGATGAGGTGAATGCGCTTTGGATCGCGGCGCGCGAGCTGCAGGTACGCCGACCGCACCCGCTCAAAGAACGCCTGGGTCTCGGCCTCGAAGCGATCCGGCGCACCGCTCTGGCGGCTCTTCGCGCGCGCCAGACCCATCGGCACCGGAAGATCGAGCAGCAGCGTGCAGTGCGGCTGCAGATCACCGTGCACCTGTGTGGCGAGGGACTCGATCCATGCCGAATCGACTCCTCGACCGCCTCCCTGGTAGGCGCGCGTGGCATCGGTGAAGCGGTCGCAAACGATCCATTCGCCTCGGGCGAGCGCCGGTCGGATGAGGTTCTCGAGGTGAATGCCGCGGGCGGCGAACATGAGTAGCGTCTCGGTCACGGCGGACAGGCGCTCCTCGCCGCGCTCGAGGACGACCTGCCGGACCCGCTCGGCGAGCGGCGTGCCGCCCGGCTCCCGGGTGAGCGTCGCGCGCAACGCATGCCGGCGCAGCCACTCGCACACCCACTGCGCGACGGTCGATTTGCCGGCGCCCTCGATGCCCTCGAGAGTGATGAGCGATCCGCTCAAGGCTTGCCGGCCGTGTTGTGCCGCAGCGCGGCCTGCTGCTGCTCGCGCAGCCGCGCGAGATAGGCCCGCAGCTCCGCATCGTGCTGCGCGAGCGTCGCCGAAAAATGATGACCGCCCTGACCCGTGGCGACGAAATAAAGATCATCCGTCTGATCGGGGTGCACGGCCGCGAGCAGCGACTCCAGGCCGGGGAGTGAGATGGGTGTCGGGGGGAGCCCCGAGCGCGTGTAGGAGTTATAGGGCGTATCGGTGGTGAGATCCCGCGTGTGAATCGTCCCGTCATACTGCTTGCCGAGCCCATAGATCACCGTTGGGTCGGACTGCAGCCGCATGCCGCGGCGCAGGCGATTGACGAAAACGCCCGCGATGCGCGCGCGCTCATCGGCAACGCCCGTCTCCTTCTCGATGATCGAGGCGAGAATCAGCGCCTGATAGGGCGTGTCGAAAGGCAGATCCGGACTCCTTTGCTGCCAGACCCGCGCGAGCACCGCCGCCATGCGCTCATAGGCCATCGAGAGGATCGTCAGGTCGCTCGTGCCGGGGGCGAAGCGGTAGGTATCCGGGAAGAAGCGGCCTTCGGGGTTCTCACCCGGATGGCCCAACGCGGCCATGACCTGCGCGTCACTCTTGCCGCGCAGCGTGTGCCCGATGTCGGGCTGGGCGTCGAGCTCGCCGCGGAAGTCCGTGAACGTTGCACCCTCGACCACCGTGATCTGATCCAACATCACCCTGCCCTGCGCGAACAGGCGGATGATGTCCGCGGGGCTCGCGTGCGCCGGCACCTCGTAAGTGCCGATCTCGATGCGCGGAACGCCATGATGCAGGCGCAGATACCACTCCACCTCGCGCGGGTGATCCAGCGCCCCGAGTGCCCCCAGGCGGCCGAGCACGCCGCGAATGCTGTCTCCCGCTGTCACCTTGACCCGCACGGGCGCGCCCGCGGGACCGGGTGCGTGAAACTGCTGATCGAGCCGCAGGTAACCCGCGGCGGCCACCACCACCGCGAGGGCGAGAAGCACCCCGATCAGCGCCCCGCTGCGATGGGCCCCCCGATCAGCCATCGGCGGGCTCCGCGAGCAGCGGTTGCAGGAGCCCTTGCAGGCGGCGCGTCAGGGGACCTGGCGTGAGCGTGCGCTGCTCGATCCGGCGCACCGGCCAGATGCCAACCCTGGCGTTGGTGAGGAAGACCTCGCTTGCCGCGGCGACATCGGCCGGCCACAGGTCAGCTTCGTGAGCGCTCAGGCCGGCGTTCGCGGCTTCGCGCAGGACCACGCGCCGCATGATCCCGGCGACGCCGCAAAGATCGATGGCGGGTGTGCGCAGCCGCGGAGCCTGCGCCGGCCCGTCGATGAGAAACACGTTGGTCATCGTGCCGGACACCAGCTTTCCGGATCGGCTGAACATCAGCGCTTCAGCCGCTTCGGCGGCGCCCGGCTCGGCGCGCGCGAGGATCTGCTCCAGGCGGTTGCAATGTTTCAGGCCGGCGAGCGCGGGGTTCTCGCCGAGCCGCACGGCCGCGATGCGCACATTCACCCCCTGCCGCCACAGGTTGGGGTCTTCCACGGGCCAAGGATAGCGAATCATCAGGCGGGTTGCCTGCTCACTGCCGCTCACGGCATAGCCGCGCACGAGGGCCGGACCGCGCGTCACGATCAGCTTCACGATCGAGCGCGCCTGCACGCCGGCCAGGCGCTCGAGCTCCTCTCGCAGCAGGTGCGCCGCAGGCGGCGGGAAGCCGAGCACACGACAGCCGTGCGTCAGCCGCTCGAGATGCAGAGCGAGAAAGCGCGGACGGTGATGCAGACAGGCGATCGTCTCGAAGACACCATCGCCGAAGTGCAGGCCGCGATCGAGCACCGACAGATCTCCCCCCGCCTCGCCGTTGACGAGCGCGAAGGTCGATGGCGCAGAGGCCCTCAAGCCGCGGCTCCCGCCCGCGGTACCTCGCCGAAGGCGGCGAGCAGTCCCCGCGCCTTGGCGCGGGTCTCCTCGAGCTCGCGCTCGGGATCGGAGTCCGCCACGATGCCGGCACCGGCGCGGAATTCGATTCTCTTGCCCACGAGGGTCATGGTGCGGATCAGGATGTTGAAATCCATCTCGCCATCACGCCCGATGAGCCCGAGGGAGCCGGTGTAGGCGCCCCGCCCCTCGCCCTCGAGCTCGGCGATGATCTGCATGCAGCGGAACTTCGGGCAGCCGGTGATCGTGCCTCCGGGAAACACGGCGCGCAACGCCTCGATCAGCGTTACATCCTGACGCAACCGCCCGGTCACGTTGGAGACGATGTGGTGCACATGGGCGTAGGACTCGATGGACATCAGCTCCTCGACCCTGACGCTACCTGCCTCACAGACCCGGCCGAGATCGTTGCGCTCGAGATCGACCAGCATGATGTGCTCGGCGCGCTCCTTCGGATGCGCGACCAGCGCGGCGGCCTCGCGCGCGTCCTCACCCGGCCGTCGGCTGCGTGGCCGGGTGCCCGCGATGGGGCGGGTCTCGATGCGGCCGTGCGCAACGCGCACCAGTCGCTCGGGCGAGGAGCTGAGCACGGCGGCGCCGCGCCACTGCGCCAGCGCCGCGAACGGGGCCGGATTGACGGCGCGCAGCCGCTCGTAGAGTCGGCCCGCGTCGGCCGCGCGCAGCTCGACCCGCCACGGACGCGACAGGTTGGTTTGATAGATGTCGCCGGCGCGGATGTACTCCTTCCCACGCCTCACCCGCTCGAGGTAGGCGGCCGGGTCTTCCTCGCTGACGCGCGCCACTGCGAGCGGGCCGGGTATGGCGTCGGTCGCGCCGGCACAGGCGCGCGCGCACTCGCGAGCATCCTCAAGGATCGCCTCGAGCGCCGGCGCGGCACTCTCCTCGGCGATCGCCTGCACTTTCCCCGAGAGCCGGTCGTGCACGAGGGCACAGGGCACCCGCAGGGCGAAGGACCGCCACGCGTGCGCAGCTAACGAGCGCGGCAGGTCGAGCCCCCGCTCGATCTCCGCGGCGATCTCGTAGTCGAGAAGGACGGCCCACCCGCCGGTGAAAGGCAGGTCTGTCGGAACGCGCGAGCTCTCGGCGCGAACCCACCGCTCGAGCGCGCTCAGAAACCCCTCGCCCTCGATGAGCACCCCGCGCGGCACCACGCCCTCGGCGTGGACGCATCCGCGCGTGTCGAGCCAGATCGCCCCCGACGGCCGCGCCACGAGCACGCTCTTGCGAGTGAGGCTCTGGGCGCCGCTCTCGCCCGTGAGAGGGCTCGAGAGAACCCCCTCGGCGGCACTGTCGAAGAGCACCGGATAGCGCTGCGGGTGTCTCACCGCGAGATCCCGCAGGAGGCGAGGGGCAATGTCGAGCTCGCGGACGATCATGGTTCTGTTGGCCCGAAGGCCCCGCGCCCAGGGAACGGCCCGTAGCCGCTCGAATCGATTGCCTTTCCCCTCAGCTGGAAAAGCGCCTGAAGATGACCGAGCCGTTGGTGCCGCCGAAGCCGAAGGAATTCGACAAGACGACATCGATCTTCATCGGCCGCGCGGTGTTGGGCACGTAGTCGAGATCGCACTGCGGATCGGGCGTGCGATAGTTGATGGTCGGCGGCGCCACCTGGTCACGGATCGCGAGGATCGAGAAGATGGCCTCCACCACGCCGGCGGCGCCCAGCAGGTGCCCCGTCATCGATTTGGTCGAGCTGACCGCGAGCCGGCCGCTGTGCTCGCCGAATGCGCGCTTGATGGCGAGCGTCTCGGCCTTATCGCCGGCCGCTGTCGAGGTCGCGTGCGCGTTGACGTACTGCACCTCGGCGGCATTCAGCGAGGCGTCCCGCAGCGCATTCACCATGGCGAGGCGCGCGCCCTCGCCATCCTCCGGAGGCAGCGTGATGTGGTAGGCATCGCCGCTCATGCCGAAGCCGACCAGCTCCGCGTAGATGCGGGCGCCGCGCCGGCGGGCGTGCTCGAGCTCCTCGAGAATGACGGCGCCACCGCCATCACTCAGCACGAAGCCGTCGCGATCGCGGTCCCAGGGCCTGCTCGCCTCGGTCGGGGCCTCATTGCGGGTCGATAGCGCCTTCGCCTGTGCGAAGCTCGCGAGACCGCAGACGGTCGTCGCCATCTCGCCGCCGCCCGCGATGATCAGATCCGCATCGCCGTACTGGATGGTGCGCATCGCGATGCCGATCGCGTGTGTCGAGGTCGTGCAGGCGGTCACCACGCCGAGGTTGGGGCCTCTGAGGCCAAACTTGATGGAGAGGTGGCCGGCGATCATGTTGATGATCGTCGCCGGCACGAAGTAGGGGGAGATCTTGCGCGGGTTGCCGGTCTTTACGTACTCGGCGTACTCGCTCTCGATCGTACCGAGACCGCCGATGCCGGCGCCGCAAACCGCGCCGCAGCGCGTCGCGTCCGCTTTGGAGAAGTCGATTCCCGCATCCGCGACCGCCTCGATGCCCGCGGCGACGCCGTAATGCATGAACTCATCCATGCGCCGCAGCTCCTTGGTGTTGAAGTAGCGGCTGGGCTCGAAGCCCTTCACCGGCCCGCCGAAACGGACCGGAAAGTGACTCACGTCGAAACGCGTGAGGGGTCCTATCCCGCTCTCACCGGCCAGGATGGCCTTCCACGCGGTTTCGACCTCGCAGCCCATCGGCGAGATCAGTCCCAAGCCTGTCACGACTACACGACGCTTGCTCACACGCGACCTGTCTCTTAGGTATGTCCCGGGGACTAGTTCGGCACGGCGGCCTGGCCCGGCCTGGGCCTCGGCCCCGCAGCGCCGCCAAGCTCGTGATGCCTGGGCGAATCAGGTGCTTGCGGCGACCTGCTGGCGATCAAGACTTGTTGCGGCGCTCGTTGATGTACTCGATGGCCTGATGGACCGTGGTGATCTTCTCGGCATCCTCATCCGGGATCTCGATCTCGAACTCCTCCTCCAGAGCCATCACGAGCTCGACCGTGTCGAGCGAGTCGGCTCCCAGATCGTCCACGAAGGAGGCGTCGTTGGTCACCTGCTCCTGCTTGACGCCAAGCTGCTCGGCCACGATGGCTTTGACCTGCTGCTCAACTGTGCTCATTAGCGGATGGTCCTTATGTTTTAAAAATTGGATATCGGAATACGTTCCCCTGCCGCCATGGCCGGGGCCGGCAGCGCGGGGGCGCGGTATTGTAGGGGAACACCCCTGGGGCTGCCACTCGCCGTGCGCCGGCGCTGAGTGATTGTTTTTCCTTGAGAATCAGAGGGGCGCCGCACCCAGAGCAAGGCTTGCGCCCGCGCTGGCGGCGCCGCCGTTGTTGCGCAAATCCAACGGGCCTTGAGGCTGCGTGGCGCCGGGCGCCTCAGGGCATATACATTCCCCCGTTGACGTGCAGGGTCTCGCCCGTGATGTAGCTCGCCTGCGGCGAGACGAGGAAGAGCACCGCGGCGGCCACGTCCGCGGCCTGACCGAGCCGCCCCGCCGGGATCTGCGTGAGAAGTCCGGCGCGCTGCTCCACGGTCAGGGATCGAGTCATGTCGGTATCGATGAACCCCGGGGCGACCGCGTTGACCGTGATGCCGCGGGAGGCGATCTCCCGCGCCAGAGACTTGGTGAAGCCCAGAATGCCTGCTTTCGCCGCGGCGTAGTTGGTCTGCCCGGGGTTTCCGGTCAGACCGACCACGGAGGTCAGGTTGATGATCCGGCCGCGCCGCTCCTTCATCATGCGGCGCAGGCACGCTTTGGAGAGACGGAACACGGAGGTGAGGTTCGTCGTGATGACGCGGTCCCAGTCCTCCGGCTTCATGCGCAGCAGAAGCATGTCGCGGGTGATGGCGGCATTGTTGACCAGGATGGTCGGCATCTCCCCGGCGGCCTCGAGCTCGCTCGCCAAAGCGTCGATCGAGGCGGCCTCGGCGACATCGAGAGTCGCGCCCCGGCCGTTGTATCCATGCGACGACAGTGCCGCGGTGAACGCGGCCGCGCCCTCGACGGTGGTCGAGGTGCCGATCACCCGGGCGCCGGCCCGGGCCAGGGTGAGCGCGATCTCGCGCCCGATTCCACGCGAAGCGCCGGTGACGAGCGCCACGTCATTCTCGAGCATGAATTCCTCCTCCCGCTGATCTATTGAGCCCGTCTCGAGGCCAAGGCAGTTTCCAGCGCCGCGGCATCCTCGAGCGCGCAGCACTCGAGGGCCCGGTCAATACGGCGGTTGAGCGCCGTCAGCACCTTGCCGGGCCCGCACTCGATGAGCGCGCCGACGCCGCTCGCCGCGAGCGCACGGACCGTCTCGGACCAGCGTACCGGGCTCGAGAGCTGACGGACGAGCAGTTGCCGCAGAGCCGCCGGAGCCTCGTGGGCCGAGGCATCCACCGCGCTCACGAAACGGATGCGCGGCGGGCGAAAATCGATCGTGGCCAAGCGCTCGCCGAGCCGCTCCGCGGCCACGCGCATCAGGCTGCTGTGCGCCGGAACGCTGACCGGCAAAGCGACCGCGCGCTTTGCGCCCAGGCGTTTTGCAACCTCGATGGCCCGCTCCACCGGCGCGCGCGCGCCGGCAATGACCACCTGACCGGGAGCATTGAAATTGACCGCCTCGACGACCCCCCCCTCTGCCGCCTCGCGGCAGGCCTCGATCGCCTGCGCATCCTCCAGTCCCAGGATCGCCGCCATGGCGCCCGTCCCCGCCGGCACCGCCTCCTGCATCGCCCGGCCCCTGAACCGCACCAGATCCAAGGCGGGAGCGAAATCGAGCGCACCGGCGGCCACGAGCGCCGAGAACTCACCGAGGCTGTGACCGCAGACCACCGCCGGATCAGCCCCGCCGCGAGCGCGCCAGAGCCGCCAGGTGGCGATCGAGGCGGCGAGCATGGCCGGTTGGGTGCACTCGGTGCTGTTCAGGCGCTCCACGGGACCTTGCGCCACCAGCTGGCCAAGATCGTAGCCCAGCACCGAGGAAGCTTCGGCAAAGGTGTCGCGGATCACCGACCCGGCGCCCGCCGCGGGTGCGAGCGCGGCCAGCATGCCGACCGACTGCGAGCCCTGCCCCGGAAATACGAAGCCGAATGTCATCGAATCCTCGCGCGCTCAAAAAATTCCGGCGATTATAGCCGCGCCATCGAGGAACCGGCTTCGCGTGGGACTGTCGAACGGCGCAAACACAGGCGTTCGCGTCCGCGGTTATCATTCCGCCTCGCACCTTCAGGTACATCCGCCGCAGGACCCCCTCATCTCATCATGACCCATCGACGAAACTCCCTGAGATCCGTTTTCGCGAGCGCCCGCGCTCGCGTGGCCCGTGGCGGTGATGCGCGCGGCTTCACCCTGATCGAAATCATGGTCGTCGTGATCATCATCGGTCTGCTTGCCGCGGCCATCGTGCCGGAGGTCATCGGCAAGGTCGACGAGGCCCGGGTCGCCAAAGCCAAGGAAGACATCCAGTCCCTCGAGACCGCGATCACCGAGTACCGCCTCGACAACTCCGAGTATCCCTCCACCGACGACGGTCTCGAGGCGCTCATGAAGCAGCCGAACGACCCCTCCGTCACCCACTGGCACGGCCCGTACATACAGCAGATCTCCAAGGACCCGTGGGGCCGCCCGTATCAGTACGCCTATCCCGGCACGCACGGACAGCCCTATGACCTCTACACGCTCGGTGCCGACGGCCAGCCCGGTGGCGAGGGTGACAACGCTGATATCGGGAACTGGAATCTCACCGAGTAAGCGTGGTTTGACCCGCGCTTCACGTAGGGTGGCGGGCTTCACGCTGCTCGAGATCATGGTCGTCGTCCTGATCATCGGCATCGTGACCGCCGGGGTGCTGCTCTCGATCAACTTCGCCGGCAAGGACACGGCGCTCGAGACCGAGAGCCAACGGCTGCTCTCGCTCATGAGGTACGCCCGCGACCAGGCGGAGCTGCAGACGCGCAATTACGGGATCGCATTCAGCCGCAATAGCTACGAGTTCGTCGTCTACGACGTGCGTCAGGGCCTGTGGCGGCCGGTGGTCGAGGATGAGGTGCTGCGCGAGCGCTCGCTGCCGAGCGGCCTCGGTTTCAAGCTGGTGGTCGACGCGCGGCCGATCGTGCTCGGCGAGAGCCTGCAGGTGCCCTCGGGCTCGGCGGCCGATTCGGACTCGAGCTCGAAGGCCCACTCGAGGCCGCTGCCGCCGACGGGCTCGGATTCCAGCTCCGGTTCCGACTCGGACTCGGACTCGGATTCCGACTCCGACTCTGATTCGGGCGCGCGCTCCTTCGCGCCGCAGGTGATGATTTTCTCGAGCGGCGATCTGTCCTCCTTCAGCATCACTCTCGATCGCGCGAGTGCCGGGCGCAGCATCACGCTCGATGAGAACCAGGACGGGGCCATCATCGAGAAGCCCATGCTCGAGAGCGGCTCATGAGGAGCAACGGTTTCACGCTGATCGAGGTGCTGGTGGCGCTCGCCGTCGTCGCGATCGGCATGGCCGCGGTGCTCGAGGCGATGAGCTCCTCCGCCAACACGGCGATCTACCTTCAGAGCAAGACCTTCGCCGAATGGGTGGCGTTGAATCGCATCGAGACGGTGAGGCTGTCAGGTACCGTTCCGACCGCCGGCACCAGTAACGACGACATCGAATACGCCGGACGAAACTGGCAGTGGCAGCAGAAGGTCACCAACGCCCGCGTCCCGGGCGTGGTGCAGATCGAGGTCGACGTGCGCCCCGCCGACAGCACCGCGGGCGAGGACCGCGGCTGGTACGCGAGTGCGGTCGGGTTCATGGGCAGCGCCGTGCAGTCATCGCCGACGTCGGTTCCGCCCTCGTGGTCCAACAACCCGATGGTCGGCCTGTCGCCGAACGGCAACCCGAACGGGACCAGCATCAGCTCCCCCATACCCTGATGGCGATGCGCGCGAGATCCTCCCTCAGACCCGCCGGATTCACGCTCATCGAGCTGCTGGTGGCGCTCTTCATCGCGGCCATCATGTTTGCGATGGGCTACGGCGCCATCAATCAGGCGCTACAGAACCGCGGCTCGATCCGCGAGCACCAGAAGAGCCTGGTCGATCTCGAGACCGCCATGAGCGTGATCGAGCAGGACTTCGTGCAGCTTGCGCCACGGCCGGTGCGCGACCCGCTGGGTGAGAGCTACCTGCCCTGCCTCCAGGGCGGCCCGATGTCCGATACCTCCGCCGCGGCCGCGAGCGATGATAGCTCCGATGAGTCGGATACCGCCGCTCCGCTCGTCGTCCTGACGCGCAACGGCTGGAGCAATCCCACCGGTCTTCAGCGCTCGGAGCTCGAGCGGGTGGCGTACGTTTTCGACAACGGCACCCTGGTGCGCGAGCATTGGAACGTGCTCGACGCCACGCTCTCGAGCACGCCGGTCAAGCGCAACCTCCTCAAGCGCCTTCGCAGCGTCACCTTTCGCTACATGTCGGTGCAGCGCGCCTGGGTCGATACCTGGCCGCCGGCGCCGCTCGGCGTTGGCGGAGCGGCGGACTCCTACTATCGTCTGCGGCCGTTGGCGATCGAGGTGACTCTGGACACCAAGCAGTGGGGCAAGATCGTGCGCATTTTCGAGACCGCCCAATGACCGTGACTCGCTGTGAGCCAAGAAGCGCGCCGCGCCGTCGCCGCGACGGCGGCCTCGCCTCGCGCCAGGCTCAGCGCGGTGTGGCGCTGCTCGTCGCCATCATGCTGGTGGCGCTTGGCACCATTCTCGCGGCCGCGATGGCCTACAACAACGCCATGACCGCGCGCCGTGCCGCCGCGACCTTCGATTTCGATCAGGCACTGCTCGTCGCGCAAGGCGCCGAGGCGCTCGCGGCCTACGGCCTGCAGCAGCAAGCCCAACAGAACTCCCCCTACACCTCCCCGAGTCAGAGCTGGGCCCAGCCGCTGACCCCCACGGAGGTCCTTCCCGGTGTGACGCTCGAGGCCTCGCTGGAAGATCTGCAGGGCCGGTTCAACATCAACGACCTGGTCGAGCAGGATGGCGCAACGCCCAACACGGTGGCGATCCAGGCCTTCGAGCGGCTGCTCAACATGCTCAACCTCAATCCCAACCTGGCCGATGACATCGTCGACTGGATCGATAAGAGCCCGACCGCGACGGTTGCGAACGGCGCGGAGGACAGCACCTACCTCGAGATGGATCCGCCCTATCGCACGCCCAAACTGCCGATCACGAGCACCAGTGAGCTGCTGGCGATGCCCGGCATCACGCGCGCGGCGTTCGACAGGCTCGCGCCGCACATCGTCGCTCTGCCCATCGGGGTGCAGATCAATGTCTGCTCAGCCGATCCGTGGGTGCTCGATGCGCTCGCCGGCGTCGTGCAGTACAGCAGCGATCCACAAGGATTCGAGAAGGACCGCCAGGCCGAAGGGCCCTGCTTTCCGACCCAGGCGCAGTTCCTGAGCGCCGCTCAGAACGTGCAGGGCGGCAGTAACCCTGGTGGGGGCATAGGCACGAACGGTCTCCCCAACCAAAGTCCGCCGCAGACTCTCGCGAGCCTCATCGTGCAGAAATCGAGCTGGTTCCGCCTGACGAGCTTCGTGAACGTGGGGGCCACCGAATTTGCGGTATACACCCTGCTCTACCAGGACTCGACCGGCATGGTCCGGCCGGTCATGCGCAGCTTCACGCCCGACTGAGCGTGCCGCTGCTAGTATGAAGCCCCATGGCTGACTGGCTCCTCCTCAGGCTCCCGCGCACGCCACAAGAGCAGGCCACCTGGCTCATCGTCGATGGGCGCGGCGCGCCCGGCCCTCCCCAGGCCGGCCCGCTCTCGCTCGCCGCGCCCCGCGCCGCGGGGCGGCACGTCGTCGTGCTGGTGCCGGGGGCGGAAGTGCTGTTG
The DNA here is from genome assembly GCA_049579785.1 of Steroidobacteraceae bacterium. Lineage (GTDB taxonomy): Bacteria > Pseudomonadota > Gammaproteobacteria > Steroidobacterales > Steroidobacteraceae > 13-2-20CM-66-19. The sequence continues at coordinate 15,069 of JBAUOO010000254.1, forward strand.
ACCCAACCGGAGCTGCCCCCCGCCAAAGCGGGCACCCGGCTGCAGCAGCTCGTGCCGTATGCGCTCGAGGAGCAACTCGCCGAGGACATCGAGGAGCTGCATTTCGCGATCGGCCGCCGCGAGGGTGAGTCGGCGCGTGTGCCGGTCGCCGTCGTGGCGCGCAAGCGGATGGATGAGTGGACGACGCTCCTCAAATCGAGCGGCCTCGAGGCCGAGGCGCTCTACGCCGACAGCGCGCTGCTGCCGCAGAACCCAGGGCAGGCCGTGGCGCTACTGGAGGAGGACGCGGTCATCGTCCGCCCTCCCTCCGGGACCATCGTGACGCTGCCTGCCGACGCTCTGGAAGAGGCGCTCGATATCGCCCTCGCCGGCCTCGAGCCGGGCACGGGTGGCCGGGGCCTGATCCTCTACACCGGCGCCGCCGAGTGGCACCGGCACGCCACCCGAGTGGAGGCCGCGCGCGAGCGCTTCGAGGGTATCCAGATCCAGCTGCTCACGGGCGGCCCACTCGCGCTCTTCGCGCAGCAGCTCCCCGGCGTCACCGCCACCAACCTTCTGCAGGGCCCCTATACCCCGGCCACGTCCCATCCGGTCGGCTGGAGCGCCTGGCGGGTGGCGGCCATGCTGCTTGCGGGTCTCATCGGCCTGCATATCGCCGGCAAAGCGGCCGAGCTCACGGTGCTCAAGCACGCCAATCATCGTCTCGATGCGGCGATCGAGCAGGTCTTTCAGAGCGCGATGCCCGGTCAACCCGACCCTTACGAGGCGCGCCGGCAGATGGAGCAGCGCCTCGCCGCGGTGCGCGCGAGTGACGCTTCGGGCGGGTTCATGCAGGCGCTGCAGGCGCTCGTGCAGGCGCATCGCGCCGCCCCTGAGGCGGTACTCGAGGCGCTCACCTTCCGCGACGGTGCGCTCGAGCTCAAAGCCTCGGCACCGACGGTCGAGACGCTGGATCGCCTGAGTCGCCAACTGCGGCAGCAGGGCTGGCAGGCGCATCTGGTGGCGGGGACCCCGGAGGGCTCCGCCTACGAGGGCCGTATCCAGATGCGTCCGGGGAGCTGACATGGCGCTGCCGCTCGAGCTGTCCTCCTCGCTGCGATCGCTCTCCGCGCGCGACCGCCGGACGCTGCTCATCGGCGGCGTGATTGCCGCGATCCTATTCGTGTTCGTGGTCATCCTGCCGCTCGATCACCGCGTCTTGAATCTGCACGATGAGGTCGCGAGGAAGCAGGCGGATCTCGTGTGGATGCGCAGCGCCGCGCCCGAGATCGCCGCCGCGGGGCCGGTGAGAAGCCATTCGGGCGAGTCGCTGATCGTCATCGTCGATCAATCGGCCCGCGAGTCCGGGCTCGGTGGCTCACTCGCCGGAAGCCAGCCGAGCGGCCGCGGAAGCTTGAGCGTTCAGTTGGAAAAGGCGCCGTTCGATGCGCTGATCGGCTGGCTGGCGCGCTTGAGTCAGCAAAACGGCGTGCAGATCGAGGCCGCCACCATCGACAGCGCCGGCCAGCCCGGCACGGTCAACGCCTCGCTCATTCTCAAGAGCCCTTGAGAGCCTGTTGGATTAGCCGCGCGGCGCCTCGCGTGAAGCGGACCCTGACCATCATCGTCCTGGGTGCCGTGGCCTTCGCGGCCATCGTGCTCGCGCGGCTGCCGGCGAGTTGGTTGTTGCCGACTTCCGGCAACACCTTCCGCTGCGCGAGCGTCGAGGGATCGGTCTGGAGCGGCTACTGCGGCGGCCTCAAGGTGCAGGGCGCATCGCTCGGCGATCTCAGCTGGCGGCTCGAGCCGGCGCGGCTGCTCTTCGGCCGGCTTGCGGCGCACGTGGACCTCGAGCGTCCGCCGCAAACCGCGGCGCGGGCCGACATCGAGATGGGACTCACCGGCGCGGTCGTCGCACGCGACATCACAGCCTCCCTGCCTCTCGATCCGACACTGCTTCCGGGCGTGCCGTCGACGTTGACCGGCACGCTGCATCTTCGCCTTGCGCTCCTGAAGGTCACGAAACAGGGCATCGTGCGCTCGCTCGAAGGGCGCATCGAGGCGCTGAACCTCATCGACAGCAGCGGCTATGTCACTGCGCTCGGCAGTTTCGCCGTGACCTTTCCGCCGGGGAGTCCGCAGCCGACGGGTGAGGTGCGCGACCTCGGCGGACCGCTCGCGGTGCAAGGGACGCTCGTGCTCACGGCGCAGCCGGGATACGACCTCACCGGCTATGTGACACCGCGGGCGAGCGCCTCCCCGCCCCTGCTCAATGCCATCGCGTTTCTCGGCTCCCCGGATGCGCAGGGGCGGCGGCAGTTTGCCCTGTCGGGCACCTACTGAAATTCGCGAAACACGCCGAGGAGCGGGAAGTAAAGCGCCGCCCGCACCGGCTGCGGACCCAATGCCCGGGCGAGGGCCGTGTAGGTTTGCAACTGTCCGCGATAGCGCTCGAGCTCCTGCCCGATGAACGCCTCGAGCCCGCCGCCCTCGTGGCGGCTGGTCTTGAAATCAATGACCCAGCGCGTGCCCGCCTCATCGACGAACGAGCGATCGATCACCACGCTCGTGAGCCTGCCGCTCGCCATCCCCGTGAGCGCGAGCTCGCTGTGCGCCTCAGCGTGCGCACGCGCGAGGATCCAACGTCCTCTTGCATCGGCAAGGGTCCGGGTCAACGCCTCGACCACATCGGCGAGCGCCTCGCCGAGATCGCGCTGCGCGACCCCGTGACGGCGCAGTTGCTCGCGATAGAGCCCGGTCCGGGACTCGAGCCAGTCGCGTGAGGGCAGCTCGGCGGCGGCGGCGAAGGTCGCGAGCGCCGCATGGACCACGGTGCCGATGTGACGGCGCGTCTCGCCCGCCCAACTGAATTCCAGCGCCTCGAGCGGGCGCTGCGCGAGAGGCAGGCGCGACAGCGGCGGGGCGGGAGCAAGCTCCGGCGGCGCCCAGTCCGAGGTCAGCCGGCGCAGCACGCGGCGCATCTGCAAGCCGGCGAACAGCTCGAGTTGGATGTCGGCGGAGGCGCAAGCAGCGCCATCCGCCGAGGGCGCCTGAAAGGCTTGCGCGAGCGCCGGCCAGTAGGAAGCGAGCAGCGTCCCTGCCCGGGGAATCACCCGCCCGCCGGCTCGCGGCGCCGGCGCGGCATACAGGTGAAGCGAGCGCTTGGCGCGCGTGGCCGCCACGTAAAGGAGTCTCAGCTGCTCGTGGGCGGCGCGAAGCGCCGTCAGGCGCTTCAGATACGCGTTGACCTCGCCCGGATCCTCCTCGCCGATCACCGGTGCCGGGGCCATGATGAGATCGGTTTCCTGGGATACCGGGTCCTCTGCCGGCGCGCGCGGCAGATCGAGCCAACGCAGCAACGGCTCCCGCCCGCGATTGCGCTCGCGATCGAGCCCCGGCACCAGCACATGGTCGAACTCGAGGCCCTTGGCGCCGTGGATGGTCAGAATCTGCACCGGCGCGGCCGTGTGGGCCTGCGGCTGCGCGTAGAGATTGGCCAACAGGGAATCGAGGGTTCCGATCCCGCCCCACTCCCCGCCAGCCGTGCGCTCGCTCAGCGCATCGAAGAACGCGCGCGCGTGCCGCAGCTCCTCTGCCGGGTACGCATCCGGGGCGCCGAGGGCCATCCACACCTCCTGCAGCCAATCGGCGAGCGGCGCCTGATCGGATCTCGACAGACCCTCCTCGAGCACGCGCGCGATGCGCTCGAGCCGCGCGCGCTCCTCCGCCGGACATTCCTCGAGCCGGCTCGGCTCGTGCAGGGCCTCGCAGATCAGCTGCGCATCGGCGCGGGTCGAAAGCCGCGTCAGCGTCGCGAGCGACACCCCGCACCAGGGCGCCCTCAGCACCGCGAGCCAGGCGGTGCGATCGCCCAAATGGCAGAGCGCGCGCATCAAGGCCACGAGGTCACGCACCACGGGAACTTCGGCGAGCGGGACGAGCTCGACACCGATCGCATCGATCCCGGAATCGGTGAGCGCGGCGACTATGGCCGGCGCGTGCGAGCGCGCCGCCACCAGGATCGCGATGCTGGCCTGGGGCGCGGACGCTTTCAGATCCGCGACTCTGGCCACGATCGCCGCCGTCTCGGCCGCGCGGTCGTCTCCGGCCAGCAGGCGCAACTCGACCGGATGCGCCTCCGCCCCTTCCTCGTCAGGCCTTCCGGCGAGACTCGGCGTGAACGCGACCGCGCTCGCGCGCAGATCGTCGGCCCGCGGGAAAAGCCGGCCGAAGGTCGCGTTGGTCCATTCGATGAGCGCGGGCGCCGAGCGGAAGTTACGCGAGAGCCGCAGCGCCGTCAGGCGCACCGCGCCGATGCCGAGATCCCGCGCGCGCAGGAAACAACCGACCTCCGCCTCGCGAAACTGATAGATCGACTGCATCGGGTCGCCGACGACGAAGAGCGTACGGCCATCGTCCGGCTCCCAGCCCGCAGTCAACGCCTCGAGGAGCGCAAGTTGCGTCACCGAGGTGTCCTGGAACTCATCGACCAGGATATGGCGCAGGCGAAGGCCGGTTCTAAGGGCGAGATCGGTCGGCAGTCCGCCCTCGGCCAGCGCCGATCGCGCCGCGCCGGCGATGTAGGTGTGATCGACGCGGCCCTCGAGCGCAAACAGTGCCTGTAATTGCGCCGCGGCGGCGCGCAGCACTCGCGACAGGGCCGCGAGAGCCGCGGCGTCCTCCGTGCCGAGATCCGGAGTTGGGAGCGAGGCGAGCTCGAGGAGCGTCTCGCGTCCCGAGGGCCGCGCGCTCAGGCGCTCGATGCAGGCTCGCAATGCCGCCTTGCCGGCGCCGTTCTCGAACCCCGCTCCCAGCCTGCGGTCGATCGCTCGGCGCCACTCGCCGTTGCTGGTGAGGGCGAGTCGCGCCAGTGTTTTCCAGGAGCCGAGGCGCTGCGCCCGCGGCTCGAGCGAGTCCACTCCCGGCAGGCGCGCCGCTTCGGCGCAAATCTGCGCACCGAGTGACTCGCCGGCGACCCGCAGGCGATCCTCCACGATGCGCGTGAGACTCGCCGCCACGCGCGTGCAAAGCGCGTCGGGCTCATGACCCAACACGTGCGGCAGCCAATGCGCACGCTGGCGCAGCATCTCGGCCAGCAGCCGCTCGATGTGGCCCCACCGGTTGTCGAGCCGCTCGAACAGCCGCTCGAGGTCCGCGGACAGCGCCGCGTCCTCTTCCGCCGCCAGCAGCGTCTCGCGCGCCGCGAGCCGGTAGAGCTCCTCGGGGCGGGCACTGACCCTGAGCCCGCTGCCGGCGCGGGCCGTGACCGGAAGCTGGCTCGCAAGAGCGAAGTTGAAGGAATCGATGGTCTGGATGCGCAGCCGACCCGGATCCTGCCCAAGACGCCAACCTCGCGCCTGCGAGCGCTGCAACGCCGCCGCCGCCAGCTCACGCAGGCGCTCGCTCTGCTCCCCGGGAGGAATCTCACCGCGCAGTGCCCGCAGGACCCGGGCGCGCATCTGCGCCGCGGCGCGCCGGGTGAAGGTGATCGCGAGGATCTCCTCCGGCTCATCCACCACGGCGAGCAGGCGCAACAGCCGTTGCGTGAGGACGGTGGTTTTCCCCGATCCCGCCGGCGCCTGCAGGATCACCGACAGGCCGGGGTCGATCGCCTGCTCGCGCGCCCGCTGATCCGCCCGAGCCGCTTCGCTGAGCGGCACGCTCGAGGCGCTACTCGTCATCCAACCCCCGCGCGCCTTCCTCGAGCCCCTCATCATCGACCGCCACGAGGCTGTCACCGACGCGGCAGACACTGGCCACGTGGCAGAAGTCACAGGCTCCCGGCTTCGGGTCGACCGTCGCCTCTCCGGCGGCGAAAGCGCCGGCCAAGCGCTGCACCAGGCCGCGCCACTCCTGCACGCGCGACTGCCACGCACCCTGCGACTGTCCGGCGGCGGCCTGCACCCCCGCCAGCCGGGGGAGCAGCTCCTCAGTCACGGCGATGCCATCGAATCTCACCTCTCTCGCCGTCACGTTGACGGTCGCCATGGCCACGACCTCATCCCCCACTGCCGCGAGGTAGGCGAGCAGCTGCGGATGCGAAGGCCGATCGCCATACCAATCGGGACTGACTCGACGGCCGCTCTTGTAGTCGAGAATCGCGAGGCCGCCGCTCGCGAGCGCATCGAGGCGATCGATGCGCAGCCGCAGCTCCTGGCCCGCCAGCTGCACCCGCGAGGAATACTCGGTCCGCTGCACGCGAAACGGCGCGCGCCCGCGCTCGATCTCGAGGAGCTTGCCGATGAGCCGCGCGGTGCGGCGGCATTCCCGGGCCAACGCCGGACGGGGAATCGAGTCCTCGCCCGCGGCATCCAAGGTCGCCGTCGCTTCCTGCAGGCACGTGTCGATCAGCTCATCGAGCGCCGGCGCGGGGAGCGCGCTCAGCGCGTGCGAATCGCCGAGCCGATCCCACAGCCGCTGCAGAGCCGCGTGCAGCAGCTTGCCGCGCGCATCGGGGGCAACGCCCGGCTCGGGCACCCCGAGCTGCTGACTTCCCAGGCGCAGCTCCGCGTAGGCGCGAAACGGACACTGATTCTGCAGCTCGAGGCTGCGCGTGCCCGAGGGCAGCGGGAGCTGCGAGTTCCACACGACGCCGACCTCATCCCGCCACTCCGCCAGCAACCCCGGACGGTGCAGCCGCGAAGGAAGCCCGATGGAGGTGCGGGGCTCGGCGAATGGGGGCGCGGCGCTGCGCCACTCCTCGAGCAGCGGGCCCGGCAACAGCTCGATGTCTTGCGCGCGGGCCGGAGCGCTCAGCACCAACTCCGCGCCGGCCGCGCGCCAGGCCGCGATGAGCCCCTTCGCCTCCGCCAACCGGCCCGCGGCGGTGGCCGCCGGCCAGCCAGCCGCGATCTGCGCCGCGAGCGGCAGGAACGGATCGGGCGCGACCGGCTGCGGAAAGCTGTCCGCATCGAGGCCGGCAACCCACACGCCGTCATACCGCGCCACCGGATCCATGTATGCGGGCGCGAGAGTGACCGCGGCATCGTCATCCGAGGGTCGGTACGGTGTCACGGACGCCCTTTCCGTCAGCCACCGCACGGCCATCGCCAACGGCACCGTTGGAGCGCTGGCCGAGAGTTGCCCCAGCTCTTCGAGCAGCTCGTGAAAGCGCGCCCGTGTCTGTTGCTCAGCGCTCGCGCGTGGCCCGGCTGCCGGCCAGCCGAGCGCCTTCAGTGCCTTCTCGAACCGCTCCGACCACTCCCGCGGGTTCGCCGAGCTCGCGCGCAGGAAAGTGGCCGCCTGCTCGAGGCGGGTGGCGATCGCCCTCGCCGGCCCCGTGGCCGCGCGGCGCAGCGCCGCCAGAAGGGATGCGAGATCAAACCGCAGCCGGCCCCGCTCGCGCAGCCAGAGATCGAGGCCGGCGCGCTCAGCCGGTCCCGGCTCGGCCCACCAGGGTGCCCGCAGCCACTCGAGGAGGCTCTCGATGCCTACGGCCTCTCCGGCGAGCAGCGAGAGACTCCCGAGCGCATGCGCGACCATGGGCAGACGCGCCAGGGGTTGGCCTCCCTCGAGACCCAGGAGCGAGGGGCTCTCGCGGCGAGGATCAACCGCCTCTCGTATGAGCGCCGCCAGCCGCTCGCGCCGGCCGGCGGAGCCTGGCAACAGGATGAGCAGCCGGGCGTCCGCCTGCCCCGTCAGCCGTCGTTGGCACCACTGCGCAATCCGCTCGAGCTCCTCGCACTCGTCCGCCGGGGTCTCGACGCGCGGCGGGACCCACCGCGTGGCATCGATCGGCGGTGGGTAGGAGGTCTCGAAACCGTACCGCGAGCGAGTGGCGAGGATCGCCTGCAGGCGGGGCGATGGCGCTCCAAAGCCCGCGAAAACCACCGGTCGCTCGTCACCCACCTTGGGCAGGCGGGCGAGCGCCGCCGACACCGGCGTTGCGCCCAGGGTGGCGCAGCGTCGCATCACGGCGCGGTGCACCGCCGCCCACAGATCCCCCTCGCTCCCGGCGGGCTCACGAATCGCTTGCGGGTCGATGCCAAGCTCCGCGGCCAGGCCGCTCGCGCGCCGCAGCGACTCCGCCAGCGCGGCACGATTGACGAGATCCTGATCGTCGGTGACCTCGGCCGTGCATTGCCGAAAGAGGAGCCACTCCTCGGCCGCCGAGAGCAGTCGCGGCACGGCGCTGCCTAAGCGGCCCTCGCTCTCGGCGGCGTAGCGCTCGATCTCGCGCGTGAGCCACCCCTCCAGCGGCAGCACATCCGGGCTCGGCCAGACCCGAGCGCCGCGCGCGAGTTGCGCCGCGGCATGGGCCAGCCCCAGGGCGTAGCTTCGCTGACGCGAGGGCACGACGACCGTGCCCCCGCGCTCGAGAACCGTGCTGATATAGTCAGGAAGATATAGCAATACAAATAGTTATCGCGAGTTCCTGCGATTTTACTTGAATCTCGAGGCCGCTTCGACCACGTTACCGGAAGCACTCTCGCCACTGGCCGCGGCATTCGCATAACTCTCGAGCAGCGCCTCGATCCGGGCGAACACCTCGCGCAGCGTTGCCGGGTCGGGCAGGCTCGTCACCCGAAAGTGATTGCGATAAGGCACATTGAAGCTCACGCCCGGGGCCACCAGCACGTGCTTCTGCTCGAGCAGATCGAGCGCGAACTGCTGATCATCGAAGGCCGGAAGTTGCCGCGGGTCGACGCCCACGAAGGCATACATGGCCCCTTGTGGCGCGGCGAGCTCGAGAAAGCGGCTGCCCTCGGCCGCGCGCAGGATGCTGCGGCGCGACTCGTAGAGCCGACCACCGGGACTGACCAGATCCTTCACGCTCTGATAGCCGCCGAGCGCAGTCTGCACCGCCCATTGCGCGAGCACGTTGCTGCACAGGCGCAGCGAGCTCAGCAGCTCGAGCGCATTTAAGTACTCCGCCGCGCCACGGGTGCGCCCGGAGAAGACCGCCCAGCCGACCCGATAGCCGCAGGCCCGGTAGACCTTCGAGAGCCCCGAGAGCGTGGCGCACAGCGTCTCGCGCACGAGCGTCGCCAGGGGCACGAACTCGGCATCGTCATACACCATCTGGTCGTAGATCTCGTCGCTGAAGACGACGAGCCCCGAGCGCTCGGCGAGTCGCGCCAGCGCCTCGAGCACGGGGCGGGGATAGACGGCGCCGGTGGGGTTGTTGGGATTGATGATGACGATGGCGCGCGTGCGCGGCGTCACGAGCCGCGTGAGCTCCTCGGGGTCGGGCACGAAGCCGTTCTCCGGCCGGCAGGGATAGTGCACCACGTGCCCGCCGTTGAGGGTGACGGCGGCCGTCCAGAGCGGATAGTCGGGACTCGGCACCAGCACCTCATCGCCGCTGTTGAGGAGCGCCCGCAGCACCAGGTCGATGAGCTCGCTCACCCCATTGCCGATGAAGACCTCCTCGGCGGTCACTCCCGTGACCCCCCTCGCCTGCTGCTGCATCACCACCGCCTCGCGGGCCGGAAAGATGCCCTTCTGGTGGCAGTAGCCTTCAGCCTCGGAAAGGTTCTCGATCATGGCAAGGCGCATCGTCTCCGGCGTGCGAAAGCCGAACGCCTTCGGGTTGCCGATGTTGAGCGAGACGATCTCGTACCCCTGCCGCTCGAGCTCGTGCGCGCGCCGCGCCAGGCGGCCGCGGATCTCATAGCGGACGTTGCGCAGGCTCTCGCTCGGGCGGATGCTGGCCTCAGGCTTCATCGTGGGGAAAGGATACCATCGGCCCATTCCCGGAAGCGGTGACACGCCACCCGCCTGCCGCCGGGCGCCGCCTCCCACACGGGCATGCGCGCTGCGCATTCCGCGGTGGCGTACGGGCATCGCGCCCGGAACACGCAGCCCGAGGGCAAAGGCTCGGGCGTGCCTTGCTCCTTGGGCTCCAACGGCTCTGCGAGCCGCGCCCGTGCGAGCCTCCCGGGCTGCACGTCCGGGTCGAGCACCGGCACCGCATCCAAAAGCTCACGGGTGTAGGGATGGAGCGGCCGCGAGAAGAGCGCGCGCGAATCGGCCAGCTCCATCATGTGCCCGCGGTAGAGGACGAGAACCCGCTCGCAGAGCTGTCTTACCACCGCGAGATTGTGGCTCACGAGGAGGATCGACATGCCGTGCTCGGCCTTGAGGCTCCCGAGCAGCTCCAGGATCTGCGCCTGCACGGAGACATCGAGCGCACTCACCGGCTCGTCGCAGACGAGCAGGCGCGGTCTCAAGACCATCGCCCGCGCGATGCCGACCCGCTGGCATTGGCCGCCGGAGAGCTCATGCGGGTAGCGCTCGAGCAACTCGGCACCGAGCCCCACGCGCACCAGCATCTCCTTCACCCGCTGCGCTCTCGATGAGGCATCGAGCCGACGCTCGTGGACCTCGAGCGGCTCGGCAATGATCCGACCTACGGTCATGCGCGGATCGAGGCTCGCCAGCGGATCCTGGAACACGAGCTGCAGATCCCGGCGCAGAGGCTTGAGCTCGCGCGCCGGCAGCGTGGCGAGGGCCCGCCCCATCCAGGTCACGCGCCCGGCGCTCGGGCGGATGAGCTCGAGTGCCGCCCGCACGAGCGTCGACTTGCCGGACCCGGACTCCCCTACGACCCCGAGCGCCTCTCCCGGATGCAGCTCGAAGCTGACATCCTCGAGCGCACGCACCGCCGCGCGACCGCCGTGCCATGCACCGCGGCCGCGGTACCTCACGGCGAGAGCCGAGACCCCGAGCGCCACATCCGCGCTCGCCGGCGCAGCCCCTGAATCTGACGCTCGGGGCGCCGCCGTGAGATCGAGCACCGGTACCTTGGCGAGCAGGCTTCTCGTGTACTCATCGCGGGGGGCTTTGAGCACCGCGGCGGTCGTGCCCGATTCGACGATGCGTCCGGCGTGCATGACGGCCACCCGGTCCGCGACACCCGCCACGGCGCCGAAATCGTGCGTGATCAGGACCATCGCCAGGCCGCACTCGCGCTTCAACTGCGCGAGCAGCGCCAGGATCTGCGCCTGGATCGTGACATCGAGGGCGGTCGTGGGCTCATCGGCGATCAGCAACTGCGGCTCGCACGCGAGCGCAATCGCGATCATCACTCGCTGGCGCATGCCGCCGGAAAGCTCGTGCGGATACTGGCGCAGCCGCTGCGCCGCATCCGGCATGTGTACGCGCTCGAGCAAGGCGAGCGCCTGGCCGCGAGCGTCGCGCCAGCTTACGCCGCAGTGCCTGACGATCGGCTCGGCGATCTGCTCCCCGATGCGCAGGTGCGGCGTGAGCGAGGTCATCGGATCCTGGAAGATGAGCCCGATCCGCGCGCCGCGAATGCGGTCGAGCTCCCTCTGCGAGCGTCCGATGAGCGGCTCGCGGCCGAGGCTCGCGCTGCCCGAGACGCGAGCGCTCGCAGGCAAAAGCCCCAGAGTGGCGAGGAAGAGCTGACTCTTGCCGGCGCCGGACTCACCCACGACGCCGAGGCACTCGCCGCGATGCACCGTGAGCGACACCGCCTGGACCGCGGCCACCGCGCCCTGCGGGGTATCGAAGGTGACGCTGAGCTGCGCGATGCGCAGCACCGCGCCGGCACTCTCCTCAGCGCCCGGCGGGATCGAGCGCATCGCGCAGGCCATCGCCCAGGAGATTGAAGCACAGCAGCAGCGTCACCAGGAACGCCGCGGGCACGAGCAGCATCCAGGGCGCCGTCAGCATCTGCCGCGCACCGTCATTGATGAGGCTCCCCAGGCTCGCGCGCGGCTCCTGAACGCCGAGACCGAGAAAGCTGAGAAAGCTTTCGTAGGTGATGAGCTCCGGGATGGTGAGCGTTGCGTACACCGCCACCGTGCCGGCGAGGTTGGGCAGGATGTGCTTAAGGAGGATCGCCGGCGTCCCGAGACCCATCGCGCGCGCCGCCTCGATGAACTCACGACGCTTGAGCGACAGTGTCTGCCCGCGCACCACGCGCGCCATGGTGAGCCAGCCCACCGCGCCGATCGCGATGAGCAGCATGAGAATGCGGCCGCGCCCGAAAACCGTCGCGAGAATGATGACGACGAAGAGGTACGGCAGCGCATACAAGACATCGACCGCCCGCATCATCCAGGCGTCGGTGCGGCCACCGACATAACCGGCAACCGCGCCCCAGGCGACGCCGATTCCAACGCTCACGGCGCTCGCGAGCACGCCGATGAGGAGCGATAACCGCAGCCCATGGAGCGTGCGCACGTAAAGGTCGCGGCCGAGCGGATCGGTCCCGAGCCAATGCGAGGCGGTGAGCCCCGGGGGAATGGCGAGGTGGTGCCAGTCGAGCGCATCGTATGAGTAGGGACTGAGGGAGGGGCCGAAGAGCGCGAGCAGCACCAGCGCGCCGATCAGCATCGCGGCGAGCACCGCCACCGGGCTCTGCCACAGGCGGCGCACGCCCGATCGCGCGGACGGTCCTGCGATGCCGAGCGCCTGCGCCTCACTCATGCCGCACCCGCGGATCGAGCCAGCCATAGACCAGATCGGCGGCGAGGTTGAGAAGGAGCGTCAGCGCGCCATAGAGAATGATCATGCCCATGACGAGCGTGTAGTCGCGATCGAGCGCCCCTTGCACCAGATAGCGCCCCGTCCCGGGCAGCGCAAACACCGTCTCCACCACCAGCGAGCCGGTGAAGACATACGTCGCCGCCGGTCCGAGATAACTCACCACCGGCAGCAACGCCGGCCGCAATGCGTGCCGCCACAGCACGCGCCACGGCCCGAGGCCCCGCGCGCGCGCGGTCCGCACGAAAGGCGCGCTCAGGGTCTCGAGGAGACTGCCGCGGGTCATGCGGGCGATCGCGGCGCACACCGGCAGAGCCAGCGTGATGGCGGGCAGGATGAGATAAAGCGGATCACCCCGCTGCCAGCCCGCCACCGGCAGCCAGCCCAGCGCGAGCCCGAACAGTAGCGCGAGCAGCGGCCCGGTGACGAAGGTGGGAAGCGCGATGGCGAGGGTCGCCAGCGCCGTGACGGCGTAGTCAACGGCGCCTGCGCGGCGTAGCGCGGCCGCGATCCCGAGCGGCACCCCGCAGATCACCGCGAGCACGAGCGCGGCGAAGCCGACCGTCGCGCTGACGGGCAGTCCCTGCGCGATGAGTCCGGCGACACTCTCATCGCGCAGCTTGTACGAGAGGCCGAAGTCCCCGTGAGCGAGACCCTCGAGGTAATGCAGATACTGTAGCCCGAGCGGCCGGTCGAGGCCGTAGAGGTGATCGAGATTCGCGCGCACCTGCGGCGTCAGGGCGCGCTCCTCATCGAAAGGACCGCCGGGGGCCAGGCGAATGACGAAGAAGGAGAGCGTGACGAGAATCAGCAAGATCGGGACGGTTCCGGCAATGCGGCGCAGCGCGTACCCAAGCATCTTGGCTGCGAACCCCCGTTGAACCTGCGCAGTGTCCGTGCAGCGCCAATTCTAGCGCGAACGTCTGCTAAAATAATGAGATATGAAACGCATCCTGGTCGGCATCAAGCGAGTCGTGGACTACAACGTGCGCATCCGCGTCAAGCCCGATGGCAGCGGTGTGATCACCGAAGGGGTGAAGATGAGCGTCAACCCCTTCGATGAGATCGCGCTCGAGGAGGCGCTGCGGATCAAGGAGCGCGGCGCGGCCGAGGAAGTCGTGGTCGCGAGCATCGGGCCCGCCGATTGCCAGCAGCAGCTTCGAACCTGTCTTGCCATGGGCGCGGACCGCGCGCTGCACGTGGAGGCTCAAGGCATCATCGAGCCGCTGGTGGCGGCCCGCGCGCTGCTGAAGCTGACCGAGCGCGAGCAACCCTTCCTCGTCATCCTCGGCAAGCAGGCGATCGATGATGACAACAGCCAGACCGGCCAGATGCTCGCGGCGCTGTGGGAGCGGCCGCAGGCGACCTTCGCATCGAAGGTGGAGCTCGATGGCGAGCGGGCGCGCGTCACCCGCGAGGTCGATGCGGGTCTCGAGACTCTCGAGGTGGATCTGCCGGCGGTGATCACCACGGACCTGCGCCTGAACGAGCCCCGTTACGTGAAGCTGCCGGAGATCATGAAGGCGAAGAAGAAGCCGCTCGAGACCCTCACGCTCGCCGCGCTCGGCGTGGAGCAGCGGCAGCGCCTGAAACTCACGCGCTTCGAGCCGCCGCCGCAGCGCCAGAAAGGCACCAAGGTGAAAGATGCCGCGGAGTTGGTCGCGGCGCTGAAGAGCAAGGGAGTTCTCTCGTGAGCCACCGCATTCTCATCGTCGCCGAGCACGACGGCACACGCTTGAATCCGAGCACCGCCAAGTGCATCACCTGCGCCACCGCCATTCCCGATGGCGAGATCACGGTGGCGGTGTGCGCCGCCGATGCAGCCGCCATCGCCGCTCAGGCCGCATCGCTCCAAGGTGTGACGCGCGTGCTCGCGGTCGAGCATCCCTCGAACGCGCACCTTCTGGCCGCGGTGCTGGCGCCGCAGATCGCGGCGCTCGCCGCTTCCTTCAGCCACGTGTTGGGTCCCTCGACGACCTTCGGCAAGGACCTGATGCCGCGCGTCGCGGCTCTGCTCGATACGGCGCAGATCAGCGACATCATGGCGGTCCAGAGCGCGACGCGCTTTCGCCGCCCGATCTATGCGGCCAATGCCATCGTCACCGTGGAGGTCGATGCGGGTACCCAGGTCGTAGGTACGGTGCGCATGGCCTCATTTCAGCCCGCCGCGACCGGCGGCTCGGCGAGCATCGAGAAGCCCACGGTCGATGCGCAGATTCCCTCCCACACCCGCTTCGTATCGGTTTCCGCGGCCAAGAGCGACCGGCCCGACCTGCAGACCGCCGCGCGCGTGGTCTCGGGCGGGCGCGCGCTCGGCAGCGCCGAGGCGTTCAAGACGCTCTACACGCTGGCTGACAAGTTGGGAGCCGCGGTGGGTGCCTCGCGCGCCGCAGTCGATGCCGGCTACGCCCCGAACGAGCTGCAAGTGGGCCAGACCGGCAAGATCATCGCCCCGGAGCTCTACATCGCCATCGGCATCTCGGGCGCGATCCAGCACCTGACGGGCATCAAGGACGCCCGCACCATCGTTGCGATCAACAAGGATCCCGAGGCGCCGATCTTCGAGGTCGCCGACATCGGCCTGGTCGGCGACCTCTTTCAGATCGTCCCGGAGCTGGAGCGCCTAATTCCCTGACGTGCGAAAGCAAAGCGGCAGGACGCCGCCTTTGCGCCAATCAACTACAGTTGTCCGAGGACGTGCTCGGCCGCCGAGACTTTGAACTGCCCCGGCTCCTCGACGTTCACGCTCTTCAGCACGCCATTGTCGATGACCAGCGCGAACCGCTGACCGCGTGTGCCCATGCCGAACTTGCGCGCATCGAGCTCGAGGCCCAGCGCCTTCGCATAGTCGCCGTTGCCGTCGGCCAGCATCATCACCTTGTCGCCGGCACTCGAGGCCTTGCCCCAGGCGTTCATGACGAACACGTCGTTGACGGCCATGCAGCCGATGGTGTCGACGCCCTTGGCGCGAATCTGATCGGCCAACTGCACGAATCCCGGCAAGTGCTTGGCGTCACAGGTCGGCGTGAACGCCCCCGGGACGGAGAACAGCACGACCTTCTTGCCGATGAAGAGGTCCTCGGTCGCGAGGTCCTTCGGCCCCTCTTTGGTCATTACCTTGAGGGTGCCCGCAGGCATGCGCTCGCCTACCTTGATCGTCATGAGCTTCTCCTGAACGTCACTGTCGGGAATCAGGCCTGTCCCCCGCGCGCGCGCAGGCTCCAGAGAGTCGCCAGGCGCTGCAGCGTCGGGTCCCCCCGGACCGCCTTGAACGACTGGATCGCGGCGCTCTTGTCACCCGCCTTCAATTGCGCGATACCGAGCAGCAGATGGGCGGAGGGCGCATCCTTCAGCCCGCCCTTGGCGATGCCCTGCGTCAGGGCCTGGATTGCCTTGTCGTACTGCTGATAACCGTAGTACGCGAGTCCGAGGCCCACATCCTGGTTGCCATTGCTCGCCCGGGCGGCTTCCGCGGCGTTCCTGGAGAGACTCGCCTGGTCGCGCGCGGCCGCGCGCTTGGCATCGGCGAGCAGACGCGCCGCCTTACCCCTGGTGCGCGCATCGGGGAAGATGTTCTCCTGCATCCCCTTCTCGATGATCTGCTCCGCCTCGCCCGGGGAGCCGGCCTCGATCGCAAGCTGCGCAAAGTCGGTGAAGTCCTCGGGACGCTTCAGGACATCGACGTCGGAGGCGAGGCGATAGGTCTGCAGGAGGTTGCGGTCGCTCTTGACCGACTTGAACATCGAGTAGAGCAGCTGCTGCCAATACGCCGGCTTCGGATGGTAGACGACGAGCTGCTGCAGGGCGTTGTTCTCGCAGTCCTGACTGTTCAGCTTCAGGCACGCGCTCAGCAGCAGCTGCAGCGGCTGATCCGGGGGCGTGACGCCCTTCTGCTCGTCGGCGGCGATCTGCGACTTCTCGAAGCGGATCACGCCGTTCCAGTCGCCCTTGAGGTAGTACGCCTGACCGACCAGAGTGGGCATCTGCGCATCCGCCCACCCCTTGTTGATCGCCTGCTGGCCGTACTGAATCGCCTTGTCGTAGTTCCTGATCTGGTAGCTGAGCTGCGCGAGCGCGACGGTGAGCGTGCGGACCTGGTCGGCGGGCGCGAATCCGCTCGTCAGCTCCGCCTCCATGGCCTTGGCCGCATTCGGGTACTGCTTGGTGCGCACGTACGCGAAGCCCCGCATCTCATCGATCAGATACTGCGCATAGGCGCTTTTCTTCGGCAGCGCATCGGCCTTGTCGAGCTCCTGCAACGCCGCATCGTAACTGCCCTTCTGCAGATCATCCTGCGCCGCCTTGAGCGGCTTGGCCTCATCGCGGGTAAGCGGCGGCGGTTTGCTGGCGGCGAGCGCCGGCGTGACCCCGGCGAGAGCCGCCGCGCACGTCAACGCGGCGCCAAGGGCGATCGCCGCACACAGGTTGCCTTCGACCTTCATGACATCGTCTCGCATGGGATCATTCACTGCTGACTGTTACTGGGAGAATTGGGAGGTATTGACAAAGCCGATCTTGGTCATGTGGTTGCGCTGCGCCGAGGCGAGCACCTTGGCCACGACGTCGTACTTGGACATGCCATCGGGGGCCAGATGGATTTCCGGCTGCGGATCCTTGACCGCCTCGGTGGCGAAATAGCCATCGAGCTGCTGCAGGGTGACCGGCGTGCCGTTCCAGACGATCGTGCCGTCGAAGTCGATCTCGAGATCGATCACCTCGGGCTGCGCGTTCGGCGGCGGCGGCTGATTCTGCTGCGGCAGATCGAGCTTGGTCGCGTGCATCATGACGGGCAGCGTGATGATGAGCGTCACCAGCAACACCAGCAGGACGTCGATGAGCGGCGTCGTGTTGATGTCGCACATGGGGCCCGTGCTCGAGCCCCCGACATTCATGGCCATCTTTCACAACTCCTTATTGCACGCCGACCGTGTTCAGATTCGGCTCGGTGATAAAGGCCACCTTGACTATCCCGCCGCGCATCAGCTCATAGAGCACGTGGCCGACGGCCTTGTAGCTGGCGTTCTTGTCGCCGCGGATGTGCATCTCCGGCTGCGGGACTCGCACCGCCTGCTGCTCGATCATGGCGAGCAGCTGGTTGTCGTCAGTGACCTCCTTGTCGTCCCAGTAGATGTTGCCCGCCGCGTCCACCGCGATGGTGATGTCGTGCGGCTTGGTCACCTGCGGGATGTTGTTCGCGTGCGGCAGCTGCACGTTCACCGTCTTGGTGATCACGGGGATCGTGATGAGGAAGATGATCAGCAGCACCAGCATGACGTCGACGAGCGGCGTCGTGTTGATGCTGTTCATCACGCCCGGCTCGTCGCTCGGGCCTTGTATGTTCATCGACATATCAGCAGCTCCTCACGCGCCGCGCCGAGTGCGCCCGCGTGCCAGCAATCAAGTCACGGCCGGCTCCGCCTCGCGCGGAGCCGGCCTGCGGCACTCTCGTGATATCGACTCGTCCGTCACTTGCGGACCGCGGCTGCCGGAGCAGCCGCCGGACGCGCGCCACCGACCTCGGGAGCGCTGACGCGCGCGCCACTGACGAGGTAGGCGTGCAGGTCGCCGGCGAAATTGCGCACCGCATCCTGCAGCATCTTGTTGCGGCCGAGCAGCCAGTTGTAGCCCCACACCGCCGGCACCGCGGCGAAGAGGCCGAGCGCCGTCATGATGAGCGCGCCGCCGACAGGTCCCGCCACCTTGTCGATGCTCGCCTGGCCGGCCAGGCCGATCGCGATGAGGGCGTTCATGACGCCCCACACCGTGCCGAAGAGGCCGACGAACGGAGCGGTGGAGCCGATGGTGGCGAGCGCACTCATGCCCTTCGACATGTTGCTGTTGACCTGATCGACCGAGCGCTGCAGCGACATGGTGATCCACTCGTGCATGTCGATCCGATCGGTGAGCCGCCCCTCGTGGTGCGACACGGCCCGCAGGCCGTCCTCGGCGATGAGGCGGAAGTAATCGCCTTTCTTCAGGCGCTCCACGCCCTCCTTGAGGGACGGGGCGGACCAGAACTGCTTCTCCGCGGCGCGTGCCGCCTGCTTGAGTCGACGCTGATCCCACAGCTTGATGAGGATGGTGTACCAGGACACCAGCGACAGGATGAGCAGCAGGATGATGACGGCACGGGTGACGATGTCGCCCGTGTTCCACATGCCGGCCAGGCCGTAAGGGTTGTTGACTGATGTAAGTGCGCTATTACCCATAAGTTCCTCGAATCACGAAAGTGCCGCGATGGACATTGCAGCTTCGAAGGTCAAAGACATAAAAGAGAGCCAGAAGAAAACGTTAGAACGAGTCGGTGAGCTGGAACTTGATCGGCAGGTTGGTGCAGACCGTCACCGGCACGCCGTTACGGGTTTCCGGCCGGAAGTGCCCGGAGGTGGCCTGGGCATAACGGATGGCCGCCCCATCGAGCCGCGAGCTGCCGGAGCTTCGCTCGATCCTCGGGTCCGACACCCGTCCGCCGGCACCGATGCACATGTGCACCAGCGCCGTGCCCTGCTCGCCCAGGCGGCGCGAGGCGTCCGGATAGTAACTGTCGGTCGAGGGGAAATCGCGCGCAATCGCCTGCAGCGGCGTCACGCGCTCGGGCGCCGCGGGAGCCGCTCTCACCACCCGCTTCACGATGGTGATGGCGTGCGTCTGCTCTGCCGCCGGGACGTTGATCTGAATCACCGGAGGCGGCACCTGCACCTGCTGCTGCTGCAGCTGCGGTGGCGGTGGCGGCGGCGGTTTCAGCTGCTGCTTGGTCTGCTGCACGATCTGCGTCTGAATGGGCGGCGCGACCAGCTGGATGGCTCGTTGCGCCAGGCCCGACGCCAGCGCCCAGATGATGCCAATGTGCAGCGCGATGATGATCGCGAGGACGGCCGTGCGCCGGGTGAAGTACTGGGTATCTTGTACGTAAGCGCTCATGACTGACTGGTGAGGCGTCGCTGTTAATGCGCAATTGCCGTATCGAGAGGCAAGCGTTTCAAAGTAACCAACTTTCTATCTGCCCGCAAGCGGTCCCCTCCGGACCCGACCTCGCCGGCGCTGCGGTCCGCCGGGTGGTGTATACCTGCCTTACGCGCCGGCAACCTTCCCCGGGCTGCCGCGCACCTGTGGCTCAATCCCCCTGAGTGATTCACTGTCGCGGCGCCCTCGGGGCACGAAGCCACAAGCGCTCGCCGCCTGCATCGGTGGATGCGAGGGCGAACTCTAACCGCTGCTCCGCGCACTGACAACTGCATGACGCTTCGATACCCAAGGGCGTTCAGGTTAGGGCGCCCCTGCGTCGGCCCGCCGCAGGGGCCGGTCCGGTCACCGCACCGGTCGAGGCGCTGCCGACCAGCCGTGCGTACTTGGCGAGCACACCGCCCGTGGCGAAGGGCTTGCGCGGCTTCCACACCGCACGGCGCCGGCGCAGCTGCGCCGCGGAAAGCTCCACCCGGATCTGCCGCCGCAGCGCATCGATCGCGATGCGATCGCCGTTGCGCAGCAGCCCGATGGGACCGCCCACCGCCGCCTCCGGGGCAATATGTCCCACCACAAACCCGTGGCTGCCGCCGGAGAAGCGCCCATCCGTGATCAATGCGACCTGGTCGGCGAGGCCGCGGCCGACGATGGCAGCGGTGGGACTCAGCATCTCGCGCATGCCCGGACCGCCGACCGGACCCTCGTTGCGGATGACGACGACATCGCCCGCCCGCACGCGCCCGGCAAGGATGGCCGCGGTTGCCCGCTCCTCGCCTTCGAACACCCGGGCGCTGCCGCTGAAGGCCTCGCCCTCTTGGCCCGAGATCTTGGCGACCGCCCCTTCGGGAGCCAGGTTCCCGTATAGAACGACGAGATGGCTCTGCTTCCTGAGCGGCCGCGACAGCGGCCGCACGATCTCCTGTCCAGCAATATACGTACCTGTTTCAGAAAGGTTTTCCGCCAGTGTCCGTCCCGTCACCGTCAGGCACTCGCCATGCAGAAGGCCACCTTCTAAGAGCATCTTCATGAGTGGTGTGATACCCCCTATGGCGACGAGCTCGGCCATGAGGTAGCGCCCGCTCGGCTTCAAGTCCGCGAGCACCGGAACTCTCCTGCCTATTCGAGTGAAATCATCGAGGTGAAGTTTCACTCGGCTCTCGTGCGCGATCGCCAGCAGATGCAGCACCGCGTTGGTCGAGCCGCCGAGGGCGATCACCACCGTAATCGCGTTCTCGAATGCCTTGCGAGTCAGGATGTCGCGCGGCCGGATGCCCTGCTTCACGAGGGAGACGACGGCCTCGCCCGCGCGATGGCAGTCGGTCCGCTTCTCGGGGCTCACCGCCTCCTGAGCGGAGCTGCCGGGAAGGGAGAGCCCGAGGGCCTCGATGGCCGAGGCCATGGTGTTGGCCGTATACATGCCGCCGCAGCTCCCCGGGCCTGGAATGGCGGTGCGCTCGACCTCCGCGAGTTGCGCGTCGCTGATCTTGCCCGCGGCCCGGGCCCCGACCGCCTCGAATACCGAGACGATGTCGCGCCCCTTGGCCCCCGGACGGATCGTGCCGCCGTAGACGAACACGGCCGGACGGTTCAGTCGCGCCATGGCCATGGCGCATCCGGGCATGTTCTTGTCGCAGCCGCCGATGGCGACGAAGCCATCGAACCCCTCGGCACCCACCACCGTCTCGACGGAGTCGGCGATCACCTCCCTCGAGACCAGCGAGTACCGCATGCCCGGGGAGCCCATGGCGATGCCGTCGGAGACGGTAATGGTGTTGAAGAGCACGGCCTTGCCGCCGGCCGCATCGGCGCCGGCCACTGCCTCGCGCGCGAGCTCGCCGATGTGCATGTTACAAGGTGTAACGTTCGCCCACGTCGAGGCGATGCCGATCTGCGGCTTGGAGAAATCCTCATCCTCGAAGCCGACGGCGCGCAGCATCGAGCGGGAGGGCGTCTGCTTGATGCCATCGACCACCCAACGCGAGAACTCCCGCGGATCGGCTCCCCGAGATTTGGCCATGGATCAACCGCTGAAGATGTGAGCTTCTGAGTTTATCACCGGTAGCGTGAACGTATCAGCTCGAAGAGGCTGCGCACGCACTGCGCCTCGGCACCGACGGGTCGGCCCGGGCGCTCCTTGCCATTCCATGCATAAAGATCGAGATGCAGCCAGTTTGGCGTCTCGGTCACGAACCGCTTGAGAAAGAGAGCCGCGATGATCGAGCCGGCGAACGGCGTCGAGGCGACGTTGCCGAGATCGGCGACCTTGCTCGCAAGGTCCTCCTCGTATCCCGGCCAAAGCGGCAGCGGCCAGACCGGATCGCTCTCCTCTTCTCCATGCCGGCGCAGCGCATCGAGCAGCTCCTCGCTCGGAGAATACGCGGCGGGCAACTCCGGACCGAGCGCGGTGCGGGCAGCGCCGGTCAGTGTTGCCAGATCGATGAGCAGGTCCGGCCGCTCGAGATCCGCCTCGGCCAGGGCGTCAGCGAGAACGAGGCGCCCTTCGGCATCGGTATTGCCCACCTCCACCGTGAGTCCCTTGCGCGAGCGCAGCACGTCACCGGGCCGGTAGGCGGCTCCGCCGACGCTGTTCTCGACCGCCGGAATCAGCACCCGAAGCTGCACCGGGACCTCGAGCCGCATGATGAGGTCGGCGAGCCCGAGCGCGCACGCCGCCCCGCCCATGTCTTTCTTCATCAGAAGCATCGCGGCGGAAGTCTTGAGGTCGAGGCCCCCGCTGTCGAAGCACACGCCCTTGCCGACCAGAGTCACACGCGCCGCCTCCCGCTCGCCCCAGCGCAGGTCGATGAGCCGCGGCGGGCGGCAGCTGGCACCCCCGACGGCGCGCAGCATCGGATAACCGGCGAGCTCCCCGCCCGCAAGCACCTGACAGCGTGCCCCGTGGCTTCTCGCCAGATCCAACGCGGCATCGGCCAGCTCTTGCGGCCCCATGTCGTTGGCGGGAGTGTTGATGAGATCGCGCGCCAGCGCGGTGGCTCGGGCCGCCGCGCCCGCATAGCGAAGATCGGCTCCCGGCGGTGGTACCAGCACCGCCCGCGGTGGCTCGCTCCCTTCGAGCCGATACCGCATCATCCGGTAACCACCCATGATCCAGCCGAGCAGGAAGTGCGTCGCTGCCCGCGGCTGAAGTCCTGTGGCGAGATGCCAGAGCTGCGCGGGGAGCCTGTCGGACAAGCCCGCCGAATGCCAGAGAGTGAGCTCGTGCGCCGAGCGCAACGAGCCGAGTCCGAGCACCGCGCCGCCGCCCCCCCCCTCGGGGGAAGGGAAGCTCAGCACGCGATGGCGCTCGGCCTGAAAGCCGTGCGCCCTCACCCACGCGACCACGCCGCCGGGTTGGCTGGCGAGCCAGCTCTGCAACTCCCCTTCGGTGACGATCCAGAGCGGACGGCTGTCGGCCGGGTCGTCGCTCAGCAACATCTCTTGGGACACGCGATGAGCATAATGGAGGCAATTGACAAAGTCGCGGCGGATATGCTCACATCGGAAGCATCATTCGCCGTTTTGGCATTCACCCTTACGATCCCTGGGCACCCGGCCGTGGCACTCCAAGCAGAAATCGATGTGAGCTGCGCCGCGTCAAAGACGCGCCGCGCCGCGCTGCATCCTCTGCTGGCTCTGACCATTGGAAAGCTGCTCCTGGCGGGCAGCCGGTGCGGGGAACTCGCGCACGCCTGAGGCCAGCTCAGGCAGGGTGAGAGAAGACCAAAGACCCCGCACCGGCAAAAGCCGCTGCGGGGTCTTCGTTTGTAGGCTCCCCTCTTTGTCATCCGGAGTTTCGAGATGAGACTTTATTCGCAGAAAGACGTCGACAAGAAAGCCCTGCGCGGCGCGCGCATCGCAGTGCTCGGATACGGCAGCCAGGGCCGCGCGCATGCGCTCAACCTCAAGGACAGCGGCTTCGATGTCGTCGTCGGCGTACGCAAGGGGGGAGCGGGCCGGAAGAAGGCGAGGAAGGACGGCCTGGAGGTCGCGGAGCCGACCGCCGCCACCCACGGCGCGGACCTCGTCGCCATGTTGGTGCCGGATCTCGCCCAGAAATCGCTCTACCGGAGCATCGAGAGGGCGCTCAAGCCCGGCGCGACGCTGCTCTTCGCGCATGGATTCAACATTCATTTCAAACAGGTCAAGCCGCGCGAGGACCTCGATGTGGTTCTGATCGCCCCGAAAGGCCCGGGCGATCTGGTGCGCCGGCAATACCAGCAGGGCCGGGGCGTGCCCTGCCTCATCGCCATCGCCCAGGATGCCACCGGAAAAGCGCACGCCAAGGCGCTCGCCTATGCGCACGGCATCGGCGGCACGCGCGGCGGAGTGCTCGAGACGAGCTTCGCCGAGGAGACCGAGACCGATCTTTTCGGCGAGCAGGCGGTGCTCTGCGGCGGCGCCACGGAGCTCGTCGTCAAGGGCTTCGAGACCCTCGTCGAGGCGGGCTATCAGCCGGAGGTGGCCTACTACGAGTGCCTGCATGAGCTGAAGCTGATCGTCGATCTGCTGCACGAGGGCGGGCTGCGCAAGATGCATGAGTTCATCAGCGAGACCGCCAAGTACGGCGACCTCACGCGCGGCCCGCGCATCGTCAACGACCGGGTGAAGAACGAGATGCGCAAGGTGCTGAAGGAAGTGCAGACGGGCAAGTTCGCCCGGCAGTGGATCGAGGAGAACGCCACCGGTCGCAAGCGCTACCAGAAGCTCCTCGAGAACGACATCGGGCATCAGATCGAGAAAGTCGGCGAGGCGTTGCGCGCCCGCATGCCCTGGCTCAACGAGAAGCGCGCCTGATATCCGGCGCGCGGCACATTCAGGAGAGACGTCCCATGGCCCCGCATCCAGACCGAGTGCTGATCTTCGACACGACGTTGCGCGACGGCGAGCAGTCCCCCGGCTGCAGCATGACTCGCCCGGAGAAGCTGCGCGTGGCGCGCGCGCTGGCGGAGCTCGGCGTGGATGTCATCGAGGCGGGCTTTCCGGCCGCCTCCAAGGGGGACTGGGAGAGCGTGCAGGCGGTCGCCCGCGAGATCGCCGGACCCATCATCTGCGCTCTCGCGCGCTGCAACCGCGAGGACATCGAGCTCGCCGCGCGCGCGCTCGCGGATGCGCCGCGGCGGCGGCTGCATGTGTTTCTCGCCACCAGCGCCATCCACCGGCAGTACAAACTCAACATGGCGCAGGAGGAGATCCTGCGCACCGCCATCGAAGGGGTGAAGTTGGCGAGAGGACTGTGCGAGGACGTGGAGTTCTCGCCCGAGGACGCCTCGCGCACGGAGCTCGAGTTCCTCGCGCAAGTGGTCGAGGCGGCCATCGAGGCCGGTGCGACCACGGTGAACATTCCCGATACCGTCGGGTACACGGTGCCGGATGAGTTCGCGGAGCTCTTCCGCTATCTGCGCAAGAACGTGCGCGGCATCGAGGGCGTGCGTCTGTCCGTCCACTGCCATGACGACCTCGGAATGGCCGTCGCCAACAGCCTGACGGCGGTGGTGGCGGGCGCGCGGCAGGTGGAGTGCACCATCAACGGCATCGGCGAGCGCGCCGGCAACTGCTCGCTCGAGGAGGTCGTGATGGCGCTGAAGACACGCGCAGCGTTCTTCAACGTCACGACCGGCATCCAGACGAACCGCCTCTACCCGACCTCGCGTCTGGTCTCGAGCATCACCGGAATGCCGGTGCCCCGCAACAAGGCGATCGTCGGTGAGAACGCCTTCGCCCACGAAGCGGGCATTCACCAGCATGGGGTGCTGCGTCACCACTCGACCTACGAGATCCTGCGCCCCGAGGATGTCGGTCTCTCGCGCAGCCATCTCGTCCTCGGCAAGCACAGCGGCCGGCACGCGTTCCGCGATCGGGTGAAGGCACTCGGTTTCGAGCTCGATGAGGCGGAGCTCAACCGGGTGTTCGAGGAATTCAAGGCGCTCGCCGACAAGAAGAAAGAGCTCTTCGACGGTGACATCGAGGCGCTGGTGCTGCGCGCGGAAGGCAGCGCCGCCGGACCCTGGAGCCTCACCAGCCTCGACACCATGGCGGCGAGCAACGCGCCCGCCACCGCGATGGTGCAGTTGCGCCATGCGGACGGCCGAATCATCGAGCGCAAGGCCTCCGGCGACGGCCCGGTCGATGCCGCCTTCAAGGCGATCGAGGCCGCGACCGGGATCAGCGTGATGTTGCGAAAATTCGAGATCCGGGGCGTCACCGAGGGCGAGGACGCGCAAGGCGAAGCGCTGGTGTACGTGGAGTACAACCAGCGCACCTACCGCGGCTCGAGCGTGAGCACCAACATCGTGGAGTCGAGCACGCAGGCCTTCCTCGAGGTCATCAACCGCATCGAGCTCGCGCTCGCCGGATCCCGCTCGCGCGAGGAGCGCACCGGGACAGCGCGCGCCGCTCAGGCGGCCGTGTAGGAGAGGGTGTCAGGATGAGCTCCTCGGCGCAGACACTGTTCGAGAAGGTCTGGCGGCGGCACGAGGTGGTGGCGCAGACCCCCGACACGCCGGCCGTGCTCTACATCGACCTGCACCTCATTCACGAGGTGACCTCGCCCCAGGCGTTCACCGTGCTGCGCGAGCGCGGGCTCCCGGTGCGCCGGCCCGAGCTGACCTTCGCGACCATGGATCATTCGACCCCGACCCGCACCGAGCAGGTCTTCGGCGGCGCGCCGATCACCCTCGAGGCCGCCGCCCGCCAGGTGCGTGAGCTCGAGGTCAACTGCGCGGCCTTCGGCGTCGAGCTCCTCGGTCTGCAGCACGCGCGCCGCGGCATCGTGCACATCATCGGACCGGAGCTCGGGCTTACCCAGCCGGGGAAAACGGTCGTCTGTGGCGACAGCCACACGAGCACCCACGGCGCCCTCGGAGCGCTGGCTTTCGGCATCGGCACGACCGAGGTGGGCCACGTGCTCGCCACCCAGTGCCTGCTGCAGAGAAAGCCGCGCACGCTCGCGATCAATGTCGGCGGAAAGCTCGCCGCCGGCGTCACCGCCAAGGACCTGATTCTTGCGATCATCGGCCAGCTCGGCGTCGCCGGCGGCACCGGCTACGTGATCGAGTACCGCGGTGAGACCATAGCCGCGCTCGACATGGACGAGCGCATGACCGTCTGCAACATGTCGATCGAGGCGGGCGCCCGCGCCGGCATGATCGCGCCGGATGAGACGACCTATGCCTATCTTGCCGGCCGCCCGCGCGCGCCGCAGGGGGGGGCCTGGGAGCGGGCGCTCGATGAGTGGCGGCAGCTGCCCACCGACCCGGGGGCGAGCTTCGCGCGCCAGGTCGACATCGACGCTTCGAGCCTCGAGCCCATGGTCACCTACGGCACCAACCCCGGAATGGTCATGCCGATCTCCGGGACGATTCCGCAGCGGCCGGGGGATGCGGCGTTCGCGAAATCGCTCGCCTACATGGGCTTCGAGCCCGGGCGAGCGCTCGCCGAGCAGCCCGTGAACGTGGTGTTCGTCGGCAGCTGCACCAACGGGCGGCTCTCGGACCTGCGCGCCGCGGCCTCGCTCATGCGCGGGCGCAAGGTGGCTCCCGGCGTGCAGATGCTCATCGTTCCGGGCTCGCAGGAGGTCAAGCGCGAGGCCGAGGCGGAAGGACTGCATAAGGTGTTTCTCGAGGCTGGCGCCGAGTGGCGCGAGTCCGGCTGCTCGATGTGCCTCGGCATGAACGGCGATCTGGTGCCGACAGGGCATTACGCGGTCAGCACCAGCAATCGCAATTTCGAGGGCCGTCAGGGCGTCGGCGCGCGCACCCTGCTCGCCAGTCCGCTGACGGCCGCGGCCTCGGCCGTGCGCGGGCGCGTCACCGACCCGCGCGAGCTGCTGTAGGAGTCCCCGACCGTGGATCCCATCAAGACGCTGCGCTCGCGGACCGTGGTGTTGCCGATGAGCGATGTCGATACCGACCAGATCATTCCCGCGCGCTTCCTGACGACCACGACGCGGGCGGGCTTGGGTGCGAGTCTCTTCGCCGACTGGCGCTACGACAGCGAGGGCGCGCCGAAGAAGGACTTCGTGCTGAATCGCCCGGAGACGTACGCCTGCGCCATACTGGTCGCGGGCAACAACTTCGGCTGCGGCTCATCGCGCGAGCACGCGCCCTGGGCGCTCATGGACTTCGGCTTTCGCGCCGTGGTGAGCACGCAGTTCGCCGACATCTTTCGCAACAACGCGCTCAAGAACGGCCTGCTGCCGGTGATCGTCGACCGCGGCACCCACGAGTGGCTCCTCGAGCATCCGGGCGCCGAGGTCAGCATCGATCTCGAGAGCACGACCCTCAGGCTACCTACGGGAGAGGCGGTGCACTTTCCGCTCGAGCCCTTCGCCGGCTACTGTCTGGTGAACGGCGTCGATGAGCTCGGCTTTCTGCTCGCGCGGGCCAATGAGATCGCACTTTACGAGCGGCGGCGTGCCGCAACCGCATGAAAGCGAGGCTTGCCGTCCTGCCGGGCGATGGCATCGGGCCGGAAGTCATTGCGCAGGGATTGCGGTGTCTGCGCGCCATCGCCGATGGCTTCGGACATGAGCTCACGCTCACCGAGCTGCCCTTTGGTGGTGCGGCGATCGAGCTCTGCGGCAACCCGCTGCCGCAGAGCACCCTCGAGGCGTGTCTTGCGGCGGATGCGGTGCTGCTCGGCGCGATCGGCGGGCCGAAGTGGTCGGCTCCCGATGCCCAGGTGCGCCCGGAGCAGGGACTGCTCGGGCTGCGGCGCTCGCTCGGGGTCTACGCCAACCTTCGGCCGGTCAAGGTGCATCCCGCCCTCCTCTCCTCCTCGAGTTTGAAGCCGGAGGTGATCGAGGGGGTGGACCTCGTATTCGTGCGCGAGCTGACCGGGGGCATCTACTTCGGCGAGAAGCGCCGCGATGCGCGGACCGCGACCGACGTCTGCGCGTACACGGTCGAGGAGATCGAGCGCATCGTGCGCGCGGCGGCGCGGCTCGCCCTGAAGCGGCGACGCAAACTGGTCTCGATCGACAAGGCGAACGTGCTCGAGACCTCGCGGTTGTGGCGGGAGGTGACCACGCGGGTGATGCGGGCGGAATTCCCGCAGGTATCGCTCGAGCACATGCTGGTCGATGCGGCCGCGATGCATCTGATCCGCCGGCCGCGCGATTTCGACGTGCTGGTGACGGAAAACATGTTCGGCGACATCCTCACCGACGAGGCGTCGATGCTGGCGGGGTCGCTCGGCCTCCTGCCTTCGGCCTCGCTCGGTGAGAGTACGCGCGGTTTGTACGAGCCGATTCACGGCTCGGCTCCCGACATCGCCGGCCAGGGTATCGCCAATCCCTGCGGGATGATCCTGAGCGTCGCGCTGCTGCTGCGGCACTCGCTCGGACTCGAGCTCGAAGCGGCGACGCTCGAGCGCGCGGTCTCGGATGCCATCGAGCAGGGCGGGCGCACGGCGGATATCGCCCTCGACCGCCACCCCGCCGCAACCACCCAACAGGTCGGGGACGCGGTGCTTGCGGCGATTGCCGCCGGGCGCGGCGAATCGTAGTAGGCTGCACGGCATCGACCATCGAGATATCCCCGGACACCCCTCGAGCCACGCGGCATGAAGTATCTGCCCTTGATCTGGTCGGGCATCCGGCGCCGGCCGGTGCGAACGGCGCTGGTCTTTCTGCAGGTCAGCGTGGCGTTTGCGCTGTTCGGTGTTCTACAGGGCTTGAAAACCGGGGTCGCTGAAGCCATCGCCCGGGTACGGGCGGATGTGCTGTTCGTCGCCCCCGCCGTGTTCGGCGGAGCGCGGCTTCCCATGGCCTACATCAATCGACTGCGCTCGCTTCCCGGCGTCAGGAGCGTTACCTATGGCGACGCCATGGGCGGGGTGTACCAGAAGCCGAGTCAGTCTCTCGGTGTGTTCACGATAGACCCCAGCAGGATCTGGCTGACGCTCGCCCCCGGCCTCTTCACCATCCAACCCAAGGACCTGCAGGCGCTACGAGATACCCGCACCGGTGCCCTGATCACCGCCGATATCGCCCGGAAATACGGCTGGCATGTCGGGGATGAGATCGCGATCAACTCGAGCGTACCGCAGAGCGGCGGCTCGCGAACGTGGTTCTTCAACATCGTCGGCAGCGTCACCGACCGCGAGCCCGGTGAAGGTAGCCTGATCGTGGCCAACTACAGTTA
>JBAUOO010000255.1:0-2890 GCA_049579785.1 Steroidobacteraceae bacterium
CCGCTGTCCAGTGCGTCGGGGAGGGGTCGTGGGGGGTCTGCCGGAGCCGAGCTACCGGCTCTACAACTGTCGCCGCTGCGCGGTGCAGGTGCGCATCTGCCGGCGTTGCGATCATGGCAACGTCTACTGCGCCGGAGAGTGTGCGCGAGTGTGCCGTCGTGAGTCGCTGCGTCGGGCCGCAGCGCGCTATCAGCGCACGCGCCGCGGTGCCGCTCATCATGCTGCCCGGCAGCGCCGCTACCGTACCCGGGATGAGAAAGTGACGCATCACGGATCGCCAAGGCTCTCGGCTCGGTGCAGCGTATCCGAGCATGCGATACCTGCGGTTGAGTCGATCGGTGGTCACGGTCCCGAGCGGGGGTGCGACTTCTGCGGCGCACCGCTGCCGGCATGGACGCGGATGCGCCTGTGGGCATGGAGCGGATGAGGGGCGAGACGGCGCACCCGTGGTGCGCCGATGATCAGCCCGGAGCTCACCGCCGAGATCCTGCGGCTGTATCACGCCGAGCACTGGCCGATCGGCACGCTCGCCCGGCAGCTGAAGGTGCATCACAGCAGCATCGAGCGCGTGCTCACGCAGGCCGGGATCGCTCCCGCGCGGCGCATCGAGCGCGCCTCGATCCTTGATCCCTACGTGCCGTTCGTGGAGGAGACCTTCGCTCGCTATCCGACGCTGCGGGCGAGCCGCCTGTACCGGATGGTGCGCGATCGCGGCTACCCGGGCTCTGCGAGCCACTTCCGACACCTCGTGGCGCGCTATCGCCCACGCCCGAGCACCGAGGCGTACCTGCGGCTGCGAACACTGCCTGGCGAGCAGGGCCAGGTCGACTGGGCGCACTTTGGCAAGCTCATGGTCGGGCGAGCTCGACGGCCGCTGATGGCCTTTGTGATGGTGCTCTCCTACTCGCGGCATCTGTTCGTGCGGTTTTACTTGAGCGCCACAATGGCGAGCTTCCTCGATGGGCACGTGCAGGCTTTCCGCTTCTTCAATGCCAACCCCAGGACGCTCCTCTACGACAACCTGCGCAGTGCCGTACTCGAGCGCATCGGCGATGCGATCCGCTTCCATCCGACGCTCCTTGAGCTTGCCGCCTGGCATCGCTTCCAACCGCGCCCGGTCGCGGTCGCGCGCGGGAACGAGAAGGGTCGGGTCGAGCGCTCGATCCGCTTCGTGCGAGAGCGCTTCTTTGCCGCTCGACGTTTTGCCGACATGACCGACCTCAACGCCCAGGCGCTCGCCTGGTGTGCCGGCGAGGCCGCTGATCGGCCCTGTCCCGAGGATCGCTCCCGCAGCGTTCGAGCCTGCTTCGAGGAGGAGCACCCGCGACTGCTCGCCTTGCCGGCCGAGCCCTTCCCCTGTGAGGAGCGCGTGGCGGTGCGCGCGCAGAAGACCCCATACGTGCGTTTTGACTTGAACGACTACTCCATCCCCCATACCCACGTGGGCCGCACCCTGGAACTGCTCGCGACGATGGATACCGTGCGCGTGCTCGATGGCGATACCCTTATCGCCAGACACCCCCGCAGCTTCGATCGCGACGCTCAGATCGAAGATCCCGCGCATATCCAGGGGCTCGTTGATTACAAGCGCGCAGGTCGGGCGCACCGTGCGATCGATCGCTTGCATCATGCGATCCCGAGCGTGACGGCCCTCTTCAAGCTCGCTGCCGAGCGCGGGGCGCATCTTGGCGCGCTCACCCGCGGGCTGATCGAACTGCTCAACACCCATGGTGCCGCGGCGCTCGAAGCTGCCGTGACCGCAGCGCTCGCCGAGAACGCGGCTCACCTTGCGGCCGTGCGTCACTTCATCGATCTGCAGCGCGCCCGGCGCGGAACTGCACCGCCGATCCCGGTGACGCTCCCCGACGATCCTCGAGTGCGCTCACTCACCGTGCGCCCGCACAAGCTCACCGCCTACGAACACCTCGCCCGGGAGGGCACGATCGATGAATGCTCAAATGAGCCCGCCGCCGCCAAACCCGCACGCCGCGACAACGACGAGCCTGACACTTGAGTCGCTCAAAGCACGCCTGCGCCGGGTGAACCTCTACGGACTCCTTGCCCACGCCGAGGAGCTGCTCGGGGAGCCCTGGCTCCTTCGGGTGCTCGAGATCGAGGAGAGCGAGCGCCAGTCGCGCTCGCTCAAGCGCCGCCTCGGCAACGCCCGTCTCGGCAGCTTCAAGCCCATGGCCGACTTCGACTACGACTGGCCGACCGAGCTCGATCGAGCGCTGCTCGATGAGCTCTTCATCTTCGCCTTCTTCGAGCAAGCCGCCAACGTCGTCCTCGTCGGCCCCAATGGCTTAGGGAAAACCATGATCGCCAAGAACCTGCTGCACCAGGCGGTGCTGCGCGGGTATACGGCGCGCTTCACCGCCGCTTCCGACATGCTGCATGACCTTGCCGCCCAGGACAGCTCCACGGCCCTGGCGCGCCGGCTGCACCGATACACGAGCCCCGCCGTGCTCTGCGTGGACGAGGTCGGCTACCTCTCCTATGACGCGCGCTACGCGGACCTGCTCTTTGAAGTCATTACGCGCCGCTATCAGCTGCACCGACCCGTAGTCCTGACGACCAACAAATCATTTGGCGAATGGAACGAGGTCTTCCCAAACGCCACCTGCGTCGTTGCTCTCGTCGATCGCCTCGTGCACCGGTCCGAGATCCTCGCCATCGCCGGCGACAGCTACCGCCTCAAGGAGGCGAAGGACCGGGCCGCGCAGCGCGCTTCCCGACGGGCACCAGGCAAGAAGACATCCCGCAGGAGCTGAGCGCCGCCGCGCATCCCGAGGACTCAAAACCGCGCCTCACCGCCAGAATCGCGCGGTTTTACGCCGCCGCTAACATCATGTCTTGGTTCTTTCATCGCTGGTCGCCGGACCCCCATGAC
>JBAUOO010000256.1:0-2983 GCA_049579785.1 Steroidobacteraceae bacterium
ACACCGTGGTCGATGAGCGGTTGATCCTCAAGTTCCTGAATCCCAACGTTTCGACGGACGAGGAAGTCATGAAGCGCTTCGTCCACGAGTTGCGCTACTCGCGCAAGATCACGCACAAGAACGTCATCCGCATCTACGACTTTCTTTACATTCAGGGCAACTACGCCATCTCCATGGAGTACTTTCCCTCGCATACGCTCGGCGCGGAGATCGTCGGCGACAAGCCGGTGGAGCTCAAACGCGCCGTGCAGTTCGGCTGCGATATCTGCACCGGCATGACGGTCGCGCACCAGCAGGGCATCGTGCACCGGGACTTGAAGCCCGCCAACGTGCTCATCAACCAGGAGGGGTTGCTCAAGATCGTCGACTTCGGCGTCGCCGCCGCGCAGCGCGAAGGCGACACCCAGCTCACCAAGACCGGGTACGTCATCGGGTCCCCGAAGTACATGGCGCCCGAGCAGATCCTCGGCAAGAAAGTCGACGAGCGGGCCGACATCTACGCCCTCGGGGTCATGCTCTACGAGCTGCTGACCGGCTTGCCGCCCTACTCCCGCGGCGATCACATGTCGGTCATGTACCAACACGTGCAGGGCAAGGCACGTCCGCCGCAGGAGATCAACCCCGCCTTACCCCCCGGGCTCTCGGACCTCATCATGAAGGCGATGGCGGTCGACAAGACCAAGCGGTTCCAGAACATGGACGAGCTGCGCGGGGCGCTGTCGAAGTACCTTTAAGCCGTGCGTTACGTCAAATATTTGGGGACAACCCATTGATTTTGGCGGCCTGAGGGGGCAAAAGGGACTGGATCGATCTCGCGGAGACCATCCTTGGCGCGTATAGACGCGTTTCTCAAGCTCGGAGCCCAGCAGGGTTGCTCGGACGTCCATCTCGCCGTGGGCATCCCCCCGATGCTGCGCATGCAGGGGGACCTGCTGCCGATCAAGTTCCGCGACTTGCGCGCCGCGGAGCTCGAAGGGTACATCACGGAGATCATGAGCCGCTCCCAGGCCGAGCACTTCGGCAAGGGGCAGGATCTCGATTTCTCCTACGTGTCGGCCGACGGCGGACGCTTCCGCGTCAATGTCTACCGCAAGGAAACCGGCATCGGCGCGACGTTCCGCACCATTCCCTCCGAGGTGCCTTCGCTGGAGAAGATCGGGCTGCCCGTCACGGTCACGAAGCTCTGCGACTTCCACCAGGGAATGATTCTCGTCACCGGCTCGACCGGCACGGGCAAGTCCACCACGCTCGCTGCGATGATCAACCATCTCAACGAGACACGGAAACTCAACATCATCAGCCTGGAGGACCCGATCGAGTTCGTGCACCGCAGCAAGAACAGCCAGGTCATCCAGCGCGAGCTCGGGACTCACATTCCGAGCTTCGCGGAAGGTGTACGCGCCGCCATGCGCGAGGACCCCGACGTGATCCTCGTGGGCGAGCTGCGCGATGCCGAGACCATCTCGATGGCGATGACCGCCGCGGAAACCGGCCACCTCGTGCTCGGAACGCTGCACACCACGAGCGCCGTCAAGACGATCGACCGTATCATCGATGCGCTGCCGGTCGAGGAGCGCGAGCAGACCAAGAGCTTCCTGGCGCAGAGTCTGCTCGCGGTCGTCACCCAGGTGCTGGTGAAGACGCCCGAGGCGCGCGGACGCAGGGCGGTTTGCGAGATCCTGATGATGACCAAGGCGATCGCCAAGCTCATCCAGACCGAGCAGACCCATCAGATCCCGAGTCAGCTGCAGATGGGACGTGACCTCGGCATGCAGCTGCTCGATCAGGCGCTGCTGGCCGCGCTCGCGGCGCGGGAGATCGACCCGGACGACGCCTACAGCTACGCCAGCGACAAGCGTCCATTTCACAAATACGTCACCGACACCAGCATGCTGCCCAAGGTCGATCTGGCGCCGGCGGTGCCGCCGGCCTCGGCCGCCTGAGAGGCCGCAGGCATGGCTGCGATCGACGCCTTCCTGATCGAGGTGCTGGAGAAGAGCGGCTCGGACCTGCACTTCATCGCGGGCGATCCGCCGCGCATCCGCCAGTACGGCGACCTCATGTCGCTGAAGTCCGAGAAGCTCGCCCAGGACTTCGTCAAGGAGGCGATGTACGAGATCATGCCGAAGACCGCGCTCGATCGCTTCGAGTCCAAGGACGGCGCGGACTTCGCCTACACCATTCCCGAGCGCGGGCGCTTTCGCGTCAACGTCATGCGCCAGTTAAACGGCATGGGAGCGGTCTTTCGCGCCATTCCGTCCAAGGCCCTGACGCTCGATGAGCTGAAGCTCCCCGAGGCGGTGCGCCAGCTCTGCCGCGCCAACAACGGCTTGATCCTCGTCACCGGCAAGACCGGCTCGGGCAAGTCGACGACGCTCGCCGCGATGATCGATGACATCAACTCGCGGGTGAAGGGACACATCCTCACCATCGAGGACCCGATCGAATTCGTGCACCTGCGAAAGAGCTGTCTGATCAGCCAGCGCGAGATCGGGGTGCACAGCATGAGTTTCGCGGCGGCGCTGCACTCGGCCCTGCGCGAGGACCCCGACGTGATCCTCGTGGGCGAGCTGCGCGACCTCGAGACGATGAGCATCGCGGTCACCGCCGCGGAGATGGGGATTCTGGTGATGGGGACGCTGCACACGAACGGGGCGGCGCCGACGGTCGACCGGATGGTCAACGTCTTCCCGTCCGACAAGCAATCGCACGTGCGCACGATGCTCTCGACCTCGCTGCGCGGCGTCGTCTCGCAGCAGCTGCTGCAGCGCGCTGACAAGCAGGGCCGCGTGGCGGCGCTCGAGATCCTCATCAACACGCCCGCTACGGCCAACCTCATCCGCCAGGGCAAGCTCGATCAGCTCGAGAACAGCATGCAGGCCGGCGGCCAGTTCGGCATGCGCACCATGGACACGGCCATCCAACAGCTGCTGGATCAACGCATGATCACCGGCAAGGAGGCTTACAAGAAGGCCATCAACAA
>JBAUOO010000257.1:0-10719 GCA_049579785.1 Steroidobacteraceae bacterium
GGGCCACTTCACGGTTCCCGCGCGCGCATGTCCGCCGAGGTTGGCGAGCGCGCTCGCCGCAACGGCCACCGCGCTCGTGCCGATCGCAGCATGAGGCGGAAGGCCGACGACGTACGCCATGAGTGGCACGGCGAGAATGGAGCCGCCACCGCCAATGAGCCCGAGCGACACGCCTACCAGGCTACCCGAGAGTACAGAGAGGATGGCGGTCACTGTGCTCATCAGGGGTTGCTCTACCGCCGATGGGCATCAGAGACGGCCTTGATGCACCCGGCCGGTCGAGGGATCGAACGCCGTGAGCGGCAGTCCCGCTTCTTTCCAGGCCTTGAGCCCTCCTGCGAGGTGGGCGGCCTCCCCGCTACTGTGCTCGAGCAGCCGCTGCGCGGCCTGGGCGGAGCGCCGTCCCGTACCGCACTGGAAGATGATTCGCTTGGAGCCATCGAGCGGCAGGCTCTCCGGATCGAATCCGGACAGCGGGAAAAGCAGCGCCCCCGGGATGCGCTCGGCCTCGAATTCCGCCGGCTCGCGCACATCGATGAGCACGGCTTGCCGGCTGCGAAGCAGTGCATGCACCTGCGGGGCTTGGAGCTCGTGCAGCACGCCTTTGCTCCGATGAGGGTGATGAGTGTCGAACATACTCTATCTTTCCTCTTTCAATCTGCGAATGTTCGGAAGCGCCTGGGTGCCTCACGCTACGGAATCCGTCACTGCCCTTAGCCCGATCGTCGGGCAAGCAGCGCGCCCGTGACGATGAGCGCGACCAGCAAGGCCACCAGCGCCAGAGCCACTGCCCAGGTCAGGTACCGTTTCATCACCGGCAAGGAGCCCAACCGCGGGTCATGTCAGGGACGCAATGCATGTTCCATCTTGCGCTCATGTCGAATCGAGCCGGCCACATCCGTCATCTCACCTGCCAGGGCATCGAGCACATCGTCCAGGGAAAGCACTCCGACGAGCATGCCGCCGCGGCCAATGACCGGAAGACGCCGCACGCCGATTCGGCGCATCAGCTGCAACGCCGTGGAGAGCGCGCTTGCCTCATCGACAACGGCCGGCTGCCGCGTCATGATGTCCCCGACTGTCAACGATCGAGGATTTATCTCCCTGGCGACGACGGCAACGACGATGTCTCTGTCGGTGATCACACCGACGGGTGTGACGGTGCTCTCTGCGACGTTCGGCTTGACGACCACGAGATAGCCGATGTGCTTCTCCCGCATGAGCTGCGCCGCCAAGGTGAGCTCGTCCACCTCGCGGACGGTAGCCACGTTGCGATTGCAGAGCTTGCCAATATCCATGATGAGACTCCTCACAGGATGGT
The DNA here is from genome assembly GCA_049579785.1 of Steroidobacteraceae bacterium. Lineage (GTDB taxonomy): Bacteria > Pseudomonadota > Gammaproteobacteria > Steroidobacterales > Steroidobacteraceae > 13-2-20CM-66-19. The sequence goes on from JBAUOO010000257.1 coordinate 1,322, forward strand.
CTTGACCCGAACGCAATTTCACAGCAACCCGCTCTTAGGGCCATCCGCATTGATACGCATGGTGAGGTCGATCTAAGTAGGAACTGGTTGCGTCACACCGGCTTTGGCAGCCGGGGTCGAGATCGATCGAACGGAAGAAGTGTGTCTCGTGCCGGGGACGTTCACGCCTGGCTGGAACGTCTCGCAAAGGGCGAGAGGCCGGCGTTCCCAAGCCTTGGCGGCAGTGATCTACTCCGCCCGAGCGTTCCGCCATCATCGGTGCGCGCCCGGCACGGAGGGGCATATGCCGCTTACCCCCGAGCAGCTGCAGGCGCTCATCGTCGGGCTGCCGTGGGAGCGACTCGAGGAGTACGGATCGATCCGGGTGTTGTAAGTGCTGGAGCTGTAACTCCTGTGGCATCATCTCCGACAAGGAGTCAACGCCCAATCTGGCGGAGATGAACGATGAATTGTCAAAAGCCAAAACGCATGGTGTTTGCGCTAGTGCTCGCGATGCCCTTGGCATCCAGTCTCGCTTCGGCGATGACTGTTAGTCAGAACTCTCTATCGCCGTGGGGCACCTTCCTTCGTTCTCTGCACGTCAAGAAGGGCGTGTATTACCTAGTAAGCCCTGAGATCATCGAGACGCCCCCGCTCGCTTCCAGCATTGGCGACATTGATGCCAAGAACAGGCGGCTTGAGTTGAGAGCGGGTTACGTCATCATATATGGGGAGAGTGAAAAGATCGCCGACCGAATCGAATTGGCAAAACACAACATGGCGCTGATCAGCAGGGAGTTGGCCGCTTCGCCAGCGAAGCTGGATCCGAAGCCATTGATGGCGGGCGGCATACTTAGTTTGGGCGACCAGTACAAGATTGCAAATTACGCATGCCGTCTGCATGCCGTCAACGTGCCACCCAGTGGGGTGACTGGGGCGATGATTGGCGACGGGCTCAGCGCGACGCGTGTCTGTGTCGGGTTCGGGATCATTGCAGGATTGGCGGGATATAAAATGATGCCTGGGGAACACGCATTGGAGTTGCAGCGGGTGATTGATGTCATGCAAGGTGCTCTAATTGGTCGAGGCCGCGCGCCGGGTAGTCGGCACCCTAGCCACATGCCACCCGTGACGGGCGGGCAGAAGCAGCAACCAACCTGAGAGTCCCATTACGCCAGAACGCCGCTGCTCCGAAGCGGTCTCTCGAGACCGGACGATCATCAGGGGGGCAGCGGCAGCGTCAGCGAAACGTCCTTGCCCTTGGTCACCAAGTGACTATTCAGCGAGGGATCAAGGTGTAGTGCAGCGTTGATGTTGCTCGCGGCATTGCCGGGATCTCCAAGCTCTCCGAAGGCTGCCCCACGGAAGAAATATGCCCGAGCTAGCTTCGGATCGAGTCGGATCGCTTCCGCCTCATCCTTTACGGCGTCTTCGTAGTCGTGTTGACACAGGTACACATATCCTCGTTCGGTCCAAAGAACGGCGTTTTTCGGTTGCAAAAGGACGGCCTCTGAATAATCAGCGAGTGCGCCACTTAAGTTACCGCGAACGCGGTAAATGTTGGCGCGCTGAAGGAGCGCCGGCACGAACTTGCGGTTGATTCCCAGGGCGGTATTGAAGTCTCGCAGCGCGGCATCGTAATCCGATTGCGCTACGTAGAAAGTTCCGCGGTTGTAGTACAGGTAGGCATTATGCGGAGTCAATTCGATGGCTTTGGTGTAGTCGCCGAGCGCTCCCCGCTTATCGCCCAACGCTTGATAAGCGTCGCCACGATTCACAAAGAGAAAGGAGCGCTCGTTCTTCGGTAGAACCTCGTTATTCAACGCCACTGTGCATGCCGCGGTAACCTGCGGCAGCGCGGTGGCCCCATTGCGATTGAGGCACGCCTGGAGCGCGAGCCACTCTTCATGGTCCATCTGGCCTTTGCAAGCCGACATCTGGAGCATCATGGACGAGTGATCTTCCGAGGCGTTCTCGGTGTCAATAGTCCCTTGAGTCTGGGTGCCACTCATGCAGTCTTCGAGGATCTCTGGTGCCTCATTGGCTTTGATCGATACCACTGTATTTTCGGGCGAGGTGGGAGTGGCCGCCGGACGGCCCTGGCTTGAATTAGAGACTTGAGCCACCGCCGCCGTCTCGGCGAGCAGCAAAGCCAGAATCTGGCACCAGAATGAGGGCCGCATGAGTCCCATCGCATGCGATTTTGCGCGCCCGCAAACGGCCTGTCACGACGACGGATCGAGCGTCCGACCGGTCGGACCCTCACTAATGTCCGGCAGAACACGGCCCGGGCAGGCGCACCCACTTGGTTTTTGGGCTCATGGGGCTGAATGCGGTGCGCTCCGCGCGCGCATGAGCTGGTGCGCGATTTCCGTAGCGCCGCCAAAGCTGCGGTGCTACCATGGTGTCACCGTTGATTGGGCCGTTTGCGATGGCCGAAACCACGACGATTAAGCTGCCCCCGAAGCTCAAGGCTCGAGTAGCTGCGCTGGCCAAGAGGTCTGGACGCTCTCCGCATAGTCTCATCTTGGAGGCCATCGAGCGCCACGCTGAACGGGAGGAGCGGATGGAGGCCTTCCTCAAGGAGGCGCTGGCGGCCGGGGTCGAAATCGATGAAACAGACGAGGTGTATCGTTCCGAGGACGTTCACGCCTGGATCGAGCGCCTCGCAAAAGGTGAGAAACCGGCGCCCCCCAAGCCATGGCGGCAGTAGTCTATTCCGCCCGAGCATTACGGCATCTCTCCCGAGTTTTTGAAACGCTAGCCGAAACCGATCCGGCGAAGGCAGTTGCGGCGGCACGTGCAATCCGGTCAGCTGTTGAGTTGCTCTCGGAACATCCACTCATCGGCCGCAGGGTCCGCCAGGAGCTTCGCGAGCTGGTTATATCCCACGGTCGAACCGGTTATCTGGCGCTCTACCGCTACCGACCCCTCAAGAGGCGGGTCGAGGTGCTGGCGATCAAGCATCAACGCGAATTGGACTACCGACCGTAGTGCCCCCCACGGAAATCGGGCGTACTCCACCATGGATCACGATGGCGTTGATGTTTCCGAACTGGCGAACCTGGTTGATGGGGCCCTGCCGTTCTCGACAAGTGACAGGGCTGGTGGAGTCCAAGTCATCATGTTGATCCCTACGGCGCGATGCGGCTGACCATAGCGGATTCCATATCGCTTACCTGCTGCTTGTCCTTCTGTCGCGTGTTGTACAAGGAGTAAAGCAGCGCCCGATCCCACCGCGTCAGTTCCTGCGGTGGCGTTCCGCTTCTCGCAAACAGCCGCAGAATGCTCGGTGCAGTGCCGGGATCGACATCCAGCCGCACATCAGCAAGACCGGCCAGAGCGACATAGTCCGCCAACTGCTGGATGTCGACCTTCTTCATCTGCCGCCCGTCGAACACGATGAGCGCCGAGAAGATGTCCCGAGTATCCGCATAGTTCAGGTGCGTATCGATCCCATCCGTGCACGTCGGCGCTCCCACCATAAAGCTGGGGCCTGCGGCGCTTTGAGCGACTGAAGCGGTAGCGAGCGCGGATCCGGCCGGGCTGGCCGGCCCACCGTCTTCGCAGCCGAGGTCGCTGTTGTACCAGACGCGGACGGGCCGTTTGGAATCAAGGAAACGCTTTATGGGCTCGAAGCCATTGCGCGTGTCATACATCAACGGCTCCCGCTCTAACCACTTCTTAACAAGCAAATCCGGAGCATTCGTTCCGATAACGAACAGGTTCGGGTGGCACACCTTTCCGGCGAGCGGGGCGTGCGCATCGGCGGCAGCCGTCGAGATGCGCCTCAGGATGAACTCACCAAACGCCATGGGAAACCCCGCCACCAAGGGGCAGACCGGAGTGTTCCAGCGCCAGAGGGTCTCGTCCGAAGGGCGAACGACCACAGCGGCGACGAAGCGATGCACTTTACGCCGTAGCCCCTGCTCCTTCGCCGCTTCGATCGTGACCTTCGGCAGCTCGGCCTTGGCAATACCGGTCGGCGGAATGGTTCCCGGCAGCGCATGTGCCGCCTGGCCTTGCGAGCCGGCATCAGCCGCCTGGGCCGCTAAGCCCGGCGCTGGCGGTAAAAGGAGCAGCAGCACCGCCAAAGCCCCGGCGAGAGGGTGCCTATGTTTGGGACGAGGGCCCGTGACAAATGACTTGCCTGATGAGGCCCAGCTCATCGTCGCATCCATTGCCCGGGGTATCGGCGGGCGGTCATGGATGAAATCGATCGTCATGATACCTCGGCACCCCCGCTCCTGCCCTTCCACTGGATGGGCATTGCGCGTTCCTTTGTAGGAATCTCAGCCGTCGGCCTGTTCAGAGGCAAGCGCTCGCAAATTCGGTAAGGCCGAGCGAGACGGCCGCCGTCGCGCCATTTTATCACTCCCTCAGCACGGAACCTGGTGCGTGAGATTTGCGGCGGAAGCTCGATGCGATTCGAGCGATCTGGTGGTGATCTGGCGGCCGTGGCCTCAGTTTGACTCGGCCGTCGGGCAGGGGAACCGCTATCGGTGCGACCACGACCTTCGCGACGCCGATACGCCTTGTGATTCCGATCTTGTGTGCGGTGGAAGGCGACAAGTCGACGATACGACCCTTGATGTAGGGACCGCGATCCTCAATCTCGATGATGGCGCTCTTCCCGGTGGCGACGTTGGTGACTTTCGCCACGGTTCCGAGCGGGAGGGTCCGGCTCGCGGCGTTGTTGCCGCGCGGATTCATTGCAGCGCCATTCGCCATGGGTTTACCAAAGAATTGGCGCGCGTAGTACGAGGCGGTCCCGCGACGCTTTCGTGCCGAAAGATCTGGCTTCGCGGGCCCCGTAACTCGCTGTGGCGCCTCTCGATGCGGAGTTTTCGCGGCACCAAGTGGCGAGAACGCGACAGTCACTCCCGCAATGAGCAACAGCGGTATTGCTCCGGTCAAGCGCTGCACACCTTCTCCACGTGAGAACCGTTAAAGAAGAAACCTGGGACCGCATTGGGAGTTCCAGCGCTAGCACTGTGAGCTTCGGCGAGCCGCGAGGGCGAACAGTTGATTACGGCTTTTCCGCGTAAACGATGCGCTCTACCGGCGTAGAGCCTAGCCGTCGACCGCTAGGTTCGATGTGCCTCGTTGCCAAATCCTCGTAACTGACATCCTCGAGGGCCCGCCAGCCGTAACGTGCGACAAACTCTACGCTGGTTGCGGGTGACATCCCGGATTTCCAGATGTAGGTGCGCGCGCCGTCTCTTTGAGGCTTCAACGCCATAGATCCGGACTTCGGACCCGTAACCATCCTTTTTGTCGTTGAGTACGGCTATCGTATAATTGACAGGTGATCAACAGCGCCCTCTTCTCGCGCCGCGAGGCTCTGCGGCTCGCGGGCTGTGCAGCCGCCCTGTGCTCGCCACGATCCTGGGCAAACGGCCGTGCGGTCGATGAGAGCGGATATGTGCCGATCGGAGGAATCGAGCAATGGGTGCAGATTCGCGGCGATAGCCGCGACAATCCGGTTCTGCTGTGGTTGAACGGAGGTCCGGGCTATTCGACCATTCCGTATGCACCCGCCTATCGATCATGGGAACGGAATTTCACGCTTGTGATGTGGGATCAGCGCGGCGAGGGAAAGACGTTCGAGCGCTCCGGAAGATCTGTTGCGCCGCGCATGACGATAAAGCGGATGGCAGAGGACGGCATCGAACTTGCCGAATACCTGTGCCGGCATCTTCACGGGAAGAAGATCATCCTGCTGGGTCACTCCTGGGGATCCATTCTGGGCATCCACATGATCAAACTGCGACCGGATCTTTTCTCGGCCTACGTCGGAACGGGGCAGATCGTCGATCTCGAGCAGGATGCGCAAGTCGCGTATCCGCTGTTGCTTGCGCGCGCCAAAAGGCTACACAACACGCTTGCCACGAGGCAGCTCGAGGCAGTCGGACCGCCACCCTATCCGGATACACCGAAGAAGTGGGTATGGATCCGGTGGGCCAACGAGCTCGATCCGACGCCCCGAGGCCTGTGGGCGGCGCTTCGCGGCGGAAAAACTGAGCCTGCGTACATCGAGGAGGGTGCGAATTTCTCCCAGAGCCTCATGTGGAGCTCCATCATGCAGGATGATCTGCCGAAGCTCGGCGTGGATTTCAAGGTTCCGATTTTCTTCATTCAGGGCGCGCAGGATGATTTGGCGGTGACCGCGCTCGCTCGCAAATACTTCGAGCGAATCCATGCACCGCTGAAGAAATTCATCGTACTTCCACAGGTTGGGCACCTGGCGATTTTTGCGGCTCGAAAAGCCTTCCTTGCGCAGCTTTTGAAGTGGGTCAGACCTCTTGCGATCGCCGCGAGCTGAAGAGGCAACAGCACGGCTCTGTCGGCCCCTTCTCCCATGCACGCACGCCGTGACGAAATGCTCATCGAGAAGCTGCGCTTGCTCGCGCCCGAGCAGCGAGCCGAGGTCGAGGATTTCATCGATTTCCTGAGCGATCAAGCCAAAAAGCGCGCCGCCTGGGATCGCCTGCTTGCCATCGCACCCGCACTCGAGGCTGCGGGCATTCCACCGATGTCGACCGAAGGGATCGATGCAAAGATAAAGGCTGCTCGCACCGAGCGACGCGCCCGGCTGCAACAGACGACCAGAGCGATGTAATCCGCCATCTGTCCAATCGTGATGTTCTTCATTTGACGGCCATCGATCACGACTATCGCCGTTGAAATGTCCGAGTGGATGGTCCCAAAGGTGAGGTGCGTATCGACATCATTAAATGGGTCGCACCCGGGTGGCGCATATACGCCGGGCAAGGCAAAGCTGTTGACAGATATTGTCGGAGGCGGCCGCGCCGCAGCTCCCATGCCGCATCCCCAGGACGTGTTATACCAAACGCGGATAGGTCGTGTGGAATTGATGAAGTGCCTAACTCCTTCGATTCCAATGAATTGCGTGTTGTACATTTGCCGATCACGTTTCCACCACATCTTGAGGAGCTGATCGGGATCATCAGTGGCCACTACGTACAGATTCGGGTTGCACACGCTGCCCGCGAGCGGGGCGTGTGCGTCACGGGCCGCCTTCGAGATGCGCTCCAAGATGAACTTACCGAATGCCTTCGGCAGCCCTGCCACCAAGGGACAGATCGGATCGTTCCAACGATAAAGCGTATCATTCCACGGTTGAACGACCACCGATGTCACAAAGTGGTCCACCTTGAGACGCAGTGCGTGTTCCCGCGCTGCTTCAATCGTGACGGTGGACAGCTTGGCCTTAGCGGGGCCGGTGTCAGCGACCTGAGCCGTGAAGCCAAGCGCAGGGAATGGGAGAAGGAGCAGCGCCAACAGGGCCCCGGCGAGACGGTGCTGGCGCTCCCCGTAGCAACTCATGAGAGCTGATAGACTTAAGGAAGTCCAGGTCATCGTCGTTTTCCTCACAGTGGTCGAAGGCCTTCCGGAAGGCTCGGGACCTCGCGCAGCATCACACTCACCGCTTCGACGGAGCGAGCGTCCGGCAGATGCCGACCTGCACGAGATTCGGGCGCTCTCATCGCACTTCTACGCGACAGCTATGAGGTGGCCGCCGTTCAGGAATTGATGGCGCACACGGATCCAGACATGACGCGCGCCTACCAGAGGGGCCACGCCTGCAAGGTGCTGCGCGTCGAGATGATGCTTCCGTGCTACGTGCCGAAGCACGATGGCTTCGTCAGAGAGGCGCCTGCCGTCTATCGGGCGACCAAGCCGCTAGGGTCTCAGGAAATATTTCCTGAGAATTTCCTGACGAAAAATCGTGTCGCGGCTTAAGTAACGGTATCTAAAGGAAATCTGGAGCGGGAAACGAGACTCGAACTCGCGACCCCAACCTTGGCAAGACAAGATTCTGACGAGAAATCAGACACTTAGGCGGACAAATTGGGACAGTGCGTGCCAATGGAATCAACGGCTTGCCAGAGCGAGCTTGCCAAGGCCTTGCCAAGCCGCCGTCATGCCCCGGCCGCGCCATCCTGCAAGCCATGGTTGGTGATAGCGCCCGCTCACTCATCGCGGGAACGAGCCGTGTACGTTACGGCATTGACGGATATCCGTCACTGCCGTAGCATTCTCGGATGCTGACCATTGCCGAGACGTCCGAATTCTCCAAGCTGTGGCCGGACTACTGGACAGCGGAGGAATTCGGCGACTTCTGCGCATGGTTGGCGCTTAATCCCGATGCCGGCGATGTGGTGCCACGCTCAGGTGGCTGTCGAAAGGTCCGTTGGTCGCTTCGCGGAGGCGGCAAGAGCGCCGGGGTGCGGGTGATTTATTTTAGTCGTCTTGACGAGCACAAGATCTGGCTGCTGACGATGTACGCCAAGAGCGAGCGGGCGTCGATTCCGGCCGGTGATATGGCGAAAGCCCGGGAGAAGATTCATGGCAAAGGCAAAGATGAGCGAAAGGGCGCTCCTGGCGCGCGACGCCAAGAGAAACATCGCCGCTGAAATCCGGCGGGGTATGAAGGAGGTCCGGGCGGGACGCGCAGCTCGTGAGCACCGGATCGAGATTCCCGAGGCGCTCGAGGCTCGTATGCGCTCGGGTCTTTCGCAGCAGAGGTTCGCCGACGTGCTCGGTGTCTCCGCGCGGACGTTGCAGGAGTGGGAGCAAGGACGCCGCAAGCCTTCGGGTGCTGCGCGCTCGCTCTTGGCCATCGCAAAACGGCGCCCTGAAGTGCTACGCGAAGTGTTTGGTTGAACACGGATTCCATAGGGAGAGATCTGATAGCTCGAGCACCGGCCATCCCTTCGCTCCGGACTGACGGTGCGCGCACGGGCGATCTCACTTAGCGGCGCCGGGATCTCGCAGGCTGCGATATCATACGCTGACGTCCCACCGGGTGGGCTAACCATGGAATTTACTGCCGTATTTGAAGAAGTGCTCGGGGGGTACATAGCTTTCGTCGAGGAGCTTCCGGGAACCAACACCCAAGGTGCCTCGCTCCAAGAGGCGCGCGAGAACCTGAAGGAGGCGGTCAGGCTAGTCCTGGATGCAAACCGCCTGCTGGCTGAAGAGCCCATCAAGGGGCACGCAGTCGTGAAGGAGCCGCTCCCGTCACCCGCTAGAAAGCCCACCGTGAAGCGGCGCGATCTGATCCGTCATCTCGACCGGAATGGCTCCGAATTGTTACGGGAAATCTGTCCGAACGACCCGAGCCACCCCTGGCTACGGCCGCTCCAGCGCAGCCAGCGGTCACTATTCCCCTAGCCTACGCGTGAGGGTCAGGACACGTGAGCGGCTCCGGCGCCCGATGGGGCCACGGTGGCAGGTTCCAGTAGGGCGACTCTCGATATCCCTCGCAGTAAGCCCCTCTCCATTCCGTGCCAGAGGCCGCTACAACTCATCGTCGTAGATGGCTCCCTGACCGAGATCCGTCAGAACGGTGTGCAGCTCAGGCTCGAACCATTGCCGGAAGAGCTCATAGG
>JBAUOO010000258.1:0-31238 GCA_049579785.1 Steroidobacteraceae bacterium
TTCGACGGTCGCTGCCGCGGCCCGCGGCGCCGGCCCCGCGGCCGCTCGTGCGGTGATGGCTTGGCGAAGTTGTGCGAGTTCCGCTCGGGCGGCCTGCAATCGAGCGTGATCGCCCCACCAGAGGGCGCTCGCGAGCAGGGCGCAGGCGCAAGCGAGCACCGTGAGGCCCACCGGCCAGCCGGAGCCTCTCGGTCCGCGCGGCGGCGACTGCAGCGCCCGGATCTCGGCCACGATGCGCTCCGCCTGCACGTCGAGATTGGCCTGCAGCCAGCGCCGGAGCGAGGACGGCCCATGGAGCGAGTCAGCCTCGGCCGCCGAGCCTGGCGCAGGCCCATGCGCATGCGCGGCGTGCGGACGCGAAGCAACGGCCTCACCCGGCATGATCGACTCGAGCGGCTCGAACGTCGTCTGCTCGTCGCTTCGCCGGTCGACGATCAGATGAAGCTGATAGAGCACCTTCGAGACGTCCGCGTGCTTGATCTGCTTCGGCAACACGCCGATCGCGCCCAGGGCGCGCGCCTGCCCGAGGTAGACCTCCCCTTCCTGGGACGTGTACATCATGATGGGAATGGTGGCCGTGCGCGGGTCGTTCTTGATGGCCTGCACCGCCTCGAAGCCGTCCATCCCCGGCATCAGGTGGTCCATGAAGATGACGTCGGGCCGCCGGCTCGCCAGATAGCCTATCGCCGCCTCGGCGCTCTCGACGCTGTCGACTTCAATGTCGTGCTTCTCGAGGATACGCGCAAGAAAGAGACGCGCCGACCTCGAGTCGTCGACGATCAAGGCCCGCTTCTGCGCCATGCGCCAGAGTCTTACATGCGCTGTGCGAGGCGTGCAACGGAATTTGCCGGCTCGAGCACCGAGCCGTACGCAGCCCCCTGGCGTATCAACTCAGCGACAGTCCCAGGACCCCGAGCGATGCTCCCACGGCAGCCCCGGCCAGTATGTCGGTCGGATAATGCAGACCCAGCACGACGCGCGAGCCGGCAATCATCAGGGCGAGCGGGATGAGCACCATGCCGAGCTGCGGAAAATGCACGCTCGCCTGCAGCGTGAAGCACACCGCGTGCAGCGTATGGCCCGAGGGAAAGCTGTAGCGGTCGGGCGGCGGCATCGCGGGATCGATCGCCGCATGTGTGATGAACGGCCGCTCGCGAACGAACAGCCGCTTGAGCACCTTGTAGACGATGACCCCGAGCGCCCCCATGAGCGCCATCACCGCCGCCGGGCGCAGCGCCTCGCGACCATAGAGAGCCGGCAGGGCGAGGATGAGCACGTACCAGACGATGCCGTCGCCGAGACGGCTGGCGACCTGAAAAATCAGCCTCGGAAGGGGGAAAGCGGCTCCCTGGTTCAGACTGCGGCAGATCCGGTACTCGGCGGCGTCGACCCGTGCGAACCAGACACCCAAAGAGGAGGTTGGCGCTTGCGGCATAAGTCTCTCCGGGAGGGCAGCTTGCCGGACGAAAGCTTCAGCGATATGACGAATTCGTGAGGAACTCGTTACAAGAGGTATCATTTTCAAATGACGATGCAATCCGCAGCCGTTTTCGACGAGGAAACGTGCCATCGGTGCCGGGGGGATTTTCCCTCGTTGTCGCGCACCGTCGGCGGCCAGCCGGTGGCCTTCCTGGACGGGCCCGGCGGCACGCAGGTGCCGCAACCCGTCATCGAGGCCATGGTGGATTGCTATACCCACCGGAACGTGAACACGCATGGCAACTTCCGGCAGTCGGCGGAGCTGGACCGTAGAGTTCTCGAAGCACGGTGCGCGGTGGCGGATCTTCTGGATGCGCGCGGATGCGAGCAGATCTCCATCGGCCAGAACATGACGACACTCGCTTTCTCCCTGGCGCGCGCCATCGGCCGGACGATCCGCCCGGGTGACGAGATTCTGATCACGCAGCTGGACCATGAAGCGAATCGGGGTCCCTGGCAATCGCTCAGGGAGCGCGGAGCGGTCGTGCGCGAGGTGCCATTACTGCCGACAGGTAAGTTGGACTACGCGCGGATGCGCGAACTGGTCAGCGAGAGGACGAGACTGCTCGCGCTGGGGTGCGCCTCCAATGCCATCGGCACCGTCAACGAGCTGGCATTGGCGCGCGAGCTGACACGGCACGCGGGCGCGTGGCTGATACTCGATGCGGTGCACTATGTGCCCCATTTCCCGGTGACCGTGCAGCAACTCGACCCGGATTTCCTGCTGTGCTCGGCCTACAAGTTCTACGGCCCGCATGTCGGCATTCTGTATTCGCGTCCGGGCGCTTTGGACGCATTGCCGACCGACAAACTGGTGGTCCAGGACGATGCCGCGCCGTATCGGATCGAGACGGGTACGCTCAATCATCCGGCGATCGAGGGTGTCGGGGCGGCAATTGACTACCTCGCGCGCTTTGGGCGAGGCGCCACCCGCAGGCACAGGGTTCACGATGCCGTCGCAGCCATTTCCGTCTACGAGCACAAGCTCGGCGAATATCTCTGGTCGGCCCTCGAGGAGGTGCGTGGTGTTCGCCTGTGGGGTGTCGGGTTCTCGGATCGGCTGCGCGCGCCCACCGTTTCGTTCACCGTCGATGGCCTCGATCCCGGCTTCATCGCGAGATCGCTCGACGAGCTCGGCATCTGCGTCTGGGACGGAGATTTCTACGCACCGCGGCCGGTCGAGATCCTGAACATCCCGGGCGGGGCGCTGCTGCGGGTCGGATTCTCGATGTACAACACCCGCGAGGAGGCCGAGCGTCTCGTCGACTGTGTGGCGGCCCTGGCGCGCAGCAAGTGAGGGATCCGCGATGAAAGCACGCGTGGCGTTGGTGACGGGCGGCGGCCGCGGGATCGGGCGCGAGGCGGCGCTGCTGCTGGCGCAGACCGGAGCTCGCGTGATGGTCGTAGCGCGCACCGCCGCCGAGCTCGCGACCGTTGGTCTCGAGCATGTCGCGGCGGACCTCGGCACCGCCGAGGGTTGCGCCCTCGCCGTGGCCGAGACCGAGCGACGATTGGGGCCGATCGACATGCTCGTCGTGAACCACGGCATCGGCTCGGCCCACGAGCGGCTCGTGTGGGAGCAGGATCCCGAGGTTTGGCGCGAGACGATGCGCATCAACCTCGACGGTCCGTTCGAGCTCGCGCGACTCACGGTGGGCGGCATGTGCGAGCGCGGCTTCGGCCGGCTCGTATTCACCAGCTCGACCGCCGGCGAGAAGGCCGAGCGCTCAGGCAGCGCCTACACCGCCTCGAAGCACGGGGTGATCGGTCTTGCACGCGCGGTTGCGCAGGACGCTGGGCCGTTCGGAGTCACATCCAACGCGGTGTTGCCCGGTTGGGTACGAACGGCAATGGCCGAGCGCTCGGCGCGCACGGAGGCTGCGCGGCGCGGCATCAGCGTCGAGCAGGTTTGGGAGGAGCGCGCCGCGATCTACCCGCAGAAGCGGGTACTCGAGCCGATCGAAGTCGCGCGGGTAATCGCGTTCCTTTGCAGCGATGCGGCCGGGGCCGTGAACGGTGAGGCAATCACCGTGGCTCTGGGCGGCATCTGGTAAGCTCGATGCACAAGCGGGCGAACCGGTCCGCGGTTGCGGGAGTCCGTGCGAAGAACAACGACGGCTCGGTGAGCTCGAGCTCGAGCAAACAGGGTTTGCCGCCTTCAAACCGGATCAGATCCACGCGCGCATAAAGCGGCGTCGCGAACGGCAGCACCGCCAGAGCGCCATCCCCCACCTGCAGCTCCTGCGCCGCGGGTACCCGTGGCGTGATCTGCTCGGCCGCGAACAGCGCCGCTGTCGGCGACGCACTGCGCTGCAGCAGCGGCGCCTTGCGCACCGCGTGGCTGAATCGGCCGGCGAAGTAGATGAGCGCGGTCTCCCCGTGAACATCGATCTGATCGAGATAGGGCTGCAACATCACGCTGCGCCCGGCCGCGAGCAGCCGCGCGATGTGCTCGCTCGCCGCGCGATCATCGCCGCGGACGTATCGCGCCGCATCCCTCGATCCGGCGCCGACCGCGGGCTTCACGACCCATTCGGCGGTGTCCTGCTCGCGCAGGAAGCGCTCCAGAGCACGCGGCCCGTGCTCGGCCGGCTCGATGAACCGCGTCGGCACGACCGGCACGCCGGCGCGCGCGAGCTCGCGCAGGTAATGCTTGTCGGTGTTCCAGCGCAGCACCGCAGGGGGATTCAGGAGAGTGGTGAGCTTCGCCGTCCGCTCGGCCCAGGCGAGAAACTCCGCGAGGCGCTCCGGGTAATCCCACGCCGAGCGCAGCAGCGCGAGCCGAAAAGCCGCCCAGTCGATTTGCGGGTCGTCCCAGTCGGCGACCGTCGCCTCGGCACCTGCCGCATCGAGAGCGGCGATGAGCGGTGGCAGATCCTCGTCGAGGCCGCTCGCGGCGCGCGCGCTGACGAGCGCGACGCGCGGTCTCACTACTCGGCCCATCCTGGGCCTCGCCCCGCTGCCGCGGGCCGACACGCTCCGCGTGTCGTCATGAATCGTTCCCGACGATTCATTCTCGAATTCCGGAGCCCCGCTCCATCAGCGCGACCGCGGCGATGAAAAATCCCACGGCGACCACCGCCATGATCGCGATGGCGCCGCCGACGTTGACGTCCGACACACCGAGAAACCCGAAGCGAAACGCGTTGATCATGTACAGAAGCGGATCGACCAGCGAGAGATGGCGCGCCCAACCCGGCAGCCGGGAAATGGAATAGAACACACCGCCGAGATAGATCAGCGGCGCCAGCAGGAACGTCGGCACGATGCTGATCTGATCGAAGTTCTTGGCGAACATCGCATTGATGAAACCACCCAGCGCGAATATCACGGAAGTCAGGATAGCGGACCAGACGATGATCATCGGATGGGTGATCGGCAGATGGGTGAAGAACAACGCCACGGCGGTCACCACCAGCCCGACCATCATCCCGCGCATCACGCCCCCCGCGATATAGCCGCAGACGATGAGCCAGCTCGGCAGAGGCGAGACCAGCAGCTCCTCGATGTGCTTGCCGAACTTCGCGCCGAAGAACGACGACACCACGTTGGAGAAGGAGTTATTGATGACGGCCTGCATGATCAGTCCCGGCGCGATGTAGGTCATGTAGCCGAATCCGTCCATGCTGCCGATCCGCCGCCCGATGACGTAGCCGAAGATCACGAAGTACAGCGTCGCCGTGACGGGCGAGGGCAGGATGGTCTGGCTCCAGATGCGCACGATGCGCTGGTACTCGCGGATGACGATAGTCTTGAAACCGACCCAGCGAATGCGCCCCAGATGCAGGGGCTCCGGGGTGGCGCTCTCGGCCGGCGTGTTGCGAGGCTCCGTCCCTGCGCCCTCTGAGACCCGCGCTCGCGACGACAAATTCACCGGGAAACCCCCTCGGGCCGGCTGCCGCCGTCCACAAAATCCGCCGGAGCGGATTTTGAACGCCCGGCATCGCCGGGCGGGCCCGCAGGGCCGAGGCCCACGGAGGGGCCGAGTAAAATCGTTCCAGACGATTTTGTCACGCGGCGGCTCCCTTCTCGACCAACCGCATGAAGATTTCCTCCAGACGGTTGACCTTGTTGCGCATGCTCACCACCTCGATGCCGAGCTGGGACAGGCGCCCGAAGACCTCATTGAGATTCTGCCCCCTGGCGACATCGACCTCCAGCGTGTTCTCATCCGTGAGCCGTACGGGATATCCGTCCAGCCGCGGCGCGGCGGTCAGCGGCGCGCTCGTGTTGAGCACGAACGTCTCCAGGTGCAGGCGTCGCAACAGACTGCTCATCCGGTCGCGCTCGACGATGTGCCCGCCGTCGATGATCGCGATGTCGCGGCAGAGCGTCTCGGCTTCCTCCAGATAGTGCGTGGTCAGAATGATGGTGGTCCCCCGCCGGTTGATCTCGCGCAGGAAATCCCACATCGAGCGGCGGACCTCGATGTCGACGCCGGCGGTAGGCTCATCGAGGATGAGCAGCCGCGGCTCATGCATCAGCGCGCGGGCGATCATCAGGCGCCGCTTCATGCCGCCCGAGAGGCCGCGGGACATCTTGTCGCGCTTGTCCCAGAGCTGCAGCTGCTTCAGGTACCGCTCGGCGCGCTGCCGGGCCTCCGCCCGAGCAATGCCGTAGAAGCCCGCCTGGTTGACGACGATGGTCTCCGGCGTCTCGAACATGTTGAAGTTGATCTCCTGCGGCACGACTCCGATGCACGCCTTGGCGGCCTCGAGCTCCCGGTCGATATCGTGGCCGAAGACGGCGGCCTCGCCCCCGGTCTTGGTGACGAGCGAGGTCATGATGCCGATCAGTGTCGTCTTGCCGGCGCCGTTCGGCCCGAGCAGCGCGAAGAAATCGCCCTGCTCGACCTCGAGGTCGATCCCCTTCAGGGCCTGCACGCCATTGCTGTACGTCTTCGTCAATCCGCGGACGGAGAGTGCGTTCATGCCGGGAAGAATCCGTCAGGTGCGATCATGCCGCAATGCCTATTTTGGTAGAGCTTCCCAGCCGGTTTCCCAGCCAGCGTTCCGGCCTCGTGGAGCGGGTCTCAGAGGGGCGCGATACGTCAATCACGGAAATATCGAGCCAGGAACTCATCAAACGTGCCCTCATCGGCCGCCTCGATCGCCCGCTGCCGGGCGAGGGATTCCTCGGCCTCGCTCGCGAATTCCTTGAGGCGCGCTTCGTTCGGCGGATAAAGATCGAGGAAATAGCCCTTGTGGGTCGCCGACATCCGCAGGGCAAGATCGAAGAACGGCTCTCCGCTGTCGGTGAGATCCTCCATCATGCGTGCCGAGGGCGTGAGCCCCACATCCTCCACCTTGGCCCGCTGGGCGGCGAGCGCCGCCGAATAGGGTCGGGAGGCATCGCCCCGGTCGAGGATTTCGCAGATACCGGTGAGCGAGTCGATGAGCTCCCGCGCCCACTCGCGCATCGGGAGATTCCCGCCGTCGCGCCAGAGGGTGAGCCCGGGCTCACGTCCGCGGCGGGCCACGGTGAGATGGTTCTGATCGAACAAGCGCTGCTCGTCGGCCCCGATCATGGGACTGTCCTTCAGCAGGCACAGGGCGAGAAAGGCTTCCAGGAAGCGCAGCTTGTTCTGATTGACGCCCACGGGGTCGAAGGCACTGACATCGAGCGCCCGCACCTCCACGTACTCGACGCCCGCGCGCTTGAGCGCCTTGGTCGGTCGCTCGCCGGAGCGGGCCACGCGCTTCGGGCGAATGAAGCTGTAGTACTCGTTCTCGATCTGCAGGATGTTGGCATTGAGCTGCCGGTACTCGCCGTCGACCTTGACGCCGAGGGCCTCGTAGGGCGGATGCGGGGTCGTGATGGCGTGGGTCAGATCCCGAACGTACTCGTCCAGGCTGTTGACGGAGACGGTGAGATCCGCCTGATTGCGGTTGCGGTAACCGATGTCGCTCATCCTGAGGCTGGTCCCGTACGGCTCGTAGGCGGTATCGGCGGTGAAATTGCGAAGCGAGTAGTCGCGTCCCTTGAGGAAGGACTTGCATACGACCGGCGAGATGCCGAACAGATACAACACCAGCCAGCCGTGACGACGGTAATTGCGCAGCAGATCGAAGTACCGCGCCGACACGAATGCCGCGTTCCGCTCCCGCGACTTGAGCAAATCCGCGTAGGCGTCCCAGAAGGGCAGCGGGAAGGAGTAGTTGAAGTGCACGCCGGAGATGGCCTGCATCATGCGGCCATAACGCAGCCCGAGCCCCCGCCGGTACACGGTCTTCATCCGCCCGATATGCGAGCGGCCGTACTGCGCGATCGGGATGTCCTCATCCCGCGAGATCGCCCCCGGCATGCTCGTCGCCCACAGGAGCTCGCTCCCCAGGTGGCGGTAGACGAACTGGTGCAGGTCGAGCAGGTACTGCAACAGCTCCCAGGTCGCTGTGAACGTCGGGGTCACGAGCTCGATCAACGCCTCGGAATAATCCGTCGTGATGTGCTCGCTGCCGAGCGCCGAGCCGAGCGCGCGCGGATGCGGCGTCTGGGCGAGGCGCCCCTCCGGCGTGACGCGCAGCGACTCCTTCTCCAGGCCTTTGCGGCCGCCCTGGAGGATCTCGGGCTGGCCGCAATTGACGAGCGCGGACAGGCGCCGCTCGAAGGCGATGTCGAGGCCGGGGCTGCTCATGGGCTGACTGCTTTGCCGCTCGCTGGGGTAGGCGCGAACCCGTAAGCCTACCGCGAGGGCTGCGCATCTGGCATCTTGCCGCCTCGCGGGGCGCCCGCGCAACGGAGATTCCCCCATGATCGGCATCATCGGCGGCACCGGCCTCTACCGGATGGAGGGTCTCGAAGTCACCCGCTCGAGCGACATCGAGACGCCATTCGGACCTCCCTCCGGGCCCGTCATGCTGGGCCGGCTGGCGGGGCGGGACATCGCATTTCTCCCGCGGCATGGCCTGCGCCACGACCTGCTGCCGAGCGAGATCAACTTCCGGGCGAACATCTGGGCGCTGAAGAGCGTGGGGGTGCGAACCGTCATCGGGGTGTCCGCGGTGGGCAGCCTCAGGGAGGAGATCCGTCCCGGCGATCTGGCGCTGCCCGCGCAGTATCTCGATTTCACCAAGGGTCTGCGTGCCGCGACCTTCTTCGGTAAGGGGCTGGTCGCGCACGTGTCGACGGCTCACCCGACCTGCGCTCACACGGCGGCGCTCATCGGGCGCGTGGCGAAGTCGATCGGGCAGCCGATCCATCACGACAAGACGTATGCCTGTGTCGAGGGACCGCGGCTCGGGACGCGGGCGGAGAGTTTCTGGCTGCGAGGAGCGGGGGCGGACCTGGTGGGGATGACCAATGTGCCGGAGGCGTTTCTGGCCCTCGAGGCGCAGTTGGGGTACTGCGTCATCACGGTGGCGACGGATTACGACTGCTGGCTCGACGACATCTCTCAACATGTGTCGGCGGAGCAGGTGATGGGACAGTTCCGCGAGAGTCTGGCACGGGTACAGCGGCTGATTGCGGCGGTAACGGCGGAGTACGTGGAGGATGAGTCGCGACCGTGTCGGCGGGCGCTCAAGTCGGCGCTGGTGACCCCGCGGGAGCAGCTGAGCGCGGAGCAGCAGGCCCTATTGAGCTTTCTCTCGACATGAGCAGCGCCGCTGCGGCGATTCCAACTCCGAAGCAGCGCGTACTCAATCCTCGGCAAAGTAGGCCTCGATGCGATAGCCGTCGGGGTCTATGAGGTAGGCGGCGTAGTAGCCGGGGCCATAGTCGGTACGCAGGCCCGGGCGCCCGTTGTCACGGCCCCCGGATGCCACACCGGCGGCGTGAAAGGCATCGACCGACTTGCGGCTTGGGGCACTGAAGCAGAAGTGCAGGCCTGATTGGGCGTCCGGCGCCACCGGCCGATCCGTCGCGTTGATCCAGAGCGCGGGCGCGCTCGCGCCGTAACCCAGGGACTCGGGCGAGTCGCTCAGGCACTGATAGCCGAGGGCCTGCAGGGCGGCGGTGTAGAACCGCTTGCTCGCCGCGACGTTTCGCACGCCTATCGAAACATGATCGATCATTGGCTGCTCTCCGGTGATGGGGCTGAGCGGACCTGAGCTCGAGGCTCAGGGTAAAGGTCCGATTCGCCGGCGGCTTGGGAAAAATTGCTATCCTTGGCTCATGCCGCTCTCTGCGAAACTGCTGGCATCGGGACCCGGTTGGCACGTGAGCGATATGGTGTGTACGTCCGGCCCGCGTGATCCGCGCTACGTGGAGCAACACGGCGCATACAGCATCGCCCTGGTGACGGACGGCAACTTCCAATATCGCACCGCTCAAGGCTCGGCGCTGATGACGCCCGGATCATTGCTGCTCGGCAACCAGGGGGCCTGCTTCGAATGCGGCCATCAGCACAGCCAGGGGGATCGATGCCTCGCATTTCATTTCTCGCCGGAGGTTCTCGAGTCCGTCGTTTGCGCAGTGCCGGGCGCGAGACGGCTCGCGCTCGAGGCGCCCCGGTTGCCACCCGTGCCATCGGTGCTTGCGGTTCTCGCAGCCGCGCAGGCCCTGCGCGATCAAGGCGGTGCGCCGGAGGAGTTCCGGGAGCTGGCGCTGCGGCTGGCCGGAGCGGTCTGCGCCGCCCTGCAGGGGAAAGCCTCGCGGTCACGGCGCTCGCCGACACCTCGGGATGAGCGCAGGATCGCCGCCGCGCTGCATCGCATCGAAGCGCAACATGGGGCGCGGTTGTCGGTGGATGAGCTGGCGGCCGAGTCGGCGGTCAGTCCGTTTCACTTCCTTCGAATCTTCGAGCAGGTGGTCGGTGTCACGCCCGGCCAGTACATGCTGCGTACGCGGCTGCATCGCGCGGCGGTGCGGCTGCGACGCTCGCAGGACGGCATCGCCGCCATCGCGGTGGAATGTGGCTTTGGCGACCTGTCGACCTTCAACCGTCAGTTCCGGCGCGCGACCGCCATGACGCCGGGCGCCTACAGGGCTCAGCGCCCCCGCTCCCGCTGACACCGCGTCCCGCACATGGTCGAAACGGATATCAAGCGGCGCATCGAGACTGTGTATCAGAGCGAATCGCGCGCGGTGCTCGCCACCCTGATCCGACTGCTCGGCGATTTCGACCGGGCCGAGGAAGCCCTGCACGATGCGTTCCGCGCCGCGCTCGAGAAGTGGCCGGAACAGGGATTACCGGAAAATCCCCGCGCCTGGCTGGTGTCCGCCGGGCGCTTTCGCAGCATCGATCAGCTGCGGCGGCAGGCGCGGTTCGAGTCGTTCGATCCGCTCGCCCACGATACCGCCGCAAGCGAGGCTTCGCCGGAGGAGCACAGCGCAGTCCCGGATGACCGCCTGCGGCTGATCTTCACCTGTTGCCACCCGGCGCTCGCGGCCGATGCGCAGGTCGCGTTGACCCTGCGTGAGGTCTGCGGGCTCACGACCGAGCAGATCGCGCAGGCGTTCCTGACACCCGTGCCGACTCTGGCCCAGCGGATCGTGCGCGCCAAGTCCAAGATCCGCGACGCGCGGATTCCCTACGAACTGCCGGCGCCGAGGGAGTTGCCATCGCGCCTGGAATCGGTCCTGCGGGTCATCTATCTCGTATTCAACGAGGGCTACACCGCAAGCAGCGGCACGGAGCTGATGCGGCTCGACCTGGCGAGCGAGGCGATCCGTCTCGGACGGCTGCTCGTCCAGATGCTGCCGGAGACGGAGGCGATCGGCCTGCTGGCGCTGATGCTGCTCCACGATTCACGCCGTGCGGCACGCAGCTCGGCGGCCGGAGAGCTCATCGTGCTCGAGGAGCAGAATCGCTCGCTGTGGAACCGCGACCAGATTGCGGAAGGAGTGGCACTCGTGGAGCGGGCCCTGGCAACCCGCCGGTTCGGTCCCTACACACTGCAGGCCGCCATCGGCGCGGTCCATTGCCGAGCGGCCCACGCCGCCGACACGGACTGGCGCGAGATCGTGTACCTCTACGATCTGCTGTTGCGTGTCGAGCCGACGCCCGTGGTCGAGCTCAACCGGGCGGTGGCCATCGCCATGCGCGATGGTCCGGCGGCTGGACTCGCGCTCGTCGACCATCTGCTCGCGAGAGGCGAGCTGGCGGAATACCGGCTGGCCCATGCGGCGCGTGCCGACCTCTGCCGCCGGCTCGGCAGGTCCACCGAGGCACGCGAGGCGTACCGGCGTACGCTCGCGCTCACGCAACTCGATCCCGAGCGGCGGTTCTTGCAGCGCCGGCTGGCGGAGCTCGCCGGAGACTGAATGGCCGCAATCGGGCCCCTGGCCCCGGCGAACGCCCAGCCGTGTCGATCCTGGCCCCCCGGGTTCGGTCATTCATTACGAACCAACTGGCGGTGAGGTGCGGCGATGAGATACCTGTGCCTGGTATACGGCGAGGAGCAGAAGATCGGTGAGATGGATGACCGCAAGTGCCTCGCCTGTGACTCCGAGTTGCGTGCGCGCGGACAATGCATCGCCTCGGAGGCGCTGGAGCCGGTAGCGACCGCGACGACCGTGCGCGTGCGCAACGGGCGCGTGTCGGTGACCGATGGGCCTTTCGCGGAGACGAAAGAGGCGCTCGCCGGCTTCTACCTGATCGAGGCGCGCGACCTCAACGAGGCCATCCAGATCGCCGCCAAGATTCCACCGGCGGAAGTGGGTTGCGTGGAGGTCCGGCCGATCCGCCCGATCCGGGAGCAGCCGCGAACCGGGCAACCGCACCCCTAGCCGGACCGCGCCGACCTCCCGCGGTCAGCGCGCGAGCGCCAGTGCGCGCGCATGCCGGCGACCGATCGCCCGAGCGCTCGGCCATGACTGGCGTGCATTTTGCCGTTATGCGACAGTCACTGCTTCCGTACGAGGAGGCCGGCCATGCTTACGCTCTATCACGCGCCGAAGTCGCGCTCGGGAAGCATCGTCTGGGTGCTCGAGGAGCTCGGCGTTCCCTACGCGACGAAAACCATCAACATCCGCCGCGCTGACGGTAGCGGCGCCCGTGATCCGGCGAATCCTCATCCACACGGCAAGGCACCCTGTCTGGAGCATGACGGACGGCGCGTGTTCGAGATCGCCGCCATTACGCTCTATCTGACCGACCTCTTCCCGCAAGCGAACCTCGGACCGCGTGTGGGCGACCCGAAGCGCGGCGAGTATCTTTCCTGGCTCGCCTATCGCCCCGGAGTGCTGGAGCCCGCGTTGATCATGCGCAGGCTCAATGTCAAGCATGTGCCGGGCATGATGGGTTGGGCGGAGGCGGGTGAGGTGGAGGAGGTGCTGAACTCGGTGCTCGCGCACCGCCCGTACCTGCTGGGCGATGAGTTCTCCGCCGCCGACATCTCGGTCGGCGGCACGATCAATTTCATGATGACGTTCAAGTTGATGAGCGAGACGCCGGTTTTCAAGGATTACACCGCGCGCATCACCAGCCGCCCCGCCTTCAAGCGCATGATGGAAAAAGACGACGCGCCATGAAGGCCTCGGCCGTCCTCGTGCCAAGCCTCGCGTGAGATCGCCGCCGGGCGGACCGAGCGGGTCGGCGGGCCGCGCGGCAGGCATCGTGCGTCTCAGCGAGCGCACGCTGGAGCGTGGGTCGGCGCAGTTGCTCCGGCCCCCTTATCGCCGATCCCGGACGCGCATCGGCACGGTGCACTTCGGGCCAGGAGCCTTCCACCGGGCGCACCAGGCGTTCTATTTCGACCGTCTGCTGCAGAGCGATGCGGCACGCGCCATCTGCGCGGTATCACTCAAGAGCGCTTCGCTGCGCGAGGCGCTCGTGCCCCAGGACGGCCTCTACACCCTGGTGGAGCTCGATGAGGCGCCGACGCTGCGCGTGATCGGCGCCATCGGCGAGCTGCTGGTCGCCGCCGAAAGCCCCGCGGCGGTGAGCCGCCGCCTCTGTGATCCTGACACCTCGGTGGTCACCATGACGGTGACGGAGAAGGGCTATTGCCTCGATGGCGGCGGTGAGCTCGACCTCGCTCATCCTGACATCGCGCACGACTTGCGCCATCGCGAGACGCCGCGCAGCCTGATCGGGTGGCTGGTGCGTGGCCTCGAGCTGCGGCGCGAGCGCGGGATCGCGCCCTATCTGCTGGTCTCCTGCGACAATCTGTCCGACAACGGCGCGAAGCTGCGGCGCGCGGTGTTGGCTTTCGCAGCGCGATGCGACGCGGGCCTCGCCCGCTGGATCGATGAGGCGGCGCGCTTTCCGCGCACCATGGTCGACAGCATCACCCCCGCCACCGACCAGAGGCTCCGCGAGCGGGTCGCGCAGACGACGGGGCTCGAGGACGCCTGGCCGGTCCAGCGCGAGCGCTTCGTGCAATGGGTGCTGGAGGAGGTCGACTTTCCCGCGCAGCCCGATTGGACGTCAGTTGGCATCACGGTGAGCCGCGATGTGACGGCGTACGAGAGAGCCAAGCTTCGCCTGCTGAACGGCGCGCATTCCAGTCTCGCCTACCTCGGGCTGCTCGGAGGGCTCGAGACCGTCGCCGAAGCCATGGCGCAGCCGATCCTACGGACCTTCGTCGAGCGCCTGATGATCGAGGACATCGAGCCCACTCTGACCATGCCGATACCCGGCGCCCTCGGCGCCTACCGCCGCTCGATCCTGCGCCGGTTCGAGAACCCGGCCATGCGCCATCAGCTGGCGCAGATCGCGTGGGACGGCTCACAGAAGCTTCCCATCCGGATTCTCGGCACGATCGGCGATGCCCTGCGTCTCGGTCATCCGCCTGCGCGGCTGGTCCTGCCCGTCGCCGCGTGGATGCATTTCGTCCGCTCGCGGGTCGCGGACGGCGTTGCAATCGTCGACCCCCTTGCGGCGCAACTTACGGTGCTCGGCCGGCAGGTGACGGGCGATGCGCGCCACGATCTGCCGCTCTTTTTCGCGCTGCCCGGCGTCTTCGCCGAAGCGCTGGTGCGGGAGCCGCGATTCACGAGCCCCCTGCAAGAGGCTTACGACACCATCACCGCTCGCGGCGCACTCGGCGCGGTGGCGGCGGCGTCAGGATAGCGAGGAGCGGCGCGGCCTCGCGGCGCCTCAGCCACTCGCCACGCATTTCAACACCGCCGAGTCCGCGGGCAGCTGCTCCAACTTCTTCGCCGCGTATTCGTAACCGGCCTGGATCGCGCGGTCGAACGCCTGCCAGTTGAGCATGTCGACCCCCGCGAGCGACGGTTGCAGGATGAGGTCCGATTGCGCCCGGTGAGTGACAGTGCTCGCGGTGCTGTTGACCATGCCGGCGCGCCAGAGAACCTGGAAGATGGAGGGCCGTTCACGGCGCGCTTTGACCCAACGCAGCAGCTGCCACGGCAACGGGACGTCGATCTCGTCGCTGCGCGCGGTGAATGCCCGGTCCGCGCCGACATCGCTGCCGATCACCGGCCCGCGGCCGAGCTCGCGCATGACATCGACCGGGAGGTTGTTCATCGCGGCGCCATCGACCAACAGTTCGCCCCGATGCACGACGGGTGGTAGAACTCCGGGAACCGAAACGGAGGCGCGCAGCCAGCGCCACAGCGTGCCGCGGCGATGCACCATCGTCTGACCGGTGGTGAGGTTGGAGGAGATGCAGAAGAATTCGAGCGGCAGATCCTCGATCGCGAGATCGCCGAACGCCTCGTGCAGCCGCGTGCTCACCTTGCGGCCGGAGACGAGCGACACGAAGGGCAGCGTATAGTCGCGAAGCGGACTCGAATCGACGAAGGCGCGCCGGAAACGCTCGGTCAGCTCATCGATGCTCCAGCGCAGCGCCACGCCGGCGCCGAGGATGGCCCCCATGCTGGTGCCGCCCACCAGATCAATCGGGATACCGGCCTCGCGCAGCGCCTTGACGATGCCGATGTGCGCGAAGCCCCGCGCGCCGCCTCCCGAGAGCACGAGCCCCACGCCACGGCCGGTCAACACGCGCGCGAGGCGCGCATAGTCACCGGGGTCCTGCACGTGATGATGGGGAACGTCCGGCACGTCCGCGAGCCAGCGCGCCGCGGCACCCGTCTCGAGCGTGCTGTCGTGCAGCAGCACGAGCTCCGAGCGCTGGGGCGCCATGCTGTGATCGTGCGGCCAGCGCAGCGCATTCCAGCTGCCGGCGGGGCTTTCCGCCCGGGCGAGCAGCAACAACGCGTCCGCCTGACGTACACAGAGCTTGGTCCAGCGGTCCGGCGTGGGGTCGGCGACGTACACGACGTAATCGTTGGCGGCTTCGATTCGGTTGAACCACTGGCTGGTGTGGGTCTTGGCGCGCACGCTCCAGACGAGCTCGGCGCGCCCGAGCTCCGCGAGCGCCTTGACGAGCCGGCTGGCGAAGCCGCCGAAATCGACCTCCACGCTCTGCGGCAGAACGGTGAACGTGCAGGCGCCGCGGCTGCGCGCCGCGGCTGCGGGCGACTGGGACTGCGCGAGGCGATCCACGGTGAGCCGGGCGATGCGCAGCATCGCCTCGGGCTGGCCGCGTAGCACCTCGTTGAAGGCCTGGGCCGAGATGCGGGCGAGCTCCGTATCGCGCAACGCCACGACGTCCGCGCTGCGTGGCCGACCGGAAATCAGGCCCATCTCCCCCACCATCTCGCCCGCGGCGATACGTGCGAGGAAGCGACGCCGTGCAGGATCGGCGGAGAAGGCGCCGAGACAGCCGCTCAGCACCATGTAGAGCGCATCGGGCGGATCGCCGGCCGAGAAGAGCTTGGCGCCCCCGGGAAGGGACAGCCACTCGACCACCGCGGCGATCTCACGGAGCAAACCCGGATCGAGGCCGCTGAAGAGCGGCATCTCTGCGAGCAGCGCGCCGACATCCGAACGGAGAGTTGCGGTCTCGTCGAAAGGATTGCCGTCCATCATGCCTCGTGCGGCCGGCTACTTGAGGTGCTGCCGCAGGAAGTGGTCGGTGTCCTCCAACACTTCGAGACGAGTCGGCGCATTGGAGAGCCAGTGGTCCTCGCCGTCGAGCTTGATGAACGTGACCGGCTTGCCCAGGGCGGCTAGCGCCTTCGCCATCTCCTCCGACTGCGCGATCGGCACGACGGTGTCATTGATGGCATGCAACAGGAGTACCGGCGCCTCGACGTCGGCTGCGGAATTGACCGGTGAGTGGTCGATCACCTTGCTGTCGAACTGCGAGCCGATATCCCCCTCCCAGTAAGCCACCGCGTCGGATTCCGTGCCGTGTTGGCCCTTCTCGTAACCGAGCATGGCGGGAAGATCGGACACACCGTTGATACTCACGACGCAGGCATAGAGCTTAGGGGTGAATGCCGCACCGGCCAGCGCCGCGTATCCTCCATAGCTGCCGCCGACGATGCAAATGCGGTGAGGATCGGCCACACCCTGACGGATCATGGCCTTCACGCCATCAGTCACATCATCCTGCATCAGTCCACCCCACTGGCCCCGCCCGGCACGGCGGAACGCCACCCCGAAGCCGGTCGAGCCCCGAAACTCGGGCTGCAGGACCGCATAGCCCCGCATGGCGAGGAACTGTGCGAGCCAGTCGAAATACGGGGTGTCGCTGGCTTCGGGGCCGCCGTGCGGCAGCACGACCATCGGTAAATTCCTTGGCGCCAGACCCGGGGGCAGCGTCAGATACGCAGGAATGGCGGTGCCGTCACGTGCCGGGTACGTGAGGGTCCGGACAGGGCCGAGGGTCACGTTGTCGAGCGCGGGGTATGCCTCACCGATGAGGGTTGCGCCATGGGTCTTGAAATCAACCAGATAGTAGACGGGCGGATGGGAGCGGTCCTCGACCTCAGCCACCACGCGACTGCCATCCTGCGAGTGGTCATACACCGAAACGATCCGTCCAGGAAAAGCGCGGGCGACGGACTCGTCTCTCGCCTGTGTCGCCGGGTCGAGCCAGTGAACCTGTGGGTCGATTCCCCCCAGCTTGATTCCCGTGGGTACACCTGAGAAGTGGTCGTAAATGACGTCCACCACGTCCGCGGGAACGTCCGGTGATATTTGCTTCGCCCCGGCGCCATCGAGCGCGATGGCCCACAGCCTCACCCAGCCATCCTGACCGGGACCGGTGGCGATGAGACTCTTGCCATCGGAGCTCAACCCGTACAGGGTCCACGCCGTAGCATCCTGACGCGAGAGAATCTGCCGCCAGCCGAGACCCGACTTGGCCTCGACGAGATATTGATGATGAGCGGGCTGCCACTCGCTGCGGGCGACCGGATCACCGTCGGCATTCACCACCCAGTCATCCGCGTACTGACCGCCCTCGTCGATTTCCGTGCCCTTGCCGGTGCGCGTGTCCACGCGGAAGAGCTCGCCGACCCAGCCGGAGTCGGCCCGCTGATCGAAGATATGCGTGCCGGTTTGCTCGCGCGCGGCCGTCGCGGAGTAATCCCAGGTAGACATGATGACCGTATGTGGCCGAGCCGTGTGCCAGGCGATGAGCTCGGCGCCCGTCACCAACCCCCTGTAGCCGCCTCCCATGAGCAAAAAGCAGGTTTTCCCGGTGTTGACGTCGAGTGACATCGTTCGGTAGAAAGTGTAGCGACGCCGTTGCTGCTGCAATGGAAGCTGCTGCATCTGGCTCATGGTCACGAGGAGCGTGTCGTCGTCCGCCCAAAGGACGGAACGAACCACCAGCGGATGATCGATGGTGACCGACCGCCGGTAACTCCTGGTGTCTATGTCATAGATCATGACCTTGTTGACAGGACCGCTCTGATCCCGCCAGGCGAGCAGCTTCCCATTGGGGCTCAGCTCGACGTCGCTCACCTGAGGCAGTGCGGCAAACGCCGCCGCGGGCACTTCGGGCGCCGCCGCCTGTGCGAAGCCTCCCACCAGCGCCGCCAGAATGAGCCCGGCGCGAACCGCCGCTCTGACCATGGACCGACCTCCCTCGCTGCGTGCTTGCGCACGTCTTTAGTTCTTCGCGTTCGTGGCCGCTGCAGCGGCCCGCGCCCTCGCCCTCGCCCTGATCGAGTATATATCTCCGCTCCGGCGTGGGTCGTGCTCAGCGTTCCAGGATCGCCGTGACTCCCATGCCGCCCGCGGTGCACACCGAGATCAAGCCCCGCTTGGCGCCGGGGTCGCCCGCCAGGAGCTTCGCCAGGGTGGCAACGATGCGTGTGCCGGTGGCGGCAAAGGGGTGGCCGATGGCGACGCTGCCACCTTTGACGTTGAGGCGGCTGCGATCGATCGCACCCAACGGCGCCTCGAGACCCAGCGCCTCGCGGCAGTACTCCGGCGACTGCCAGGCGGCCAGGGTGCACAGCACCTGTGCCGCGAACGCCTCGTGGATCTCGTAGTAATCGAAGTCCTGCAGGGCGAGTCCTGCATCGCGCAGCATCGCCGCCACGGCATAGGCGGGCGCCATGAGCAGCCCCTCCTTGCCGCTCGCGAAATCGACCGCCCACACCTTGCCGTAGCGCAGCCAGGCGAGCACGGGCAGCTTCCTCCGTGCCGCCCACTCCTCGGACGCCAACAGCACCCCGCTCGCGCCGTCGGTGAGCGGCGTGCTGTTGCCGGCGGTCAGCGTGCCATCGCGCGGATCGAAGCTCGCACGCAGTCTCGAGAGCTTCTCGAGCGAGGTGTCAGCGCGGACGTTGTTGTCGGTCGCGAGACCGAGGTAGGACACGACGAGGTCGTCGTAGAATCCCTCGCGCCAGGCGGCCGCGGCCTTCATATGGCTCTCGTACGCGAGCTGATCCTGCTCCTCGCGACCGATGTGCCAGCGCCGCGCCATGAGCTCGGCGCTCTGCCCCATGGAAAGTCCGGTGCGCGGCTCGACGACCGCGGGCAGCACGGGCTTGAAATGGCGCGGCCGCAGATGCAGCCACGGGGTCAGGCGTTGACCGAGGCTCTTGCCACGCGCGCTCGCGAGCAGCAGCTGTTGATAAGCACGCGGGTAGACTACCGGTGGGTCGCTGATGGTGTCGACACCGCCCGCGATGCCGCAGTCGATCTGGCCGAGCGCGATCTTGTTGGCGATGGCAATCGCCGCCTCGAGGCTCGTGCCGCAGGCGCGCTGCAGGTCGAGGCCGGGTGTCTGCGGGTTGAGCCCGGAGGACAACACGCACTCCCGTGTCAGGTTGTAATCGCGGGAATGCTTGATGACCGCGCCCGCGGCGACATCACCCAGCCGCAGCCCCGTCAGGCCGAAGCGCTCGACCAATGCGCGAAAGACCGCCGTGAGCATGTCCTGGTTGCCGACCGTCGCGTAAGCCGTGTGCGCTCTGGCGAACGGAATCCGCGCTCCGCCCACGATGGCGACGCGCCGCGCCGCTGTACCGACGAGCATCGAGACCTCCAGTGGGCGTGCTCGGCTCCCGAGGCTCGGGAGGGGCCAGCCCCTGGCGCTAAGCTATCATTTGTCGAGCGGCAGAGGCCAAGATAGCGGCTCTTTCGCCGCTGGCGTTTCGCGTGCGGGCCGTAAGCGGTATGCTTTTCGGCCCGATCTGCGCGCGTAAGGACTCTCCCCTCATGGGCGAATTCACGACCCTCATGGCCCGCGACGGCCATGAGTTCCAGGCCTACCTCGCCGCTCCGCCGGGCCGCCCGTGCGGCGCGATCGTCGTGATCCAGGAGATCTTCGGGATCAACGGCCACATCCGCTCGGTGACCGACAGCTTCGCGGGTGAAGGCTATACCGCGATCGCGCCGGCATTCTTCGATCGGATCCGCCGGGGCATAGAGCTCGGCTATGGCCCCGCCGACATCGACCAGGGGCGCGGCTACGCGCAGCAGCTCGAACCGGAGCAGACGCTGAAGGATCTGGCGGCCGCGGTCGCGGTCGTCAAGCATTCCGGACGCATCGCCACGGTCGGCTACTGCTGGGGAGGCGCGCTCTCCTACCGCGCGGCCTGCGAGCTGCCCCTCGCCTGCGCCGTCGTGTACTACGGCAAGCCGCAGGACACCGGCAAGAAGCCCAAATGTCCGGTGATGTATCACTTTGGGAGCGAGGACAAGAGCATTCCGCTCAGCGACGTCGAGCGGCTCGAGGCCGCGCATCCGGAGGGAATCTTCCATATTTACGACGGCGCGGGACACGGCTTCAACTGCGAGCAGCGGGCGAGCTATGACGCCACCGCCGCGGCGCTCGCGCGCCGGCGCACGCTCGAATTCCTCGCGAGCCGGCTTCAGGGTGGGACTCGGGCGCGCGACGAGAACGGCGGGGAGGGCGACTGATGTTGCGACTCAAGGACTCCGCGCTGCTGCGCGAGCGGGCCTATGTCGGTGGCGAATGGACGGGTGCCGACAGCGGTAGCTCCTGCGAGGTCCTCAACCCGGCCACGGGCGAGCGCATCGGCACGGTCCCCGACATGGGCGTGGCCGAGACTCGCCGCGCGATCGAGGCGGCGAAGCAGGCCTTCCCCGCCTGGGCTGCGAAGACCGCCAAGGAGCGCGCGACGGTGCTGCGTCGCTGGTATGAGCTCATGATGGCGAATCAGGAGGATCTCGCCATCCTCATGACCGCGGAGCAGGGAAAGCCTCTCGCCGAGTCGCAGGGCGAGATTGCCTATGCGGCGGCTTTCATCGAGTGGTTTGCGGAGGAGGGCAAGCGGCTCTACGGCGATGTGATTCCGGGCCACCAGAGCGACAAGCGCATCCTCGTGCTGCGTCAGCCGGTGGGGGTCGTGGCGGCGATCACCCCGTGGAATTTTCCCGCCGCCATGATCACCCGCAAAGCCGGCCCCGCGCTCGCGGCCGGCTGCACCTTCGTGTGCAAGCCCGCGCTGCAGACACCCTACTCGGCGCTCGCGATGGCGGAGCTCGCCGCGCGCGCGGGCGTTCCGGCCGGCGTCCTCAACATCGTGACTGGCCGCGGGGCCGCCGCGATCGGAGGGGAGATGACTTCCAACCCGGCCGTGCGCAAGCTCACCTTCACCGGCTCCACGGCGGTCGGCAAGCGGCTGATGGCGCAGTGCGCCGGCACGCTGAAGAAGCTCTCGCTCGAGCTCGGAGGCAACGCTCCCTTCATCGTGTTCGACGATGCCGATCTCGATGCCGCGGTCGCGGGCGCCCTCGCGAGCAAGTACCGCAACACGGGCCAGACCTGTGTGTGCGCCAACCGGTTGCTGGTGCAGGCCGGGGTCTACGAGACGTTCACCCGCAAGCTGGTGGACGCCGTCGCCGGACTGCGCATCGGCAACGGACTCGAAGGCCCGACCGAGCAGGGGCCGCTGATCGACCGCGATGCGCTCGCCAAAGTCGAGCAGCACATTGCCGATGCCGTGCAAAAGGGCGCGCGCGTCGTGCACGGCGGCAAGCGCCACGCGCTCGGTGGAACTTTCTTCCAGCCGACGGTCATCACGGATGTCACGCCCGAGATGTTGGTGGCACGCGAGGAGACATTCGGGCCGGTGGCGCCACTTTTCCGCTTCGCGACCGAGGCGGACGCGATCCGCCTGGCGAACGCCACCGAATTCGGTCTCGCGGCGTACTTCTACACGCGCGATCTCGCGCGCTCCTGGCGCGTGGCGGAGGCGCTGGAGTACGGCATCGTAGGCCTCAACACGGGGATCATCTCCACCGAGGTGGCTCCGTTCGGCGGCGTCAAGGAATCCGGGATGGGGCGCGAGGGCTCCAAGTACGGCATTCTCGATTACACCGAGCTCAAATACCTGTGCACCGGGCTCTCATAATGCGTTGAATCCGGCCATCTGGCCGGCCCAGCGCCGTCTCGGCCACCTACGGCGGCCGGGCACATCCCTGTGCCTGTACAATCTGGATAGGGCTTCCCGACCGACATGCATTACATCAGCTCCCCCGACTTTCATCGTGACAGCGCCGAGCGTATCGGCATTCTGCTCGTCAACTCCGGTACGCCGCAGGCGGCCGAGCCCTGGGCCGTCCGCCGGTTCCTCGCGCGGATGCTGGGCGACCCGAGGGTGGTGGAGTTGCCCAGGGCGCTCTGGCTGCCGATCCTCTACGGCTTCATCCTGCCATTGCGGCCGAGGCGTGTTGCGCGCAAGTACCGCAGGATCTGGTCGCAATCCGGCTCCCCGCTGCTCAGTCTCTCCGAACAGCTGCGCGCCGGCCTGACGGCCACGCTGGCGCAGCGCATGTTGGCACCGTTCTCGGTAGAGCTCGGCATGCTCTATGGCGATCCCGGCGTGCCGGTCGCGCTCTCGCGCCTGCGTGAATCGGGCGCGCAGCGGATGCTGGTGTTGCCGCTTTTCCCGCAGTATTGCGGCGCGACGACCGGGGCCGTCTACGACCAGGTGGCCCGGGAGCTCGGCCGCTGGCGCTGGCTCCCGGAGCTGCGCCTGGTCGCGGAGTACCACGATCAGCCGGAGTACATCGATGCGCTGCGCGCGAGCGTGCTCGAGCACTGGCAGATCCATGGCCGGACGCGGCATCTGTTGATTTCCTTCCACGGCATCCCGGAGCGCTACTTCCATCGGGGTGATCCCTACTTCTGCAAGTGCCAGAAGACCGCGCGCCTGCTCGCCGAAGAGCTGATGCTGCGCGATGGCGAGTGGAGCGTCAGCTTCCAGTCGCGCTTCGGCCCGGCCGGATGGCTCAAGCCCTACACGAGCGAGGTGCTGGCGCAGCTTCCGGGCCAGGGAGTGCGCGACGTGACGGTGGCATGTCCGGGATTCGCGGTCGATTGTCTCGAGACGCTCGAGGAAATCGGCATCGAGAACCGTGACTACTTCCTGCGCGCTGGCGGTGAGCGTTTCGAGTACGTGCCCGCGCTCAATGCGCGCCCGGAGCATGCTCGCTTTCTCGCGCACCATATCGCGAGGCACTGCCAGGGATGGACGCAGGTGGAGTTGGGATTGCGGCCGGCAGGTGCCGCGCGAGGCACATCCGCCTGAGCATGCTCGGGCGCTTCCTCGAGATCGGGATCGCGACGGCGGACATCCGCGCATCGGTGGAGTTCTATGAGCGGCTGGGGTTCA
Source organism: Steroidobacteraceae bacterium (assembly GCA_049579785.1). GTDB lineage: Bacteria > Pseudomonadota > Gammaproteobacteria > Steroidobacterales > Steroidobacteraceae > 13-2-20CM-66-19. The sequence goes on from JBAUOO010000258.1 coordinate 23,278, forward strand.
GCCAGGCTCAGACGGGCGATATCTGGCCGCACCCCTATGGCGTGCTCACCGACGGGCGGGTGTGCATCGGGCTGCATCAGACTCGACTCGACTCTCCAGCGCTGACTTTCGTGCATCCAGGAGTCGCCGGCCAGGTGCCGGCGCTCGAGCGGTTGGGCGTCGAGCTCTCCACGGTCAACATCAGGAGCGAGGCCTTCCATGAGGTCGGCTTTCGCGATCCGGCGGGCCAGGCGGTGAGAATGCTCGAGGCGCGGACGTATTCGCCGGGGGCCCGCGCCGCGCTCGAGACATCGAGCTGCGGCGAATTCCAGGCACTGAGCATGCCGGCAGCGGATTTTGGCCGGGTACGCGAGTTTTGGGAAAACCTCGGATTCGCCGCGGACGAGGAGCAGACGCAGCCCTATCCGCATCTGAGCCTAAGAAGTGACGCGATGAAGCTCGCCCTGCACCGGCCGCGAGTCTTCGCGGAGCCGTTGCTCGTCTTCGGCGATGCCAGCATGCCCGCGCGCATTGCTCGCCTGCGGGAGCTCGGTGTCGGCCGGATCCAGCCCCCGCCAGGAGGGCTCGACCGGAGCGCGAATGCCCTGCTCTTCGCGCCCGAGGGCACGGCCTTGCTGCTGCTTTGCAGCAGCCTGCCCGTCGCCTTGAGCTCCTGCGGATGAGTCTTCGGAACACCGCTGATCGCTGGGGCGCGGCGTCGCACGCAACATCACGGTTGCCTTCACGTGGCGAGCCGCGTCAGGAAGGCCTCGCATGTAGCTTGGAGGTGCAGAGGTCGTAGATCGAAGCCATCAGCACCTGCACGGAGTGGGTCATCGCGATCTCGATGCCCTTCAACGCCGCCTCCTTGATCGCGCCGGTCAGCAGATCGAGCTGTTCGGTCGACAGATTCTCAGGTAGCTTCGTGGTGATCTGCACGCTCGGAACGTCCTCCACGATCTCACGCAGTATCTGGTAAACACAGTCGGCCTTGGCGCGCATGAGCGCTTCGTCGTCGCCGAACAGCGAGCCGATCGCGACCAGGCCGTCGACGGTCTTCGCCCGAGTCCGCTCCCACTCGCGCTCCGTGCCGAAGGCCACATGTATGACCTCACCCATGACTGTCTCTCTGAAATCTTCCCGCGGGTGAGCCGACGCAAGTTCCGTGCCGCGGCGCCTCCGGGATCCGCTTGCGCGAGGCCGGATATGCGCCGGGAAACGGCTCGAGCACGAGCCGCATGCCCATGGCCTTCAGCAAGACGGTCGCGCTCCGCAGCTCCGGATTGCCGCGGCGACATAACGTGCGGTAAAGCGAGCCGGCGCTGAGCTCCACCTTCTCGGCCAACTTCGCCCCGCCGGAGGCGTGCGCGATGCGACCCAGCGCGGCCGCCAACTCCTCCGGGCCGGCATCTTCGAGCATGGCGTTGAGATAGGCCACGGCGAGCTGATAGCGGACCCGCGACGACATCGCCGCCGTCGAGCGGTTTTTCTTGCGAGCCATCCGAGTCACTCCTGCGCGGGTCTACGTGCGGCAGCGTAGCCTCCCCGCGTGCGGCGATACCAGGGGATCTTCGACACCCGTTCGCGCAGATTCGGCTGGATTCGCGGCGATCGGGCGCTCGGGCACGACGCGAGGGCCCTGGGCTATACTTCGGGCCGGCGGCCGGGCGGGCCGTAAGGTCTTTACATCACCGCAGCTGCCACCGAGGGGAGAAGTCATGCTGGTCGTCACGACTGAGAACGTCCCGGGGTATCGCGTCAAAGACGTCAAAGGTCAGGTGTTCGGAGTCGTGGTGCGCAGCCGCGGCCTCGGAGGAAACATCATGGCGGGACTGCGTTCGCTCGCCGGAGGCGAGATCACCGAGTACACGCAACTGCTCGAGGAGGCGCGCCGGCATGCGGTCGACCGCATGGTGAAGAACGCGACTCTCATGCAGGCCAACGCCATCGTCATGATGCGCTTCGACTCGGCGGAGATCGGGCAGACGATGAGCGAGATCGTCGCGTACGGCACGGCGGTGGTGCTGGAGAAGGCGAGCGGCTGATGCTGCGTGCCACCGTCCTCGGGCTCGGAGGCATCGCCGTCGCGGCCGGCGTGCTTCTCATCGCGGCTGGCGCGCGAGGAGCGGGCATCAACCTGGTGTGCATCGGGGCCGTGGTCGTTCTCGGCACCGCGTTTGAGCGTTGGCGCTATCGCAACACCGCGCCGCCGGCCGGCGCGCGATGGGAGCGTACCGGTGAGCGCTTCGTGGACCCCGCGACGGGAGATACCATGGAGGTTTATTACGACCCCGCGAGCGGTGAGAGACGCTACCTGCGCGAGGGCGAGAGCGCGGCGGGGAAGTAGTCCCAACAGTTCACTCCGATGTCAGACCCCGAATCCTCCATACGTCCGCGACCCACGGTCTTCCTGAGCTATGCCTCGGAGGATCGTCGCGCCGCGCAGGTGATCCGCGACGCTCTGCCGGCGTTCGGACTCGAAGTATGGTATGACGAGAGCGAGCTGGTCGGCGGGGATGCGTGGGACCAGAAGATCCGGCGGCAGATCCGCGAATGCACCTTTTTCATGCCGGTTATCTCGTCCCACACCGAGGCGCGTCATGAGGGCTATTTCCGCCGGGAGTGGCGGCTGGCGGTCGAGCGGACGCTCGACATGGCGGACGATCACGTGTTTCTGCTGCCGGTCGTGGTCGATTCGACGGTCGAGGCGGGCGCGCGTGTCCCGGAGAAGTTTCGCGCGGTGCAGTGGCTGCGGCTTCCTGACGGGCAGCCGACGGCGGCGCTCGAGGCGCTTTGCCGGCGACTGGTCGGCACCCCCTCCGAGAGCCGCTCCGAGGCGGATGCAGGGCGTGCGGGGCAACGGGTGAGCCGGGAAGTGACCCATGGCGACCCGGGACGGGGCGCGCCGGAGGCCGCGTCGCCAGAGACCGCCAGCGGCAAGACCCGTAAGGAATTTCCCGAGTTTCCTCGCGAGGAGCCCGGTCAAAGGGTCCGCTTCTGGTTTCAGGTCGCGGGCTGGCTTTTCCAGTCCGCGTGGGCGGCTTTCCTGCGCTTGCCGCGGTGGGTGAGGATCGCCATCTACTGCTGGCTCGCCATCCTGCTCATGGCGCGCGGCTGTACACCCTCGGATCACGATCGCTCTCCCAGGATCTCCTCCTCACAGGCCGAGAAGCTCAGGGAAATCGGCGCGAGCCATCCCGGCAACTGGACGGCAGCCGATACGACGCAACTGCTCACGCAGATCGCCAAGGAAATCCCCGCCGCGGCCAAGGGCGACTCGTCCACCTTTGCTCCCGTGCTCGCCATTCCTTTCGCGGCGAGCGCGGGCGATGCCACGGCGCAGAAGCTCGCGGCAGCCGTGTTTACCCAGGTGTATGGGCAACTCGCGATTGCCCGTCATGGCCAGGTAGCCCTGGCCGATCAGCCGCTGCCGACGCTCGATGCATCGACTGCCATGGCGCAGGGACACGCCCATGCGTCGAGCTACGTCGTCTATGGCGCGGTGTCCGGCAGCGCGCCCGATCAGCAACTGACCATCAAGATCATAACGGCGAATGACGGCTCGGTATTGTGGTCGAAATCCTATCCGACCGCGGGCGCCGACCCCGACGGCATCGCCGCGGAGGTCAGCGCGCACGTGCCGCGTCATGATGAGGACTGAGGCGGCCCGCTACCGGTCGGTGCGAATCAGCAGGGCGTGGATGTTGACTGTCCGGAGTTGCTCGCGGACTTGCGCAAGCTCGGCGTCGGTGAGCGGTCCGATACGCACACGATTCCAGGTCGTCTCCCCTTCGACGATGCGCTGCACCTGTGCGGAGATCCCCACGCGGGCCAGACGGGCGCGGACCTGGTCGGCCTCGTCGCTGCTACGGTAGGAGCCGACCTGCAGCAGATACGAGGCACCTGATGCCTCCGGGCGCGGGGCCGGCTCGGCCGTCACGGGCGGTGGGGTGTGAGCGGGATGATCCTCGTCGTGAGGAACGGGGACTTTGAAACGCGGCAGCATCCGGTAGAAGTCGTACTGCGGAGCCTGCACGCCCGTATGCGCGGAGGCGGATTGCGATGGTCCGTCGGAACTGGAAGCGCCGGCGGCCCCGGACCCCTTGGATGAGTTGTTCTCGGGCGCCGGGGCGTGCGGCGCGCCGCCGGCCGCGTGACCGCGGGAAGTTGCGGCGGCCCGGTGGCGCGCATGCGCCCCCGAGACGAGGAACGCGGCGCTGGCGAGCACGGCGCCGACCAGCACGCCGAGGCCGAATTCCTTCAGCCGCGCGGCACTGCCGCTGCGGGAGGGCCGTTTATAATCGCGCGTCGTCAGCCGGGGCATGCTGCGGAACTTACATGCTCTCGGGCGCCGAGACGCCGAGCAGGGTCAGGCCGTTGCGAATCACCTGTTGAACTCCGAGCACGAGCGCGATGCGAGCGTTGCGCGTCGCCGGGTCAGCGACGATGAACTGCTGCGCGTTGTAGTAGGTATGGAAGGTGTTGGCGAGCTCGCGCAGGTAGTGCACGATGGCGTGGGGGGCGCGATTCAGCGCCGCCTGCTCCAGCACCTCGGGATAACGCACCAGAGCGCCGAGGACCGCCTGCTCGTGCGCTGCGGTCAAGAGTCCGACGCTCGACAGTCCTTCGGCGCGATGGAACACGAGAGCTCGCGCCTCGAGCTGCTTCATGACGCTCGCAACCCGCGCGTGCGCATACTGGATGTAATAGACGGGGTTCTCGTTGGTGCGGGACTTGGCGAGCTCCAGATCGAAATCGAGCGGCTGCTCGTGGCTGCGCATCAGGTAGAAGAGCCGACAGGCATCGTTGCCGACTTCCTCGCGCAGCTGGCGGAGCGTCACGAACTGCGCCTCGCGCTTGCCCATCGGCACCTTCTCGCCGCCACGGAACAGGCTCACGAACTGAATCAGGCTGACTTCCAGGCAATCCCCGGGCTCGCCCATGGCGAGGAGTCCCGCGCGCACGCGGGCCACGTAGCCGTGGTGATCGGCGCCGAGGACGTCGATCAGACGCTGGAAGCCGCGCTCGCGCTTCTCGAGATGGTAGGCGATGTCGGAAGCGAAATAGGTCTTCTGCCCGTTCTCGCGCACCACCACGCGGTCCTTCTCGTCGCCGAATTCGGTCGCGCGGAACCAGGTGGCGCCGTCCTTGCGGTACAGGCGCGCCTCGCGCTCGAGCCGCGCGAGCGCGCGCTCGATCGCGCCGCTCTTCTCAATCGCGCGCTCGGAGCACCACCGGTCAAAGGTCACGCCGAACTGACCGAGATCATCGCGGATGTCCGCGAGCATCTCCGTCAGCGAGCGCTCGAGCACCCGGCCGAAGCCTTCGGTCCCGATGAGATCACGGGCGCGCGCGATGAGCGCGTCGATGTACACCTCCTTGTCACCCTGGGGCGCATCCGGCGGCAGGCCGGCGAGCACGATTGCCGCGGGACGCCTGAGCCCTTCTCCTTCGGCCGCGAGCACTGTGCGCGCGAGTGCGCGCACATACTCGCCGCGATAACCGTTCTCCGGAAAGGGCAGCGTCTCGCCGCAGGCTTCCAGGTACCGCACCCACGTGCTGGCCGCGAGAATGTCGACCTGCCGTCCCGCATCATTGATGTAGTACTCGCGCGAGACGTCGAATCCGACGGCGGCCAGAATGTTGGCCAGTGTGGCGCCGTACGCCGCCTGACGTCCGTGGCCGACGTGCAGCGGCCCGGTCGGGTTGGCCGAGACGAACTCGAGCAGCACCTTCTCGCCGTTGCCGAGGCTGCTTTGGCCGTAGCGCTCCCCACGCTCATGGATCGCGATCAGCTCGCGGGCATGGGCCTCGGGCGTCAGAAAGAAGTTGATGAAGCCGGCGCCGGCGATCTCGGTGCGGGCGATGAGCGCGCTGGCCGGCAAGGCGGCGATGATCCTCTGCGCGAGCTCGCGCGGCTTGCAGCCCGCCGGCTTCGCGAGACGCATCGCGGCGTTGGTCGCGAAATCACCGTGCTGCGGATCGCGCGTGCGCTCGATGGTGAGCGCCCCGGCCGCTGGCGGCCCGGGCAGCACGCCGCCGACGAGCGCGCCGACTGCGCGCGCGAGGAGCTGCTCGATTTCCTGTTTCAAGTGGTCGACGATCCACAGAGGATTGAACCCGAAATCTTACCGGAATCGGTCAAAACAATTCGATGGGATCGACGTCGAGCGCCCAGCGGACGCGACGCCCGCTCGCCAGCGACTCCAGGAGCGGCAGCCAAGCATCGAGAAAGCGATGAAGCGCCGCACGGTCGGCGCTTTCGACCAGCAACTGCGCGTGATATCGCCCGGCGCGCTTCGCCATCGCGGCGGGAGCCGGGCCGAGAAGCCGCACGGCGCGCGTCCACGGATTGCCGTCGGCGCGAAGATTCTCGGCCGCCTCGCGTGCCTGCATCAGGAACGCCAGCGCTGCCTCTGCGGTCCTCGCCGAGTCGCGCACGGCGGCCAGGCGGCTGAAGGGCGGCCAGGAGGCCTGGCGCCGTTCCGCCAGCGCCGTGCACGCAAAGCCGTCATAACCGCCGTCAAGAAGGCTGAGGAGCAGCGGATGATCGGGGAATTCCGTCTGAATGAGCACCTCGCCGGGTTTCTCGCCGCGGCCGGCGCGACCGGCAACCTGCACGACCGTCTGAGCGAGTCGCTCGGGTGCGCGAAAATCGGTGCTGAAGAAGCCCTGATCCGCATTCAGCACGACGACCAGTGTTACGTTGGGAAAATCGTGCCCCTTGGTCACCATCTGGGTACCGACCAGGATGCGCGCCTCGCCTGAAGCCATCCGCCTCATGGCCTCCTCCATGTCGCCGCGGCGCCTGACCACGTCGCGATCCAATCGGATGCAGGGAATGCCGGGAAAGAGCGTCGCGAGAGTCTCCTCGATCCTCTCGGTCCCCTGGCCGACCGGCTTGACCGCGAACCCGCACTGCGGACAGCGCGTGGGCAGCGCCGTGTCGGCTCCGCAGTGATGGCAGCGCAGCCGCCCGGCGGAAAGATGCACCGTCAGGCGGGCATCGCACTCGCGGCAGGGCGCGATCCAGCCGCACGCCGTGCAGAGCAGCGTGGGCGCATAGCCACGGCGGTTGAGAAACACGAGCACCTGGCCACCTCCTTCGAGGTGCCGCCCGATCGCCTGTACCGCGGGAGTGGAGATGCCGGCGCGCATTACCGTCGATCGCAGATCGAGCAGTGAGATCCACGGCGGCACCGCCTCGGCCGCCCTCCGAGTCAACACGAGGCGTGTGTATCGGCCGACCGTGACGTTCTGCAGCGTCTCGAGCGCCGGCGTTGCGGACCCCAACACGACAGGGACGCCCGAACGCTGGGCGCGCACGACCGCCAGATCGCGTGCGGAGTAGCGAAAGCCGCCCTCGTGCTGTTTGAAGGACGCATCGTGCTCTTCGTCGACGACGATGACACCGAGGTCCCGGGCGGGCGCAAACACCGCGGACCGGGTGCCGAGAACGATCCGCGCGCGTCCACTGAAGGCGTCCCGCCACGCGAGCAGCCGCTCATGATCCGTGAGACCCGAATGCAGCACGGCCATCGGCAACTCGAACCGCTGGCGAAACCGGCCGACGAGCTGCGGTGTCAGTCCGATCTCCGGCACCAACACGAGAGCGCTGCGGCCGAGGCGCAGGACACGCTCGATGACCCGCAGATAGACCTCCGTCTTGCCGCTGCCGGTCACGCCGTGCAACACGAAGCCGCCGAAGGCGCCAAGCGACCCGCAGACGCCGTCGATCGCGTGACGCTGCTCCTCGTTCGGCTCGGGGCCCGCTCTGACCGTGACGGCCGCCGGCCCCGGCCCTGCCGGGCTCGCCGGCAAGGCGGCCGCGGTCGATTCGATCGCGACCAGCCAGCCGCGCGCGATGAGCGCACGAGCCGCATCCCGCCACGAGTCCAGCTGTGCGTCCAGATTTGCGGCCGCGAGCCCGGACTTGACCCCCTCCTCGCCCTCAGCGCCGGCGAGCACCGCCAGCACCTGCC
>JBAUOO010000259.1:0-2189 GCA_049579785.1 Steroidobacteraceae bacterium
GGATGGAGGAGATCGAGATCGACGGGACGCTCTACGAGGCGTTCAACACCTCGGGTGGACTCGGATCGCTCGCCGAGACGCATGGGATCCACTGTGAATCGATGAACTACAAGACGATCCGCTACCCGGGGCACTGTGAGCAGATGCGCCTGCTGATGAATGACCTCAAGCTCAATCAGGATCGGAGCACGTTGAAGCGCATTCTCGAGAACGCCGTGCCGCAGACGCTGCAGGATGTCGTGATCGTCTACGCCGCGGTCACGGGCACACAGGACGGGGAACTGCGCGAGGAGAACTACGTCAACAAGATCTACCCGCAGCTCATCGCCGGGCGGCTCTGGTCCGCGATCCAGGTGACGACCGCCGCGGGCATCACCTCGGTCGTCGATCTCGTGCTCGAACACCCGGAGCGCTACCACGGGTTCATCGCGCAGGAGGAGTTTCGGCTTACCGACATTCTCGCCAACCGCTTCGGGCGTCACTATGCGCAGGGCGGCAGCAAGGACGTCTCCGCGGAAGTCATCGTCTCGGGCAAGACCGGACACCAGCGGAGTCAGAAGAAGGCGGCGGCGCGATGACCGGCAGCGAATCCGACATCAACAGCCTCCTCGGGAGGCTGGAGCTCGCACCGCTGAATCCGGGCGCCTGGTCCGCAACGCAGGGCTGGGCGAGCAGCCGCGAGGCGCCGCTTCTGAGCGTGCGCAATCCCGCGACCGGCACCCTGATCGCGCAGGTGCGGCCCGCGGGCCCTGAGGAGTACGAGTCGGTCATCGCCTCCGCGCTCGAGACCGCGGCCGCCTGGCGCGGGGTACCGGCGCCGAGGCGCGGCGAGGTCGTGCGCCTGATCGGGCAGGAGCTGCGCCGGGTGAAGACCGACCTCGGCACCCTGGTCTCGCTCGAGAACGGCAAGATCCTCGCCGAGGGCTTGGGCGAGGTGCAGGAGATGATCGATATCGCTGACTTCGCCGTCGGCCAGTCGCGCATGCTCTATGGACTCACCATGCACTCCGAGCGTCCCGGTCACCGCATGTATGAGCAGTGGCATCCGCTCGGCGTGGTCGGCATTCTCTCCGCCTTCAACTTCCCGGTCGCGGTCTGGTCCTGGAACGCGTTCCTCGCGGCGATCTGCGGCAACGTCTCGGTGTGGAAGCCCTCGCCGAAGACCCCACTGACCGCGATCGCCGTGCAGCAGCTTTGCAACCGCGTGCTCCTCGGCCGGGGGCTGCCGCCCGTATTCCAACTTTTCATCGATGGCGGGACCGAGCTTGCGACTCGTTTCGTCGACGATCGTCGGATCGCTCTCATCTCCTTCACCGGCTCGACTCCTGTTGGCCGCAAAGTGGGCGAGCGCGTCGCCGCCCGCCTCGGCAAAAGTCTCCTCGAGCTCGGGGGTAACAACGCCATCATCGTGGATGAGACGGCGAACCTCGATCTCGTCGTCCCCGCGATCGTTTTCGGGGCCGTCGGCACCGCCGGCCAGCGCTGCACCAGCGCCCGCCGCGTCTTTGTCCATCAAGCGGTGGCGGCGGAGCTCGAGCGCCGCCTGGCGAGCGCCTACGCCCAAGTGCGGATCGGCAATCCACTCGATTCCGCGACACTCATGGGACCTCTGATCGATGCGCAGGCGGTGGAGCGTTTCGAGTCCGCGGTCGCCGCCGCCCGCGAGGCCGGCGCCGAGATCCTCCATGGCGGCCACACCCTTCCCGGTCCGGGACACTTCGTCGAGCCGACGCTGATTCGCGCCCGCAACGACTGGGACATCGTGCAGTGCGAGACCTTCGCCCCGATCCTCTACCTCATTCCCGTCGATTCGGTGGAGGCTGCCATCGCGCAGCAGAACGCCACTCCCTACGGCCTCTCCTCCGCGCTCTTCACCGACCGCCTGCAGCACGCCGAGCTCTTCCTCTGCGCCTCGGGGAGCGACTGCGGCATCGCCAACATCAACATCGGAACCTCCGGCGCCGAGATCGGCGGCGCCTTCGGCGGCGAGAAGGACACGGGCGGCGGCCGGGAGTCCGGCTCCGATGCCTGGAAGGCCTACATGCGTCGCCAGACCAACACCATCAATTGGTCGCGGGAGCTGCCGCTCGCCCAGGGCATCAAGTTCGAGTTGTGACAGCGGCAGCGGTGAAACATCCCTTTCAAAGCAGGAACTCAACTCGAGCGCTTGCCTGGCAGACTGAGCGAGA
>JBAUOO010000260.1:0-5305 GCA_049579785.1 Steroidobacteraceae bacterium
CCCACCGCCTGATCGAGCGCCGCCTGGTAGGGCCGGGGATCGATCACCGCGAGGAGCCCCCCCTTGGCGATCGTCTGTCCCTCCTTGAAGGCGATCTGCACGATGGGACCTGTCACCTGCGGGCGCACGGTCACCGTGGCAAGCGGCGTCACGGTGCCGAGCGCATCGACGACCACGGGCACATCGGCGGTGGACACCTTGGCCACACTCACCGGCAGCGGTCCGCCCATCATGGCGGCGAAGGAGGGCTGCCCGGCCTGGGAAGCGAGCCGGTGATGGATCACCCAGGCGATGAGGGCGATGAGCACCACGAGCCCGGCGAGCCACAGGATGCGCCGGCGTCGAATGACCTCCGGCGAATGTCGGGCGGGAGTGCCCGGGCTCGACTCGCGGTCGAGAGTGGGATGTTCGATGGCGTCAGGACTCATTCGGGTCGGACCTTTGACCGCCCACTTGGACTACCCAGGGGCCTCTGGTGTTCCGGGCGCGCAGGGTACCACCGATCACGCCCCGGGCGGCTCAGCCGGAACAGGAAATTTATGAAGATATGTCAATGGATTGCAACGCTCGCCGGGGAGCGCGGCGAGACGAGCATCCGCTGCGATTTACTTCGCCATCCCGGTCTGGACAGGCGCCGAGGGTGCTGGCGCCTCGGGCTCGAGCGCGACCGATTTGGTCTCGGGCTCGGCAGCGGCGACGTTGCGGCCGAAGGAGGAGACATCGATATGGTGGCGCTCGATGAGATCGTAGAGCGTCGGACGCGTGACGCCGAGAAGCTCCGCCGCGCGCGAGAGATTGCCGCGCGCCACCGCGAGCGCCTGGCGCGCCGCCTGCACCTCAGCGCGTTGGCGCGCCACGCGCAAGTTGAGATATTCGGGATCTTCTCCAGGGTCCTTGAGGCCGAGATCATTGGCCGTCACGACCACTCCCTCGGCCATGATGACCGCGCCTTTAAGGCGATTCTCGAGCTCGCGCACGTTCCCCGGCCAGGGATGGGCCTGGATGGCGCGGATGGCATCGGGCGCGAGCCCGCGGGTCGGCTTGCCGAACCGCTCCGACAGCTGCTGCAGCAGCACTTGCGCAATGAGGAGACTATCCCCCTGCCGCTCGCGCAGCGGCGGCACGGAGATCGTGACCTCGCTGATGCGGTAATAGAGATCCTCGCGAAAGCCGCCATGGCCGATCAGCTCCTGGAGCTTGCGGTTGGTGGCGCAGAGGAAGCGCAGATCGAGAGGAATGGGCTCACGCCCGCCGATGCGCTCCACGGTGCGCTCCTGCAGCACCCGCAGCAGCTTCGCCTGCAAGGAGGCGGGCATCTCGCCGATCTCATCGAGGAAGATCGTGCCGCCATTGGCCGCTTCGAGCTTGCCCGCGGTGCGCTTGGCCGCGCCGGTGAAGGCGCCCTTCTCGTAGCCAAAGAGCTCGCTCTCGAGCAGCGTATCCGGAATGGCGGCGCAGTTGATGGCGACGAAGGGCTGATGCGCGCGGGCCGAAAGCCGGTGCAGCGAGCGCGCGATGAGCTCCTTGCCGGTGCCGCTGTCACCGAGAATCAGCACCGTGGCGCCGGTGGGCGCCACCTTCTCGACCGAGCGGCAGAGACTTCGCATGGTATCGCTCGCGCCGATGATGCCCTCGAGTGCCATGGCGCCCGTGCGCTCGCGCAGTCGCAAGTTCTCCTCCTCGAGCTCGCGGATGCGAAAGGCGCGACGTACGACGATGGAGAGCACCCCGGCATCGAGCGGCTTGTAGTAGAAGTCCGCGGCGCCCAGGCCCACCGCGGCGACGGCCAGCTCGCGCGCGTCGTGCTCGGTCATGGCGATGATCTTGGTGTCGGGCGAGAGGTGCAGGATCTGGCGCAGCAGATCCAGGCTTTGCGCCGCCACGGCGGCCTGGCGCGCGGCGCCCAGATCGAAGAGCACGACGTCCGGATCCACCCGGCGCACGAGCACCAGCGCCTGCTCCGAGGTCTCCCCGGTGGTGACATCGAGGTCGGAGAACATCCCCTCGAGCTCGCGGCGCAGGGCCCGGTCGTTCTCCAGAATGAGCAGCTTTCGGCGAACAATTTCCGCGGCCATTCGGACCCTCGTGCGGCTCAGACGAGCGCCGCCCTACCCGTAAGTTTGCTGGTAAGCAACTGTCGCCCTCCTTTACAACATAGTGTAAAGCCTTTGGCTCCCCTCGTGCGTGCCACCGGTCACATAATGCGAACCCCTCCATGCCTTGCTGCTCGCGTCCGGAAAACGAACACGACACTCCGGCCCATGAGCAGCATCGAGCCGGTTTCATCACCGGCGCCGGCCATCCGTGGCTGGCGATCCACCCTGCCGACTCGTTCTGGAGGGTTGGTCGATCGCAATCCGGCGAATTCAAGCAACGGCAGGGGGAACCTGAGCCGGCTCATCGCGGCGGCGACCCGGCTGCGATCGATTGCCGCTCGATCGGCTTTCCAGGAGATCGGTCACCCGCTTCTCGCGTAGGCGCACCACCGCCCGCGTCATCAGGCTTCATTGCCAGCCCCTCGGCAAGGCATGCGTTTATCAGCAGCCGTTCTGGTGAACCGGCGCCCCCGGTTTCGCGCAAGCGGTATCCTTGAAAGCAGGTTCGGCCGCTAAATACTGTTCCGGGGGCAAGGTGAGAAGGGCGACCTAGAGTGATAGAACCACCCGACAGGGCCTCCGCACTTCTTGCCTCCCCGGCGTATGGCGGAACGCTTGCCGCCGTACGCTGTCTCGCCAGGCGCGGATTTATCGTAAATGTGATCTCCAGCGGGCATGCTCGCCCATCGGCGGCAGCCTGGTCTCGGCATGTACAGCGCTCTTTTCTCGGCCCACCTGAGAACGAGCATGAGCGATTCATAGAGCGCCTACTGGCTATTGGAACGGCAGAACCTGGCCAGGTGCTGTTGCCCACATCGGACGAGACCGCATGGGTTTACACAAAGTATGCAAGCGACCTTGGCGCATGCTTCCGCCTCCTTCAACCCCCTCTTCAAACGATGAGGCGCATCCTCGACAAAAAATTGCTGGCCGATGCCGCAAAAAGGGCTGGTCTTACCGCTCTCCCAAGTTGGGAGCCAACAGGCCCTGATGAGGTCGCACGCCTTGCTCCTGACCTTTCTTATCCGATTCTCATTAAGCGCCGCACTCATGTTTACGAGGCGATAAATCACAAAGGCGTTTTGGTCCGCGCCTCCAAAGATCTTCCCTCGGCGTACACGAGGTTCCTTCGCACACATATGGCGCGACGGGGATCGCTGGCGGTGGACCAGGATTCCTCCATGCCATTTCTGCAACAATTCGCCGGCGACGAAAGCGAAGGCGTTTGCTCCATCTCAGGTTATATCGATCGCACCGGACAGTTGTTTGTAACACGATGCTCTGCGAAGGTCTATCAGCGGTCCCACCCGATGGGTGTCGGAGTCTGTTTCGAGTCTCGGAGTGATGACCCTGATCTTTCCAGAGCGGTCCGGGCTCTTTGCGCCGAGCTCAGTTATTTCGGAATCTTTGAGGTAGAATTCATAAGGTTCAACGACTCGTGGGCCGTCATCGACTTCAATCCGCGATTGTTCAACCAACTTGCGTTGGATATTCGCCGGGGAATGCCCCTCCCTTGGCTAGCGTGTCTCGAGGCGCTCGGCAGATACCAGCCACTTAGCGATGCGGTCGCCGCGGCTCAATCCGAGCCGGAAGATGACAAGACCGTATGGTGCGACAGCTTTACTTTGCGCGCCATATTAGCCGCACGCACGTTGACCCACCGAGTCTCGAAAGCAGATGCCGCTTACTGGCGAGGATGGCTCGCTACGAACGCCGCGCGCACCGTCGACGTAGCCAAGGACGATGACGATCCATTGCCCGGATTTGTACACATGGTTTCGGAGATCAGGCTCGGATTGCGCGCAATACCAAAATTTCTACGTCTTACGCCGAGAGTCAATGCCGATCCCATTGCCCCTTCGGTGGATGTCCGGCCGTGAATGAGGTCTCGGTTGCTATCGTTGGTGCCGGCCCTTACGGATTGTCGATTGCGGCTCACCTCGCCGCCCGGGGAGTGGAGCACCGTATTTTTGGCCCGCCCATGAAATTTTGGTCTGAAATTGCGGCCGCCGGCGGCGAGCGATATCTGAAGTCGTATTGCTTCGGGACCAACATATCATCGCCTGCCCGGGGATTTACCTTCGCAGACTACAGTAGTCCGCGCGGGCTCGAGACCTTCGAACCATGCTCAATCGCGGACTTCGCGAATTACGGCAATTGGTTTTATGAAAAAGTAGTTCCTTGGGTGGAGCCTCACGAAGCGGTTCAGGTCCGCAAGAGAGCGCGCAGATTCGAGATCGTGCTCGCAAACGGCGAATTGTGCACGGCACGACATGTGGTAATTGCATCCGGGCTCACTCACTTTGCCCGAATACCACGGGAGTTTACCCGCCTGTCAGTGAATGCTTGCGCCCATACTTCCCGGATCGAAAGGTTTTCAACGTTTAGGGGGCGCCGGGTTGCCGTGGTTGGTGCAGGGCAGTCGGCTCTCGAGGCGGCCGCTTTACTATACGAGGCCGGAGCTCAGCCATCGCTCTTGATTCGCGATAACAAAATTCTCTGGCAGACTCGCGTCTCCCACGACGCCAGTCTCTGGCGCAAACTACGCTCACCAATATCAGGTCTGGGAACTGGCCCTAAAGCTTGGGCTTTGGCTCGCTATCCTGGAGCGCTGTACCATGTGCCGGATTACTGGCGAATTCCATTTGTCAACACTCATTTGCCGCCAGAGGGCGCGTGGTGGCTGCGATCCCGGGTAGAAGGTGTCGTACCCACCGAGTTGAACACGACAATAGTCGAGACCACGGAGAGTCCCCAGGGTGTTGTGCTGCGGTTGCGTCGGCAAGGCGAGCAATGTGAGCGAACGCTAACGGTGGATCATGTAATCGCTGGTACAGGCTACAGAGTCGACGTGAATGGGCTTGATTTCCTGGACGCGAGCTTACGTGCGGGAATTGACCATTTGCATGGCGCACCGAAGCTAAGCCCACGCTTTGAATCCTCAGTAGCCGGATTGCGGTTCGTGGGGCCCATTGCCGCCATGAGCTTTGGACCGCTTTTTCGGTTTGTTGTGGGCGCGGAATATACGGCGAAAGTCATTGCGACCGATGTCGCGCTGTGTAAGGAAGCTGCTGAATGACGGGTAGCGATCCCATCGTCTTTCTCCCCGGCGGTGGTGCCGACGACAAGGAGCCCGTATCTCTCAGGAAAATTGTGGAAGCCAACGGCCGATTTCGGATGATTAGTTTTCCAGGCTGGCAGAGTTACAT
>JBAUOO010000261.1:0-39834 GCA_049579785.1 Steroidobacteraceae bacterium
ATGCTCCCCCGATGAACGCCAGACCCGACGAGCTCGTCTATTCCCGGGAGCCGGCCGGCTCCCCGGTGGAAGTCATCGGACCGCGGATCGAGCGATCCGCGGAGGTTCTGACGCCGCTTGCGCTGCAGCTGCTCGCCCACCTGCACCGGCGCTTCAACGCCCGCCGACTCGAGCTGCTCGCCGCGCGCGAGCGCCGCCAGCGCGAGCTCGATGCCGGCGCCCTGCCGCAGTTCCTGCGCGAGACCGCGGACGTGCGCGCCGGCGACTGGCGCATCGGCGCGGTGCCCGAGGACCTCGAGGACCGGCGGGTCGAGATCACGGGTCCCGTGGACCGCAAGATGATCATCAACGCGCTCAACGCGCCGGTGCGTTGCTTCATGGCGGATTTCGAGGACTCCTGCTCGCCCACGTGGGAGAACATCGTGCGCGGTCAGGTCAACCTCGCCGATGCCATCCGGCGCACGATCAGTTACACCGATGCCGCGACCGGCAAGATCTATCGGCTCAGCGACCGGACGGCGACCCTCATCGTGCGCCCGCGCGGCTGGCATCTGCCGGAGAAGCACGTTCTCGTCAACGGCGAGCCGGTCTCCGGCGCGTTGTTCGATTTCGCGCTGTACCTTGCCAACAATCACGAGGCGCTCGCGCGCGCCGGCACGGGTCCGTATTTCTATCTGCCGAAGATGGAAAGTCACCTGGAAGCGCGCCTCTGGAACGAGGTTTTCCTCGCTGCCCAGGATGCGCTCGGGCTGCCCCGCGGCACCATCAAGGCGACGGTGCTCATCGAGACCATCCTCGCCGCCTTCGAGATGGACGAGATCCTCTTCGAGCTGCGCGAGCACTGCGCGGGGCTCAACTGCGGGCGCTGGGATTACATCTTCAGTTTCATCAAGAAGTTCCGCAACCGTCCGGATTTCCTGCTGCCGGATCGGGCCGGCATCACCATGGACCGGCACTTCCTCAAGTCCTACGTCGATCTGCTCATCAAGACCTGCCACCGGCGCGGCGCGCATGCCATGGGCGGCATGGCGGCGCAGATTCCCATCCGCGATGACAGACAGGCGAACGAGGAGGCCATGGCGCGGGTGCGCGCCGACAAGCTGCGCGAGGCGCGCGCCGGACACGATGGCACGTGGATCGCGCATCCGGGCCTTGCGGCCATCGCACGGGACGCATTCGATGCCGTGATGAAGGGACCGAATCAACTCACCGTGCTTCGCAACGAGGTCAGCGTCGCGTCGGATGACCTGCTGAAGGTGCCAGAGGGCGAGATCACCGAGGCGGGCCTGCGCCATTGCATCCGTGTGGGCGTGCAGTACATCGAGGCGTGGCTGCGGGGCTCGGGTTGCGTGCCCCTCTACAATCTCATGGAGGATGCGGCCACCGCCGAGATCTGCCGGGCGCAGCTCTGGCAGTGCCTGCGTCATGGCGCGCGCACGAGCGACGGCGTGCCAGTTACGCCCGAGCGGTTCGACCGGCTGCTCAGCGAGGAAATCGATCGCATTCACGATGAGGTGGGTCCGGTCAGACTCCTGAACGGGGTGTTCCCGACCGCCGCCCGCCTCTTCGAGCAGATGACCAAGCAGGACGAGTTCGATCAGTTTCTGACCCTTCCCGCCTACGAGCTGCTCGACTGACAGCCGACGGAGACTCCATCATGACAGCGACCCGTTCCCTTCCGACTGCAGAGGAGCTGCGAGGCGCCTGGCGCGAAAGCCCGCGCTGGCGCGGTATCGAGCGCGCCTATCGCCCGGAGGACGTGGTGCGCCTGCGCGGCACGATTCCGGTCGAGTACTCGATCGCCCGGCTGACGGCGGAAAAGCTCTGGCGCTATCTCAACGAGAAGCCCTTCGTCAACGCGCTCGGCGCCCTCACCGGCAATCAGGCCATGCAGCAGGTGAAGGCCGGGCTCGATGCGATCTATCTTTCCGGCTGGCAGGTGGCGGCGGATGCGAACCTCTCCGGGCAGATGTATCCGGACCAGTCCCTGTATCCCGCGGATTCGGTGCCGGCCGTGGTGCGGCGGATCAACTCGGCGCTGCGCCGCGCGGACGAGATTCATCACGCCGAGGGCAATGGCGGCATCGACTGGCTGAAGCCTATCGTCGCCGATGCGGAGGCTGGATTCGGCGGCGTGCTGAACGCCTTCGAGCTGATGAAGCAGATGATCGATGCCGGGGCGGCCGGCGTGCATTTCGAGGACCAGCTCTCCTCGGCCAAGAAGTGTGGACACATGGGTGGCAAGGTACTGGTGCCGACCCAGGAGGCCATAGCCAAGCTGCTCGCCGCGCGTCTCGCCGCGGATGTCTGCAACGTGCCTACCCTCCTCGTCGCGCGCACCGATGCCGAGGCGGCCAATCTGCTCACCGCCGATGTCGATGAGCGTGACCGCGCCTTCCTCGATACCGCCAAGGGACGGACATCCGAAGGCTTCTTCCACGTCAGGGCCGGCCTCGAGCAGGCGATCGCCCGCGCCTGTGCCTACGCGCCGTTTGCGGACCTCCTGTGGTGCGAAACGGCGAAGCCCGATCTGGAGGAGGCGCGGCGCTTTGCCGAGAGCGTTCATGAGCGCTTTCCCGGCAAGCTCCTGGCCTACAACTGCTCACCGTCCTTCAACTGGCGGCGCAAGCTCGATGACGACACCATCGCACGATTCCAGCGGGAGCTCGGCGCGATGGGTTACCGCTTCCAGTTCATCACCCTCGCGGGCTTTCATGCGCTCAACTTCTCGATGTTCGAGCTCGCCCGGGGCTACAAGGCGCACCAGATGTCCGCCTACGTGTCTTTGCAGCAGGCGGAGTTCGCCGCCGAGCAGCATGGGTATACGGCGACGAAACACCAGCGGGAAGTCGGCGCCGGATACTTCGATGAAGTGACTCAGGCGGTCTCGGGCGGCAGTTCCTCTCTCTCCGCGCTCAAGGGCAGCACCGAGCTGCAGCAGTTCGAACGGGCATCCTAGCGCTCTCACGGCCGAGATTACCTATACTCGGCCGATGAGCGTGCACAAGCTCTTTCCGACACGCGTGTACTCGGCGCGCCTCACGGCCTCGGCGGGCGCCCGACGCAACGAGCGGCTGCTGCGCGAGTGCCGGCAGCTCAGCCGGGATGATGCCGCCGGCCGGCGCTGGTCGGCGAAGAACTATCCGGGCGGCTACACCTCTTACGGCTCGGCGCATCGGATGCACCGTCTGTCGCCGACCTTCGCGGCGCTCGAGCGGGCGATCGACCGGCACGTCGCGATCCTCGCCCGCTCGCTCGAGTTGGATCTCTCAGGCCGCAAGCTCGCGATGACGGACTGCTGGGTCAACATCATGCCGCGCGCCAGGGCGCATGGCCTGCACCTGCACCCCCTTGCCACCATCAGCGGAACGTACTACGTGAGGACTCCGCGCGGCTGTTCGGGCCTCAAGGTCGAGGACCCGAGGCTCGAGCGCATGATGGCTGCCCCTCCGCGTCTGCCGCAGGCGGCGAGGGAGAATCGGCCGTGGGTGCTGTTCCCGGCCGAGGCCGGGTGTCTGCTGCTCTTCGAGAGCTGGCTGCGCCACGAGGTGCCGGCCAACCCCGCCGCCGGCGAGCGGATCAGCATCAGCTTCAACTACAACTGGTTTTAGCGCCGAGCGGGTACCGCTACCGGGCCCGCCGCGCAGCGCCGTCAACAAATGACGCCAGCGGCCGTTGGCTCGGAGGAACCGCGGGGCTTCTCGCGCAGCCTGCGGGTTTCGGGTTCAGCGACGGTTCAGCCCCGCCGCTCCAGTCTGAATGCAAAGTGGAGAGAGGCTCTATGCGCTACCGATTTCTTCGTGGTCTCATTCCGGCGCTCGCGCTCGCGGCGCTGCCGGTCATATCCTCGGCCGGCGTTTTCCTCGGCGTATCGGTGAACCTCGTACCGCCCGCGCTTCCCGTGTACGTTCAGCCACCCTGCCCGCAGCCGGGCTATATGTGGACGCCGGGTTACTGGGCGTGGAATGACGGCGCCTATTACTGGGTGCCGGGAACCTGGGTGCTGCCGCCGGAAGCGGGGCTGCTTTGGACGCCGGGTTACTGGGGCTGGGACGAGGGCGTCTACCTCTGGCACGCGGGCTACTGGGGGCCGCAGGTCGGCTTCTACGGCGGCGTTCAGTACGGCTTCGGATACGACGGCGTCGGTTTCGACGGCGGCTACTGGCGCGGACGCGACTTCTTCTATAACCGCGCGGTCGTGCGCGTCGGGCCGACCTTCGGGAACCATGTGTACTATCACCCCGGTGTGTATCACACGGCCTATGAGCATGTCAGCTTCAACGGCGGCCCGGGCGGAGTCAGAGCCCGTCCGACCCGCCAACAGATGGTGGCCGAGCACGAGCACCGCTTCGCCTTGACCGGACTGCAGGAGCGGCAGCAGCGCATGGCCTTTGCCGATCGCTCGCTACGCGCCGATTACAACCACGGTCGGCCTCCGGTGGCCGCGACCGCGAGACCCGGCGCCTTCCACGGCAGCGGCGCGTTTGCCGCGCGAGCGGCGGGCGGCCGTTACACGCCGTCCCGCGGTGCCGCGGCCATGCGCTCGGATCGACCCTCGTGGGCCAATGGTCAGAATCGTGGCGGACACGAGCGGGGTGCGCGCCCGATGGAGCGGCCCCAGAGGCGCGCTCAGCCCCAATATCGACGGAACCTCAGGCCGCAACAGAACTTCAGGGCGCAAGGGAACTTCAGGCCTCCCCAGGGACGCGCTGCGGCCGCGCGCGGCCCGGCGCATGCTTCGCAGCGTGGCGGTCAGCGTGGCGGTCAGCGTGGCGGTCAGAAGGGGCAACGGCCGCCGGAAAATCGCGGCGGCGGGCACGGCCGATAGCAGGCGGCCGGGCCGCCCGCGCCTACCCGCGCCAGGCCATCCGCGGGTCGAGGGAGTGATGAGGGCGCAGCGGTCCGGCCGGCCTCATTCGGACAGCGTCAGCTGGCGGTTCACTGCAAACGTGCCGCTCACCGAGGGCGCACCCGTTCCGGGCTGACCGCCGCCAATCGACACGGTATATCGGCCTTGCGCGATGATCGTAGCGCCGGCATCGGTAACCATGCTGAGGGCGCGCCGCGTCAGATGGAACCGCACCACCTGGCCGCGGCCCGGCGCCAGGTGGACGCGCTGAAAGCCACGTAGCGCGCGAATCGGCGCGCCCGGCACGTCGGGGAACTCGAGATACAGCTGCACGACCTCATCGCCCGCGACCTTGCCCGTGTTGGTGACCCTCACCGAGGCATTCAGTGGATCGCCGGCGTTGATCGGAGCCGAGGGCAGAATGAGGTCACCGTACTTGAAGGTCGTGTAGCTCAGACCATATCCGAACGGCCACAGCGGCTTGCCGGTGAAGTAGCGGTAGGTGCGGCCGGCCATCGAGTAGTCGGCGAAATTGGGTAACTGCGCGATGCCCGTGTAGAAGGTGACGGGCAGGCGGCCCGCGGGGTCGTTCCTGCCGCTGAGTGTTGCCGCAATGGCCGCGCCGCCCTCCTCGCCCGCGTACCATGCCTCGAGAATGGCGGCGGCATGCGTCTTCTCCCAGTTCACCGCCAGCGCGCTGCCGTTCATGAGCACGACGATGAGCGGTTTGCCGGTGGCCGCCACCGCCCGCACGAGCATCTCCTCGGGCTTCGGCATGGCGAGGCTGGTGCGATCACCGCCGAGGAATCCCGGGAGGTCGACCCGCATTTCCTCGCCTTCGAGATGACTCGTGATGCCGACGACGGCGATGACGACGTCGGCGCGGCGCGCCGCGGCAACCGCCGCCGGATCGGGCGCCTCGTTCGCGGGGAAAGTCGGATGGCGCGGATGGGTTGCGAGAAACGCAGTCCCCGGCACGTAGGTGATGTGAGCCTTGGGAAACTCGGCTCTGAGTCCCGCGAGGAAACTCACCGTATGCGTCGGCGTGCCGGTGTAGTTGCCGAGCAGCACCGCCGTCTGATCAGCCAGGGGCCCGACGACCGCGATGCGTTTGACGTGCTCGAGCGGCAACACACCGTCGTTCTTCAGCAGCACCATCGACTCCTCGGCGAGGTGCAGCGCGAGCTTGCGGTGCGCGGGACTGTCGAGCTCGCTCGGCGGGATGTTGCTATAGGGCACCATCGAGGGCGGATCGAACATGCCAAGACGGATGCGCGCGGTAAAGAGGCGGATGAGGGCGGTGTCGATGGCGCCGGCGGAGAGATAACCCTCCTGAACGGCTTCGATGAATGGCGCGTAATCGGCGTCACCGGCCCGGTCGGCCGCGCTGAATTGCGGGAAGTCCGCGCATTCGTTGTCCATTCCCCGCTCGAGGGAGATCGCGGACGCCTGCGGCTGGGTCGGGCGGAAGTGATGGCCGCCGAAGATGTCGCGAACGGCATCGCAGTCCGAGACCACGTAGCCCTGGAACTGCCATGCTCCCCGCAAGGTATGCTGCAGCAGGAACCGGTTGGCGCACGCGGGCGCGCCGTTGATGGCGTTGTAGGCGCACATGACCGAGCCGGCGTGACCCTGGAGGATCGCGGCGCGAAACGCCGGCAGGTAGGTGTCCTCCAGGTCGTGCTGGCTGACATCGACATCCGCGAAGTGGCGCGTGGGCTCGGGGCCGCTATGCACGTCGAAGTGCTTCGGAGTGGAAATCGCGAGGTAATAGCGTGGGTTCGGGCCCTGCATTCCCGTGACATAGGCGACCGCCATGCGCGCGGTGAGGAACGGATCCTCGCCGTAGGTCTCCTGTCCCCGCCCCCAGCGCGGGTCGCGGAAGATGTTGACGTTGGGCGCCCAGAAATCGAGGCCGTGGAAGATGCTCGAGCCGCCGGCGCGCACCGCCTGCTCGTGCACGACACGGGCCTCGATGCCGATGTCGTGGGCCATCTCGTGGATGCCTGCGACGTCGAAGGTGGCGCCGAGGCCTATGGGCTCGGGAAATTCCGTGGTGCCGTTCACCATCACCCCGTGGAGAGCCTCGCTCCACCAGTTGTAGGCCGGTATGCCGAGCCGCGGGATGGCGCGAGCGGCATTGACGAGCTGCGATGCCTTCTCCGGCAGCGTCATGCGGTGCACGAGGTCGGCGGCGCGCTCGGCGGCCGGCAGGTTGGTGTCCAGGTACGCCGGTGTCGCGGCGTCGGTGGCGGGTGCGCTCGCGCCAAGCAGCGCCAGGGTTGCGATGAGCGCTGCCGGTTGCCACACGCGGAACGGGATCGTCATGCGCAGCTCCCCTTCAGTGACCAGCCTGCTGCGCTATGATAGCAGAATTGGTAGCGCTACCGTCCGTCGGGCACGACATGAAGAGATCGGTGATCCTCCTCGCGGCGACGATGCTCGCCGCCTCGGCCATGACGGGCTCGCGAGCGGGCGAGGCCGACGCCGCGCTGACGATGCACCTCACGGACAACGGCTACCTCGATGCGCCGGGTGTCAGCGTCATGTTGTACAGTGATACGTACAGCCCAGTCTTCTTCGACCAGAAGGACTCGGCCATGCAGATCATCCTGCATGGGGCACGCATCGCCACCGACGGCAGCGTGCGTCTGCTGCCGACACCGGAGCAATGGGACCTCGTTCCGCACCTCATCGCGCGCCAGGCGGACAAGCAACACGAGCGCCTCACCGCGCGCGTTTCCTATCCCGCATTTCACCTGAAATACCAGGTGGTCGTCGCCGCCGAGCCGGGTGGCGTGCGGGTGAGCGTCAATCTCGACCGGCCGCTGCCGGCGACGTTGCTCGGCCGGGCGGGCTTCAATCTCGAGTTCCTGCCCTCCATATACATGGACAGGTCCTACGAAATCGACGGCAAGGTATTCGGCGTGTTCCCGCGCACTCCGGAGGATCGGATGATCAGCGTTGCGCCCAGGCCGGCGGACCCGAAGGCGCCCTGGTACGTGCAGCAGTGGCACCGGGCCAAGGGCTACACGCAGCCGCTTCCTTTCGCGCGAGGCAAGAGCATCACGATGGCGGTGGAGGACCCGCTCCATCGGATCAGCGTCAGCTCGGAGAGCGGCGCGCTTCTTCTTTACGACGGGCGCGACGAGGCGCAGAACGGCTGGTATGTGCTGCGCACGCTGATTCCCGCGGGTAAGACCCAGGGTGCCGTGGTTTGGCACATCCGGCCGAGCTACATTCCCGGCTGGAGCCGGCCGCCGGTGATCGCGCACAGCCAGGCCGGATACGCCACCGACTTTCCCAAGGTCGCGGTGATCGAGCTCGACCGGAGGTTCAAGGCCCCAAGGACCGCGACGGTGCTGCGGCTTTCGAGCGACGGGGCTTACCGCAGGGTCTTCGAAGGTCCCGTGTCCGCACCGGTGCCGTGGCTGCGCTACGACTACGCGAGATTCGATTTCTCCGCCGTCAAAAATCCCGGCCTGTACGTGATCGAATACGCGGGCCGGCGCACCGACGTCTTTCCCATCGCCCGGGACGTCTACGACAGGACCTGGCAGAGGACGCTCGACGGCTTCCTCGCCGTGCAGATGGATCACGTGTCGGTGCGCGATGCCTACCGAGTGTGGCACGGCATTGCGCACATGACCGATGCCCTGCAGGCGCCGCCCAACACCATGCACTTCGACGGCTACTGGATGGGTCCGGACACCGAGTCTCCCTACAAGCCCGGTGAGCACATCCCGGGCCTGAACGTCGGCGGTTGGTTCGACGCGGGGGATTTCGACAACGATGCCTTCGGACAATACGCGACGATCGAGAACCTGGCCCTGGCCTACGAGACCTTCCACATGGGCTGGGACGAGCTTGCGGTGAACGAGAAGACCCGTTCGGTCGAGATGCACCGGCCGGATGGCATTCCGGATGTCGTCGAGCAGGTGGCGCACGGCGTCCTGCAGACGCTCGCGCAGATCCGCGCGGTCGGCCATCCTTTCACGGGTATCCAATCACCCTACCTGCGCGGGTATACGTTCATCGGCGATGCGGCCTCGCAAACCGGGATATATTCCAACAATCCGGATCCCCGATGGGCCTGGACGATGACATCCCCCGGCATGGAATACGCCGCAGCGGCATCGCTGGCGAGCGCCTCCCGCACACTCCGGGGCTGGAACGACCGACTGTCGAAAGAATGCCTCGATGCGGCCATCAAGCTTTGGAACGAGGCGCAGGCTCACCCGGTCCATGAGCATCTGCCGCGCTACCTGGAGGGGGAGGGGGGTTATCGAGAGTTCGGCCTCGGTGCGCCCGAATGGACCGCCGCCGTGGAGCTGACCATCGCCACACACGGCGCGAACCCCTATAAGAGGCGCGTCGAGAAGATGTTTCCCTCGACCGCGAAAGCGATCGCTTTCGGCGGTTGGTCGGCGGTACGCGTGCTGCCTTACCTCGATCCGGCTTACCGGACCCGCCTCAAAGCGGCGGTGAAGGCCTTCGTTCCGCAGTTGAACCGATACCTGGCCACCACGCCCTTCGGCGTACCTCCCTCCCTCGGCGCCTGGGGCGGCTCGGCGCAGGTGGCGGAGTTCGGCGCGGAGATGTACTTCCTCCACGAGGCGTTTCCGGATCTCGTCGGTTCCGGCTATACGCTTCGCGCCGCCAACTACCTCCTCGGCACTCACCCCGCCTCGAGCGTTTCGTATATCTCGGCCATCGGCACGGAATCGAAGCGGGTGGCGTACGGCAACAATCGCGCCGACAACACCTTCATCCCCGGCGGCATGATCCCGGGTTATGTCGTCATCAAGCCGGACTTCCCCGAGTGCATCACCGACTTCGGGTTTCTCTGGTTCGAGGACGAATACACGGTCGATGCCGCGGCCACGTGGATCCTCGAAGCCAACGCGGCCGAGGCCATCGTGCGGGAAGCGCCGGTCATCGCGCGACCGAGAAGCGATACACGATGACGTTGTGGTAGGTCGCGCCGGGATCGAGCGTGGCGGAGGGGAAGTTCGGATGGTTGGGCGCGTCGGGGAAATCCTGCGGCTCGAGCACGACGGCATCGCCCTCCCGATAGGCGATGCCGCCCTTGCCGATGACCGCGCCGCTCAGGAAGTTGCCGGAGTAGAACTGAATCCCGGGCGCGGTGGTGTAGACCTCGAGCACTCGCCCGGAGCGCGGATCCTCGACCCGGGCCGCGAGGCGCAGCGTGCCTGGCCGTCCGTCGAGCGCGAAATTCATGTCGTAGCCGTGGCAGTAGCGGATCTGCGCGTCATGGCCGTCGCGGATGCGCAGCCCGATCGGCGTGGGTTTGCGAAAGTCGAAGGGCGTCCCTGCGACCGGCGCGATGCGGCCGGTCGGAATGAGCAGCGCGTTCACCGGCGTATAGCGCGAGGCATCGATCTGCAGCAGGTCGCGCATGGTCGAGAAGTGTGCCGGTCCCGAAGCAAGGTTGAAGTAGGAGTGGCCGCTCAGGTTGACGATGGTCGGCTTGTCGGTGGTGGCCCGATAATCGATCCGCAGCTCGCCGGCATCCGACAGCGTGTACCTCGCGGTCACGTGCAGCGTGCCCGGGTAGCCCTCCTCGCCGTCCGCGCTCACATATGACATCACGACCGAAGCGCTGCGACCGCTCATGATCGAATCGATCTTCCAGACTCGCTTGTCGAAGCCTCGCTTTCCCCCATGCAGGCTGTTGCCGTGGTCGTTGATCGAGAGCTGATACGTGTGGCCGTCGAGGGTGAAGCGGCCCTCGGCGATGCGGTTCGCGAAGCGCCCGACGGTGGCGCCGAAGTAATTGGTATCGTCGAAGTATTGCTGGGGAGTCGGGAACCCGAGCACGATGTCACCCAGTCTGCCGCCGCGATCCGGAGCGTAAAGCGATTGAATGCGTGCCCCGAGGGTGATGATTCGCGCGCGGATGCCCGAGCGGCTCGTGAGCTCCACCGCCTCGATGCGGGTACCGTCGGTGAGCGCGCCGAACTCGGCGCGCCGCGCCTGCGCGGCGCGCGCAGACCCGGTGGCGAGAAGTGTGGCCAGGCAGGCCAGCGCGGCGCACGCGAATCGCGACTCGAACATCATCATCTCCTGCTCGTTACAGTGCCCGGACCGGGCCAAAGTCTGCGGCGCCGCTTCGGGCCAGCCGGTTGCGCAGCGGCAGAGCGAATGCGTCGGCGCTGATATCGAACAGATCGCCGGGCTCGCAGCGCACCTGCTCGGCGAAGGACAGCGTCGCGGTGCCGAGGAAGTGCACATGCACATCTCCCGGCCGGCGAAAGCCCGGGTATTTGAAGTGGTGGTACTCGAGGTTGGCGATCGCGTGCGACATGTTGACCTCGCCCGTGAGGAAAGGCTTCTGCCAGATCAGGCTCTCACCGCGGTAGATCCGGCTCGTCCCGCGTACCTCGGCGGGCAACTCGCCGAGTCGCAGCTCCGGGCCCAGGGCGGCCTGGCGCAGCTTCGAGTGCGCGAGCCAGAGGTAATTGTGCCGCTCCATCAGGTGATCCGAGAACTCGTTGGCGAGGCAAAAGCCGAGCCGCACGGGTAGACCCCGAGGGTCGATCAGGTAGATGCCGGCGATCTCCGGCTCCTCGCCCGCATCGAGGGCAAAGCCCGGCATCTCGAGCGGTGCGCCGGTCGGCACGATGCTCGAGCCATCTCCCTTGTAGAACCACTCGGGCTGGGCGCCGATCTGCCCCCGGGGCGGCTTGCCGCCTTGCAACCCCTCGAGGAACATCCGCATGGAATCGGTCTGCGCGCCGGGGGCGGCGGCGAGCGCGTGCATCCGGTCGCGGCTCGCGGCCGAGCCGAGGTGCGTCAGCCCGGTACCCGTGAGGAAAAGGTGCGCCGGGTCGGGATGCTCGATCGGCGGCAACAGCCGCACCTCGGGGCCGGCGCCGCTGATATTGACCGCCGCCGTCGTCAGGTGCTCGCGCGCGGCCTGCTCGAGCGACACTCCGCGCGCCAGAGCTTCGCCCGCGAGCTCGTATGTCGAGACGCTGCCCTCGAGTCGCAGCGCCTGGCCGTGCTCATCGAGAACGGCCACGGCCCGCTCACGGCCCGCAAGCTCTACCTGCAAGAGTCGCAACGACATGAACACTCCCGCCCTCGGGAGACCGAAGGGCCCGCCGACGATGATGATAGACCAGGCCTGGGTATCTTGTCTGAGTATAGGGCGCGCCGCGCTTGACAGCCGCCGACCTCGCCGATATCTATGGGCCACTGGCACAACCGAGGAAAGCCCGCGACGATGTCAGTGCATCTGGGTGCCGATTCCGGACTGGCGCGCGGCCGTGCAGGTCCGCGGCAGAGCTACACCGCGGCGCTCGTGGTGCTGGCGGGTGTGTTCTTCATCTGGGGATTCGCCACCGTCCTCAACGACACGCTGGTGCCGCACTTCAAGTCGGCATTCAGTCTGGACTACGCGCAGTCGCTGCTCGTGCAGCTCGCCTTCTATCTCGGCTACCTCATCATGGGTCTGCCGGCGGCCAAGGTGCTCGAGCGCACCGGCTACAAGCTCGCCGTGGTACTGGGGCTCCTCGGCATGGCGGTGAGCGCAGCCATTTTCGTACCGGCCGCCATGCTGGAATCGTACGGGATGTTCCTGGTGGCGCTGTTTCTCCTCGCCTCGTCGATCACGTTGCTGCAGGTCGCGGCCAACCCGTACGTGGCGGTGATCGGCTCGCCGCAGACCTCATCCAGCCGGCTCAATCTGGTGCAGGCCTTCAACTCGCTCGGCACGACGCTCGCGCCGCTTTTCGGCGCATACCTCATCTTCGGCCGCAGCCCCTCCGGCACCACGCACGGCGCGGTGACTCTCACGGCGCAGCAGCGCACCGCCGACATCCACGCGGTGGAGCTGCCCTACATCCTGATCGCGGCCGCGCTGCTCGCGCTCGCACTGCTCGTCTTCAAGGTGCGTCTGCCGGATCTCGGCAAGGAGACACGCCGCGCCGCGCGCGCCGAGCGGGCGCGGCACAGCCTCTGGCGGCATCGCAATCTTATCTTCGGCATCCCGGCCATCGTCCTCTACATGATTTGCGAGATCGGCATCGGCTCGACGCTCGTCAACTTCATCTCCCGGCCCGAGATCGGCGGCATGACTCACGAGCAGGCCGGCAAGTACACGGTGCTCTACTGGGGAGGCGCCATGACCGGCCGCTTCGTCGGAGCCTGGCTGCTGCGTTGGATTACGCCCGAGCGGCTGCTCGCAGCCGTCAGTCTGGGCGCGCTGGCGCTCGCGGGCATCGCCATCGCCTCGAGCGGGCACCTCGCCATGTGGTGTCTCATCGCGGTCGGGCTCTGCAATTCGATCATGTTCCCCACCATCTTCACCCTCGGCATCCGCGGACTCGGGCCGTTGACGGAGGAGGGCTCGGGGCTGCTCATCATGGCGATCGCGGGCGGCGCGCTCGCGGAGCTGCAGGGCAAGCTCGCCGATCACATCGGGCTGCAGCTCTCCTACCTGCTGCCGTGGGCCTGTTATCTGTTCATCCTTTTTTACGCGGCATGGGGTTGCCGCCCGACCGGTGCCGTGCACGACGAGCAGCTCGTGAGCTGACGGCCCGAGCCCCGGTGGTGTCGAGCAGCGCGAGATGCACGAGCTCGGCCATCGCTTCGCGCGCGGCCGCGGCGTCGCCCGATGCCACGGCCTCATACACGCGTTCATGGTCAGGGACGGGATCACGGGGCAGAGGTCGTTTGCGCTGCTTGAAGATCGTCGTCCAGGTGATGGCGGCGGCCACGCCACTCGTCAGGGAGGTGAGAAACGGGTTGCCGGATGCCTCGAGCAGCGCCGTGTGAAAGTCGCGGTCCGCCCGCCGCCCCGCATCGACCGCGAGCGAGCTCGCGGCCATGCGATCGAGCGCCTCGCGCATGACGCGCAGTTGCTGCGGTGTGCGCCGCTGCGCCGCCAGCGCCGTCGCCGCCGGCTCCACCAGCGTGCGCAGCTCGAAAAGGCCGCGCAACAGCCGCGCGTCGGGGGTGCCGCTGAAAATCCAGGAGATCACGTCCGGGTCGAGCAGATGCCAGTGGCGCGGCTCGCTCACGCGCGTGCCGAGCTTCGGTCGCGATTCGATCAGGCCCTTGGCCCCGAGGATGCGTACCGCCTCGCGGTATGCCGTGCGGGAGACCTTCAGCCGCTCACTGGCTTCGATCTCGCCGTTGAGAATTCGGCCCGGCGCGATGCGGCCGGAGACGATCCGCACGCCGATGTCGCGGGCGATCGTGCCGTGCAGGCGCAGCGCCCCGTGGCGCCCGGCGCTGTTGGAGGCTGTCAGATTCCTCGCTCGCATCGATCGCCGCTCTCGAGCTGACCGGTCGGCCGAAAGTATGCACGCCGGGGAATGCGCCTAGTGATGGTGTCCATCCGGGCTGTGCACGTGACCGTGCGACAGCTCCTCCTCGGTTGCCGGGCGTACATCCTCGATCTGAATGTCGAAATTGAGATGCTTGCCGGCGAGCGGATGGTTGCCATCGAGCGTCACCATGTCACCGGCGACGCGCGTCACCGTGATCGTGCGCGGCCCTTGCTCGGTCTGCGCGTGCAAATGCATCCCCGGCTGAACCTGCTTGATGCCGCGCAGCGTGCGCCGCGGAACGCTCTGCACCAGGCCCTGGTCGTACTCGCCGTAGCCTTCCGCGGGCGCGATTCTCACGTTCACCTTGTCGCCGACATTCCGTCCGGTGAGCTCCCGCTCCAGTCCCGGGACGATGTTGCCGTGGCCGTGCAGATAAGCGAGCGGCTCGCCGGAGGCGGAGCTGTCGATCACCGTGCCGTCATCGTCCTTGAGGGTGTAGTGGATGGTGACGACGCTGTCGCGCGTGATGGGCATCGGGGAACTCCGACGGTAGCTTTAATTTGCAGTGTATACCAGCGCTCCGTCCGTCACACGCGTAGGGATCGAGCGCATGTGTGTTTCCCACTCAGGTGGCGGGCACGACCGCTACGAGCGGCCGCCGCGCAGACCGGCCGCGGCGCCGGCCAGGCAGGCGAGTCCCGCCGCGCACGCCGTCAACAGCAACCACCGATGAGTGCTCATCCACAGCTCGCGCCTGGAGTCACTCGCGCGTTGCGCGAATCTGCCATGCGCGCCATGATCTCCCGGTACCGGCTGCCACGGATTGTCGCGCCGGTTCGGCTCGATCGGCTCCGGGGCGAGCTGGGCCTGATAGGCGAACCTTGCGAGGTAGCGGTCGAGGAGCGGCGCCGTCAGCCGCCTCGGTGACACGGCGGACCTCGTCAGGCTGCAGCAGGGCAACGGGCGAGAACACGGTCACCATGGCGTTGTTCACCCAGACATCGATCGGACCGAGCTGCGACTCGACGGCGAACGCGGCCCGCTCGAGCGCGTCCGCATCCGAAACGGCGATGGGAATGGCCAGCGCGCGCCGGCCGTAGCTCTCGACTTCCGCGCGCGCGTTGTCGAGCGCTTCGCGATCGCGCGCGGGCAGCGCGACGTCGGCCCCGTCGCGTGCGAACAGGCGCGCCGCCGCCCTGCCAACGCCGGCACTCGCGCCGGTGATGACGAGTACTTTGCTGCGCCTTCTCTCGAGCACTCTCGCCCTGCGCGAACGCACCTGCGGGGCCTGGGTTCCGCCGTGGCACGCGCCGGGCAGGGGAAAATCGCCGCCGCGCGATAGGATCGGCGCTTAGCTGCCGCCGGGTGTCGATGGCAACGTCGGCGTCAGCTGGACGGTGCGCCAGGGGCCGCTGATCATCGAGTCGGTGCCGCGGCGCAACCGCTGCGCACCAGGGGCATCCGGGCGGGGGTGAGCCATGGGCGCCGAGCGGGCGGCGCCCGCGGCGCCGGCCGGGGTCGATGGGGTGCGCGCCTCGTGGGAGCGGGCATTGGCGGCACGGGAGCGGGAGGCGGCATGTACCATAGACGCCGCCCCGACCCGGAGTTTCCTCGTGCTCACCGAGAATCCGACGACAGCCCAGAGGACCGCGCGCTATGTGCTCATTGGCGCGCTGGTGCTCGCGGGGGCCTGGATGCTGCGACATTTCATCCCGGCGCTCTGCTGGGCGGTGGTGCTCGCGATCGCGACCTCGTCGGTGTATGACCGCTGGCTCGGCCAATTCAGCGGCCGGCGGCGCCATGTCTGGGCCGCGCTCACCTTCACCGTGATCGTCGGCACGGTATTGGTCGTGCCGCTCATCTACGGAGGGGTAGTGGCCGGACGCGAGGCGATCGCGCTGGTGCGGGAGGTTGCCGCCACCGCCGGGAGCGGACCGCCGCCGCTACCCTCCTGGCTGGCACAGATGCCGTGGCTCAGCCACTGGGTGCGTGAGTTCTGGCTCGAGTATCTCGGGCCCGGGGGAGGTGGCACCGGCGGGCATGTGCACGCGAACCCCGCGCTCATCGAGTGGACGCGGGTCGTCGGCATGCAGGTCGCGCGGCGCATCGTCACGCTCGCGTTCACACTGCTGACGCTCTTCTTCGTCTACCTCAACCGCGATCGCCTCAGCCTGCAGGTGCCGAAGATGTTTCGGCGGCTCTTCGGCTCCTCGGTGGACCGGCTGCTGCGGCGAGTGGTGAGCGCGATTCGCGCGGCCGTGGACGGCATCGTATTCGTCGCCGTCGGCGAGGGGGCGATCATGTGCGGCGTTTACGCGCTGACTCACGCGCCGCATCCGATCCTCTCGGGTGTCATCACCGGCGTCTTTGCCACCATCCCGTTCGCCGCGCCCATCGTCTTCGGTACGGTCGCGGTCGTGTTGGTGGTGCGCGGCTCGATCGCAGGCGCGATCGTCGTCGGCGTAGCGGGAACCCTCGTGCTCTTCATCGCCGATCATTTCGTGCGTCCCGTCATCATCGGCGAGGGCGCGAAGCTGCCGTTCCTCTGGGCGCTGCTCGCCATCCTGGGGGGCGTCGAGTCCTTCGGGCTCGTCGGCATCTTCATCGGCCCGGCGCTGATGGCGGCGTTGCTCTCGCTCTGGCGCGGCTGGGCGGAGGAGCTGCCGGCGGATGGGCCCTGACGCCCGCAGCTCGGGCAGGAAGCCATGTTCTGGCGCGGGCTCGCAAGCGCTTCTCGAGCGTCAGAAGCGGCGAGCGGGACCGTCACGCTCGAGGGTGGCACCGAGGCACTCAAGTCAGTCGAAGGCGAGATAGATGCTGTAGCTCGCAATGAGCACGATCAGCGCCGCCGATACGATCAACTCCGTGCGCACGCTCCTCGCGAAGTGCATCTTCGCGTCATCG
Organism: Steroidobacteraceae bacterium; assembly: GCA_049579785.1. Taxonomy (GTDB): domain Bacteria; phylum Pseudomonadota; class Gammaproteobacteria; order Steroidobacterales; family Steroidobacteraceae; genus 13-2-20CM-66-19. Next base: position 17,053 of record JBAUOO010000261.1, read on the forward strand.
ATCAAGGCCGCGGTCCGGATGAAGCGTACGGTTGCGAGCACGATGAGCGCGATGCCACTGCCGATGAACGCGAGCCCCTCATAACGCCCGAGCGAGCCCGAGAGCCGCTCGAGGCGCACGCTGTTTGCAAGGCCCGCGGTCCGCGCCAGAGTGAGCACGAAGAGATTGAATTTCTCGATGACGAACCCGAAGGCGATCACCGCGATGCCGGTGCGCACCCAGGCGAGAAAGGTACGCTCGTTCGCCGCGTGATCGCTGAAGCTCTGGATCATGAGATCCTGGGCGCAAAACCGCCCGCCTTCAGGCCGCAGAGGAAGCGCCGCTCCCATGATGGTGATATAGTTGTTCCGCCGGCAGATTGGCCGTCAGGCCACCGGTAAGCGGTAGACGATTTTCGAGCAGCGCGCATGGGAGGCGTGGCGACGGCGCGGTGGCTTCGGCCGCCGGCGAGCGTCGGGTAAGCATTCGGAATGAGTGCGGTTTCGGGCATGAAACCCCCGCTCTGGGGAATCTCCGTCACTTGTGGCGGGGAGGATGTCAAATAAAGATGCCAGCTTCAACGTAATTTTGTTGAGCATCTTGCCGCGACTAGAATGACAGCCATGAGCCATCCCGAAGAGCCGGCCACGACGGGGCCGAGACCGAAGAAATCCGTCGCGCTCTCCGGTGTCGTCGCCGGCAATACGGCCCTCTGCACGGTGGGCCGCACCGGCAACGATCTGCACTACCGCGGGTACGACATCCTCGAGATCGCCACCACGTGCGAGTTCGAGGAGATCGCGCATCTTCTCATCCATGACAAGCTCCCGACGCGCAGCGAGCTCGGCGCCTACAAGGGCAAGCTCAAGGCCCTTCGCGGCCTGCCCGCGAGCGTGCGCGCGGTTCTCGATGCACTGCCCGCCGCCACGCATCCGATGGACGTGCTGCGCACCGGCGTCTCGGCGCTCGGCTGCACGTTGCCTGAGAGAGACGATCACGGCGCCGCCGGCGCCCGCGACATCGCCGATCGCCTCATCGCCTCGCTCGGCTCCATGTTGGCGTACTGGTACCACGTGAGCCACAACGGCCACGCGCCCCTCGTCGAGACGGAGGACGACTCGATCGGCGGGCATTTCCTCCACCTGCTGCACCGCAGGCCGCCGTCAGCCTCGTGGGTGCGCGCCATGCATACCTCGCTCAACCTTTACGCCGAGCACGAATTCAACGCCTCGACGTTCACGGCGCGTGTCATCGCGGGCACCGGCGCCGACCTCTATTCCTGCATCACCGGGGCGATCGGCGCCTTGCGGGGACCCAAGCACGGCGGTGCCAACGAGGTGGCGTTCGAGATCCAGAAGCGTTACGACAGCCCCGAGGCCGCCGAGGCCGACATCCGCGCGCGGGTTGCCGGCAAGGAGGTCATCATCGGCTTCGGCCACCCGGTGTACACGGTGTCCGATCCCCGCAACCAGGTGATCAAGGAAGTCGCGCGCAGCCTCTCGATGGAGGCCGGCGAGCTGAAGATGTTCGCCATCGCCGAGCGCATCGAGTCGGTGATGATGGACGCCAAGAGAATGTTCCCCAACCTCGACTGGTACTCCGCCGTCTCCTATCACATGATGGGCGTGCCGACGGCGATGTTCACGCCGCTTTTCGTCATCGCGCGCACCGCCGGCTGGGCGGCGCACGCCATGGAGCAACGGGCTGACGGCAAGATCATCCGCCCGACCGCCAACTATGTCGGCCCCGAGCCGCTGCGCTTCGTACCGATAGACAAGCGGTCCTGACACCGACGCGAGAGTCCATGTCCTCATCCCACGCCGCCGCCCGGCCCACCCCGGACCGGGTGCTCACCGATATCGCCGATTACGTGCTCGGCGCCGACATCGAGAGCGAGCTCGCCTGCGAGACCGCGCGCTACTGCCTCATCGATACGCTCGGCTGCGGCCTCGAGGCGCTCGAGTACCCCGCCTGCACGAAGCTCCTCGGGCCCATCGTGCCGGGCACCGTGGTTGCGAACGGCGCCAGAGTGCCGGGCACGCAGTTTCAGCTCGATCCGGTGCAGGCGGCCTTCAACATCGGCGCCATGATCCGCTGGCTCGATTTCAACGACACCTTCCTCGCGGCCGAGTGGGGCCACCCTTCCGATAACCTGGGCGGCATTCTCGCCACCGCCGACTGGCTCTCGCGCCAGGCACTCGCCTCGGGGAGGGAGCCGCTTCTCATGAAGGAGGTGCTGACGGCCATGATCCGCGCGCACGAGATCCAGGGCGTGATCGCGCTCGAGAACAGCTTCAACCGTGTCGGATTGGATCATGTCGTGCTGGTGAAGGTGGCCTCGACCGCGGTCGTGGGGCGCCTGCTCGGCCTCTCGCGGGAGCAGATCGTCAACGCGCTGTCGCTCGCCTGGGTGGACGGACAGAGCCTGCGCACCTATCGGCACGCGCCCAACACCGGCTCGCGCAAGAGCTGGGCGGCCGGCGATGCGACCAGCCGCGCGGTGCGCCTCGCGCTCATCGCCCGCACGGGTGAGATGGGCTACCCGTCGGTGCTCACCGCGAAGATCTGGGGCTTCTACGATGTTCTCTTCAAGGGGCAGCCGTTCAGGTTCCAGCGCGGGTACGGCTCCTATGTCATGGAGAACGTGCTTTTCAAGATCTCCTATCCGGCGGAGTTTCACTCGCAGACCGCGGTCGAGGCATCGATGCAGCTGCATGAGCGCCTGCGGTCGATGGGCCGCGGCGCCGAGGACATCGAACGCATCAGAGTGCGCACCCACGAGGCCTGTATCCGCATCATCGACAAGAACGGCCCGCTCGCCAACCCCGCCGACCGCGACCACTGCATTCAGTACATGATGGCGGTGCCGCTGCTCTTCGGTCGCCTCACGGCCGCCGATTACGAGGACGAGGTTGCCCGCGATCCGCGCATCGATGCGCTGCGCGCGAGGATCGAATGCATCGAGGATCCGCAGTTCACGCGCGACTATCTCGATCCCGTGAAGCGCTCGATCGCGAACGCGGTCACCGTGACACTGAAGGATGGCCGCACGCTCGATGAGGTCGTGGTGGAGTATCCGATCGGGCACCGGCGCCGGCGGGAGGAGGGCATCCCGCTGCTCGTGGAGAAGTTCCGCCGCAATCTCGCGCGCCGCTTCCCGGGAAGTCGCCAGCAGGCGATCGCGGAGCTGTCACTCGACCGTGCGCGGCTCGAGCAGACGCCGGTCAACGAGTACGTCGACCTCTATGTCATCTGACCTTCGGGCGTTCTCATGAGCAGCTATCTCGTCGGACAGAATGTGCCCAAGGAGCCTGCGGGCGAGCGCTTCGCCAAGCTCGTGCGCCGCGGTGGCATCGTGCGGCTGCCGGGGGCCCATAACGGGCTCGCGGCCCTGCAGGCGAAGCGGCACGGGTTCGAGGCGCTGTACCTCTCCGGCGCCGCGGTCAGCGCCTCCATGGGGCTGCCGGATCTCGGCATCATCACGGTCGAGGACGTCTGCTTCTTCATCCGGCAGGTGAGCCGCGCCTCGGCCCTGCCGCTGTTGGTGGATGGTGACACCGGTTATGGCGAGGCGCTCAATGTGATGCACACGGTGCGCGCCTTCGAGGATGCGGGCGCCGCCGCGGTGCACATCGAGGATCAGCTGCTGCCGAAGAAATGCGGGCACCTGAACGACAAGAAGCTCGCGGCGCCCGAGGACATGGCGGCCAAGATCGCCGCCGCCGCGCGCGCGCGAACACACCTCTACATCATCGCGCGCACCGACGCCGCCGCGAGCGAGGGGCTCGATGGCGCCGTGGCCCGCGCAAAGCGCTATCTCGATGCCGGCGCCGACGCCATCTTTCCCGAGGCGCTCACCACGGCCGACATGTTCCGCGAGTTCGCGCACCGCGTGAGCGCGCCGCTCCTCGCCAACATGACCGAGTTTGGCCGCACGCCGTATTTCACGGCGGCGGAGTTCGAGGCGATGGGGTATCGGATGGTGATCTGGCCGGTGAGCGCGCTGCGCATGGCGGCCAAATCCCAGGAGCTGCTCTATGCCACCATCCGTCGGGAGGACGGAGCGCGCAGCCTCATCGGGCAAATGCAGACGCGGCAGGAGCTCTACGACACCATTTCGTACTCCGAGTACGAAGCGCTCGATGCCTCGATCGTGAAAAGTTTCCCGGGGCCCGACTCCCAGCGTTGACGGGTCTCAGGGATCCTTCCCTGAGCCTGCATCGCCCGCCGCGGCGGGGGACTACCTCGCCCGCGGCAGAGTCCCGAGCAGAATTTCCGCCGCCAGGGCGGACACTAACGCGCACGTCACGACTAACTTGACTACACCGATATCCATTAAACACCTTCTTTCAGTTTGTGCGCGCAGTCTAGCGGCGCGGCCCCGCAGCTGAAATTCCCTACGCGAGAGCCCCCGGGGTACTCCTTTCGGGGTACCCGCCGCTACCACCATCCGCCGGCCGTCTGCGACAATGAAGGGCATGGCCCGCGGCAGCTTGCTCGAGACGCGCTCGATCGGCTACGTGCCGCTCGCGGAGCGGCACGGGAAGGTGTGGCATCTGTGGCCGGTCTGGTTCTCCGGCGATGCGCACCTCGCGACGCTCGCCGTCGGTGTACTCGGCATCGCCCTCGGCGGCAATCTTCTCTGGACTGGCGCGGCGGTCGTGCTCGGCTGCGCCATCGGCACTTTCTTCATGGCGTTTCATTCGGCGCAGGGGCCGCAGCTCGGACTCCCGCAGATGATCCAGTCGCGGCCGCAGTTCGGCTACGTCGGTGCGCTGCTCGTCTGGGCGGTCGCTCTCGTGACCTACGTCGGCTACAACTCCTTCAATCAGGTGCTTGCGGCGCAGGCGCTCCACCAGCTTTCCAACCACGTGGCGGCGGACTCGCCGGCCGTGATGATCGGCTTCGCAGCGCTGGCGGCCGCGGTCGCGGTGATCGGTTACGACCTCATCCATGTGGCGCAGCGGGCGGTCGCGTTCGTCATGATCGCGCTCCTCACGGTGTTCTCGGCGGGGGCGGTGCTGCTCGATATTCCCGCCGCGCAGTGGCAGCCGGTCGGCTTTCGGGCGGGACCGTTCCTCACCGAGCTGCTCGCGGCGGCCTCCTATCAATTGAGCTGGTCGATCTATGTCTCGGACTATTCGCGTTACCTGCCGCGTGAGGTGAGCATCCGCGCCTCCTTCTGGTGGACGTATCTCGGCGCCTTCGTGGGCGGTGCCTGGATGATGCTCGTCGGGAGCATTGCTGCGGCGGGCGCGCCGCAGCTCGATCTGCCGGCGGCGCTCGAGCGCGCGGCAAACCACATTGCCTCGGGATTTGGACCGCTGCTGCTGGTCGGGTCGCTCCTCGGCCTCGTCACGATATCGACACTCAACTTCTATGGCGCATCGCTGACCCTGCTCAGCGTGTACGACACCTTCCAGCCCCTTAAAAGGGGAGTCAGGCAGCGCATCATGGCGTTGGGTATCGCCGCCATTGTCTCGACCGTCATCGCGCTCGACTCTTCGAGCGATTTTCTTGCCGCCTTCTCCGAACTGCTGTCGGTGCTCCTCTATCTCTTCACGCCCTGGACGGCGGTCAACCTCGTGGATTTCTATCTCGTGCGTAAAGGACACTATTCGGTCCGGGAGATCTTCAATCCGCGCGGCATGTACGGCCGCTGGCAATGGCGCGGCCTCCTGGCCTATGGAGCCGGCTTCGCCGCCATGGTCCCTTTCTTCAGCCTCGGCCACTACACCGGCCCTCTCGCCCGCGCGCTCGGCGGCATCGATGTCTCGATGTTCGTGGGATTGCCCGTGTCCGCGGGGGTGTATCTGCTTGCCTGCCGGTCGATCGATCTCGAGCAGGATCGCGCGGCGGCGGCGGCGGCCGACTTTGGACTCGAGCCGTGCGACGGGCCGCAGGGTGCCGGAGCCGGCCCGCGGGCGGTGCCCGCGTTCGATGCCACCGCCCAAGGGTGATGCCGGGCCGTCGGCGGCCGCCCGGACTTGTTATATTATCACGTCTATATTATAAAGACGCAAACCGTCGGTGCACGCGGGTCGAGGGCGAATGCGACAGGTCAAAGTGCTGGGACTTCTGGGTACCGGAGTGATCGGCGGCGGCTGGGCCGCCCGCGCTCTGCATCTCGGGATCGACGTCGTGGCCATGGACACCAAGCCCGAGATGGCGGCGTGGATCCGCGGCGCGGTGGAGAATGCGCGCGGCGCGCTGTCGCGCCTGACGCTTGCGCCACTGCCGCCCGAAGGCAGACTCTCCTTCACCACCGATGTCGAGGTCATGGCCCGGGCGGCTGATTTCATCCAGGAAAACATTCCGGAGCAGCTCGAGCTCAAACAGCGGATCCTGGCACAGGTGAGCCGGGTGGCGCCGGCGGATGTCGTGATCGCTTCGAGCACCTCCGGGCTCCTGCCCTCGGACCTGCAGCGGGAGATGACCGCACCCGAGCGCTTGGTGGTTGGCCATCCGTTCAATCCCGTCTATCTGTTGCCGCTCGTCGAGCTGGTGGGCGGACAGCGAACTTCGGCGGTGGCGCTCGATGCCGCGGAGCGCTTCTACCGGGAGATCGGCATGCATCCGCTGCGGGTGCGGCGCGAGGTTCCCGGGCACCTGACGGACCGGCTGCAGGAGGCGCTGTGGCGGGAGATCCTGCATCTGGTCAATGACGGTGTGGCGAGCACCGGCGAGCTCGACGATGCCATCATCTACGGGCCCGGTCTGCGATGGGCGGGAATGGGTACCAACCTCATTTATCACCTGGCGGGCGGCGAGACCGGCATGCGCCACATGCTGAGGCAGTTCGGCCCATGCCTGAAGTGGCCCTGGACGCGGCTCGAGGCGCCGGAGCTCACCGACACGCTGATCGATCGCATGGTCGATGGCACCCAGGCCCAGGCCAAGGGGCGATCCATCCGCGAGCTCGAGCGCCTGCGCGACGAGTATCTCCTCGCCATCCAGCAGGTGCTCAAGCAGTTCGATCTCGGCGCGGGGGCAACGCTGCGTGCTCTGGAGGAGAGGCTGTACGATCGGTCCGCGCGGAACGCGAGCGCCGGTGTCGATGCCGTCGTGGCGGAGGGAGCCGCAGCGCCGGTGCGCATGTTGGACACGTACGTGCGCCCTGAATGGATCGATTACAACGGTCACATGACCGATTCGCGCTACCTGCAGGTGTTCGGCGATGCGACCGATGCGCTGCTGCGCTGGGCCGGCGTGGACGATGCCTACCGCAAGTCGGGACGGGCCGTCTATACGTTGGAATCGCACGTCACGCACATTGCCGAGGCAAAAGCGCTGGAGCCGCTTTACGTGACCACACAGATGCTCGAGCTCGACGCCAAGCGGGTCCGGCTGAGCCACTGTCTGTACCGGCGCCGGGATGAGGCGTTGATCGCCACCGGCCGACAGTTATATGTTCACGTGGATACCCGCGCGAGCCACGCCGCGCCCTTCGAGCCCGAGGTTCATGCGAGGCTCGAGCGCTTGGCTCTCGCCCATGCAGCCTTGCCGAAGAGCTGAACACCCATGCCCAAGATCGTGGATCACGATAGACGCCGCGACGAGATCGCACTGGTCGCCTGCCGCGTCGTCGCCGAGTACGGCTTCGATCAGGCGACCGTCGTGCGCATCGCGCGCGAGGCCGGATACACCACCGGGATGGTGGCGCACTACTTCGATACCAAGCAGGAAATCATCGTTGCCGCCTTGCGCCTGATGCTGCGGCGCGTCGACGAGCGGCTGCTGCGCAACAGCGAAGGCGAGCGACCGGACCTGCTGGCATTGCTCGCCGAGACGTTGCCCGTCGATGAGGAGCGCTACATCGAATGCGCCTTCTGGACCGCCTTCTGGGGCCAGGTCACGGCCGACAAGCGCCTGAAGCGCATCAACGCCTGGGTGCATCGGGAGTACCAGCGGCTCTACGAGCGCTGTCTGTCTCACGCGTGGCCGGAGTGGCCGCACTGGCCGGCGGAGGTCCGCGACGTCGTGCTGCGCTCGGTCATGACCTTCATCAACGGCCTGACGGCAAGCACCGTTGCGAGCCGCGCCGACTGGCCGCCGGCGAAGCAGACCGAGCAGATGCGACTGCAGATCGCCATGCTGCGCGACTGGGCGGCGAAGGCCGTCGCGGCGGCTCCGGCGAAGCCACGCGAGGAGCGCTCCTCGGCCGCCTGATACTTGGCACGGCAAAGCGGGCCAGGGCCGCTCCGTTTCCCGGGGGCCCAGGCTCTGGCGCCAGCGGGTCTCAGAGGCGCGCGGCGAAATGTGTAGGCTCTCGCGAAAACCGTCTCGGCGATTCTTGCCAATATTGGAATAGCGATGCAATTCTCACTCACCGAAGAGCAGCAGCTGATCGTCAAGACCACGCGCGATTTCGTGCAGCAGGAGCTCTTGCCGCACGAGCAGGAGGTGGAGGAAACGGGGCATCTTCGCGAGGAGTTGCTGCGGGAGCTCAAGGCCAAGGCGATCGATGCGGGTCTTTACGCCGCCAATATGCCGGCGGAGGTGGGCGGCGCGGGGCTGGACCCGGTCACCTGGGTGCTCTACGAGAAGGAGCTCGGACGCACGAGCTACGCGCTGCATTACTCGTGCGTGGCCCGGCCTTCCAACATTCTGCTCGCCTGCGAGGGCGAGCAGCGTGAGCGGTATCTGTTGCCGGCCGTGCGCGGCGAGCGCGTCGAGTGTCTCGCGATGACCGAGCCGCAGGCGGGCTCGGATCTGCGCAGCATGAAGACCACCGCGGCGCCGCAGGGCGGTGATTTCGTGATCAACGGCACCAAGCACTTCATCAGCCACGCCGATCACGCCGATTTCACGATCCTGTTCGCCGCTTCGGGCGAGGAGCGCACGTCCCGGGGCGTGCGGCGACTCATGACGGCGTTCCTGGTCGATAAGGGCACGCCGGGTTTCGAGGTGTTGCCGGGTTACAGGAACGTCTCCCACCGTGGTTACACCAACAGCATCCTTCGGTTCACCGACTGCCGGCTGCCGAAATCGGCCGTCCTGGGCGAGGTCCACCAGGGCTTCGAAGTTGCCAACACCTGGCTCGGCGCGACGCGCCTGCAGGTCGCGGCCAACTGCCTCGGGCGCGCCGAACGGGCGCTCGAGCTTGCCAAGCAATGGGCGGTCGATCGCGTGCAGTTCGGGCAGCAGATCGGAAAGTTCCAGGGGATCGCCTTCAAGCTCGCCGATATGGCCGTGGAGCTGCGCGCCGCGGAGCTGCTGACCTTGGAGGCGGCGTGGAAGCTCGGTGAGAACACCGCGACCGACATGGACATGGCGATCGCGAAGCTGAAGGCGACCGAGATGCTGTCGATGGTCGCCGACGAGGCGCTGCAGATCCACGGCGGCATGGGCCTCATGACCGAGATGCCGCTCGAGCGCATCTGGCGGGACGCCCGCATCGAGCGGATCTGGGACGGCACGAGCGAGGTCCAGCGACACATCATCTCGCGCTCGCTCCTGCGGCCGCTCGGCGGCTGAACTCCACTGCCTGCACGAAGCCGAGATCAGTTGCCGATCATGCCGATCCTGCGCAGCCAGGCATCTGCCAGCTTCGGCCAATGCGTGATCGGCAAACTCGTGGCCCTGAGTCCAAACGCATGGCCGCCCCGGGGATAGATATGCAGTTCCGCCGGTACCCGCATCCTGGCCAGTGCGGCGTAATAGACCAGCGACTGCCGAACGCCGTCCACGTGGTCGTCCTCCGCCTGCACCAGGAACGTGGGTGGCGTCTCGCGGGAAACCGGAACGTTCGGATTCAGGGTGTCATGGCCGGTCGCGAGATGCCCCGGATAGATGGCCATGGCGAAATCGGGACGGGCACTTTCCCTGTCGGCCGCATCCACCGGCGCGTACAGGCGCCGCTTGAAGTCGGTGCTGATCTCGGCCACGAGATAGCCCCCTGCCGAGAAGCCGAGCACGCCGATCTTGTTCGGGTCGACGTGCCATTTCGCGGCGTGCATGCGCAGCAAACCGGATCGTGCGTTGCGCATCCTGCAACGAAGGCAGTGACAGCTCGAGGTCGTTCGGACGGCATCTGCAGTGCCAGTCGTACGGCGCGCTCGGAACGCGGTACTTCAAGAGCACACACGTGATCCCGATCGATGTCAGCCAGTCGCAGGCGTCGGTGCCCTCAAGATCGATTGCCAGTCCCACGAACCCGCCGCCAGGAAACACGACCACCGCAGCACCGGTATTCTTCCCTGACGGGGTATAAACCGTCATCGTGGGCTGCGACACGTCGAAGACGGCCGTGACCGGTCTGCCGCCGATTGGCTTGTGGCCCGTCAGGACATATTCGGGTCCCGGCGTGGACAGGGCATCAGGTGTGCTGTCCGACCATAGGGAGATCTGGGTGTGCCCGGCAGAAGGTTGCCAGACCTTCGCGCGCGCATGCATGGACCCGCAAGCGGCGAGCATGCACCAGAGACAGATGCGCACCTTCATGGAATCCCGGCCGGGCCGACATTCGCCAGATCGGGCGGATGAGCGTATTTTCCCTGGCCGATGCACTGGGGAGTCGCCATGAGGTTTGACGTATACGGGCGGTTCCAGATCGAGGGTCGGTATCTGGATAATTTATATCACGAGGCCGCGCGACCAGGTCAACCCGTCACGGTCGTCACCGAGTAGGACTCGCGCGCCGTGACCGGTTCTGAAACGAGCTTCTCTACCGGCAACCTGAATGCGGCAGATCTGTGGTTGTTCACGGTTTGGCTGCTACTCGGCGTGCCGCTCCTCGGACGCTGGGCGCACGCCCGCCTCACGTCCCTGGAAAAATCGCAGCAGCGGGAACGGAGGGTTCGGACGTATCTCAGGACTCTAGTGAAGCAGTGGTTGACTGCGGCCGCGGTGGTATGGATTGCGCTACACCACCATGTGCAGTGGTCGGAGATCGGATTGGGGCGTATCGACCTCGCCAGGACGGTCGGGACGTGCGCCGCCTTGACGGCGACCCTGGCGATCGTCGCGGTGCTGAACCTCAGGCAGATTCGCGGGTTGACACATGCTCAACTCGGCAAAGCGTTCGGGCGGATGCAGCCCTTCTATCCCGATGGCCGCTTCGAGCACGGCATATTCGTGGTGTTGGCGGCTACTGCCGGGATCTGCGAGGAGCTGATTTACCGTGGCTTATTGCTGAACTTCCTGGGCGCGGTGAGCCGGTCACTTTGGACAGGCGTACTGCTCTCATCGGCGGTGTTCGGCCTGGGCCACGCTTACCAGGGAAGGAAGGGTGTCATCGCGACCTCCATATTGGGCCTCGTGTTCGCGGGGATCTACGTTTTTACGCGAAGCCTCTACGCCGGTCAGCTTTTGCACTTCATGATCGATGTAACGTTCGGATTCAGTGGCGCGTATGGAGTTCGACTCCTACGTGATCGGGCACCGCCGTCCAGCCGGCCTGTTATCGGATCGTGATCTTCTGGACATCCCACATGCTGGCGGAGTAGATCGCCCCGGGGATTCACCGACACCCCGACTGTCCGCCCCAGCGTGTTGCCGGGAATGCTGAGCCCGAGGAACTGATCCGTGATATGCATCCTGGGATAGTGCCTTTCGAGCGCCCCTTGGGCCGCGATCTGCTGGGGCGTGCCGCCGAACTGAGCCAGCGCTGGCCGCGCAAGGGACAGGTGCGCGCCAGCCTAACGGGTCGGGCGCGCTTTCATACATCGATTCAACAGCCGCGCGTCACCGAGCCGGTCGGCCAGGCGCGCGAAGTCCTGCGCCGGTCCGGGCCAGCGCAGGGACTGCACATCGGTGAACAGAGGCGCATCGGTCCGCAGCGTCGCGAGCGTCTTGAACAGTAGCGCCAGGTCCTGCTGTTGGCCGAGGATGCCGGGTGGAAAGCTCTCGAGACCGCCGTAACGCCCGATGAGGCGCGCCGCCGTCACCGCGCCGATTCCGGAGATTCCCGGATATCCATCGGCAGCGTCTCCGACCAGCGCAAGGAAGTCCGGGATCGACGCGGGCTCCACGCCGAACTTTTCGAGCACGCCGGCCGCATCGCGGACCTTCTTGGCCTTGCGATCGACCTGCACGATTCGGGCTTCGCGCACGCATTGGGCAAGGTCCTTATCGGGCGTCCAGATGCGAATCTGGGCGACACGGTTGTCCGCTTCGGCAAGATGCGCGGCGGATGCGAGTCCGTCGTCGGCTTCCAATTCCGTCATGGGCCACACGGTAACCCCCATGGCCGTAAGCGCTTCTTCGAGCGGATGGAACTGCGCGAGCAGGGCGGGCTCGATACCCTCGGACGTCTTGTAGCCGGGCCAGAGCCGATTGCGAAAGGACTCGATGACGTGGTCAGTCGCGACGCCGAGATGAGTCGTTCCTTGTTCGATCATCTGCAGCACGGTGTTGAGGACGCCTGCGACGGCGCCCAGGGGCCGATCCTGCCCCTTGGTGAACCGGCGCAGGCCGTAGAAGTGACGGAACAGCTCGTAGGTGCCGTCGATCAAATCAACGATCATCGGAGTGTCCGCGCCACATCATCCGGCACCATCGATGGCTGCTTAACCCCATTCGCGCCGGAACCACGATTATTAGATCATACGCCCAGGGTTAAGGGATCCGAGATTGGACGATACGCTCGAAAGCGGGGTGCCAGGCTGGGTCTTCGGACCCCAGGGTCGGCAGTTCGGAGCCGGTGGCAGGCTCCTGTCCGTCGAAGATCTGATCTCCCGGTGCCATCCCGGCGATCGGCAGGATGCGAGTCCAGGGGACGAGGAGCTGGCGCTGCGCTTTCGCCGCGGCGACGATCAGGCATTTCATCTACTTTACGCCCGTTTTCGCGCGCCTTTACTGCGTTTCATCCGGCGGATCACGCCGGATCCTTCTGACGTCGAGGAGGTGGTCCAGGAGGTGTGGCTGGCGGTCATTCGTGGCCGCGAGCGCTATGTCCAACGGGCTCGCTTCGCTACCTATTTATTCTCCATCGCGCGACGGCGGAGCATAGATCGGTGGCGACGCCGCGGCGTGCAGCTTGGCGCGGCGGAAGATGTTGACGAGCTTGACGCGCTGCCGGCTCCAATGCAGACCGGGCCGGAGTTTCGCGCCCAGAGGGAAGCGATTGGCGCCGCCATTCTGTGCGCAGTCGATGCGCTCCCGAGCCGCGAGACGGCGAAGAGCCGTCTGCGGTATGCACTGCGCCGGCTGCGTACCGCATTGGAGCCCTCGATCGCGCAATTCTTGACCTGGCAGGCCGCCGAGCGGCGGGCGTTCGTGCTGTGCGCCGCGGCGTCGGGCTGTGCGCGATCCTGCTAGCCGCTGTCGCGCTGATCACGCTGTCGCAGCGCCCGCATGCGATGAAGTCAAGACCTACGCCAGCCAGGACGGGCTACGGTCTGCAAGAAGGGGCGACCCGCTACTATCTCCTCACCGTCTCTGCCATTCCGTCCGGCGCGATGGATTCGAGGTAATACCGTGAAACTTCGCTTGTGTTTCCTGATGGCCGCGGGACTTGGAGTCGCGGTGACTGATCTTGCGTCGGCAGCCGCACCTCCAGGTTGGATCATCGCCGGGACCTCGCCCACCCACTACGCGTTCGCCGTGGACCCGATGAGCCCGGTCGGCGGGAGCAGAAGCGCCTCGATCAGCGCCAAGCCGGGCGCGACGAGCACTGGCTTCGGCACGCTGATGCAGGTGATTGCGGCGGACGCTTACCGAGGGAGCCGGTTGCGGCTTTCCGGCTACCTGCGCACCCGTAATGCCGACCGCGCGCAGATGTGGATGCGCGTGGATGGGCCGGATCACAAGGTGCTGGCATTCGATAACATGGATTCACGTCCCGTTACGGGCACCACGGAATGGAAGCGATATGACATCGTGCTCGAGGTGCCGCAAAACAGCGTCGATGTCGCGCTCGGGTACTTTCTGGCCGGTCGCGGAAAGGTCTGGGGCGCGGACTTCAAGCTCGATAAGGTTGGGGCGACGATCCCGGTGACCTCGCAAGGCCCGATCTTGCCGCGGAAGCCCGAGAATCTCGATTTTGAAGCGGCGCCAGCGCAGCAGGGTGTCGAGGCCGTCTGGGCGTCCCGTCAGGTCAGCTTCGTCTACCGGGGCTTTACGACCCGCTACTCCTGCGACGGTCTGCGCGACAAAGTCCGGCGGCTGCTCACAAAGCTGGGCGCTCGCGATCTGAAGGTACGCGAGCAGCGCCGCTCGACACTCTCCGGCCCCGATCCCTACCCGGGGGTGAGAGTGAGTATGCAGGTGCTGGTTCGGGCCTCGCTGGAGCAGGGCAAGAATGCCGGTCCCATGGTAGCCGCGCATTGGCAGAAGGTCGTGCTCATGCCGAGCACCGCCAGCCTTCAGCAGCAGGACAAGTGCGAATTGATCGAGCAGTTCAAGGAGGCCTTCCTGCCGCTTTTCGCTACCCGCCACGTCAGCTTCGAGTCGAACTGCATCCCGCATGAGGTCGATTTCGGCAATCACCTGAGCGTCGAGGCCCTCATGCCCGATGTCAAGGCCGTCGAGGAGCGCTGAGCTTCTCGAGCCCGGAGCTCTCGAGAACGCGGGGCTTTCGCACAGCGTGTGCACGTAGCCGACCGCGGCACAGGACGGATGCTGCCGTAGGGGCTTCCGCGTCGGCTCGACAAGATGAGCCGCGTCGGTGATAGGATTTCGCCATTGATTCCGAGCAAGCTGGAACTGCATTGAGCGTCGCAGCCCGGGCGGCGCACGTGGGGGCACACGCAAATGAAACGACGTACGCGGTTGGCGCTAGCCGTGGCGGTCATGGCGGTAGTGTTGGGGGTGCAATGGGTGATGCACCATCCAAAATGGCGGCAAGGCGAAGCCCCCAAGGGCGCCGCGCCGCCGGCGCATTACCGCTTAGGAGCCATCGACTTCACTCCCTGCGAGCTGAAGGCGCCGCTCTCCGGCCAAACCACCGCGGGCTGGTGCGCCCCGTTCGTCCGTCCCGAGAATCCGGCCGATGCCGCGGGACGGCAAATCCACATGCGGCTCGCGCTGATTCGCAGCAGCGCTGCGCGTCCGGCCTCGGATCTGGTGGTCTTCATAACAGGAGGCCCCGGGGAATCGGCCATCAACGACTGGCCGGAGGTCGCGCCGGCGCTCAAATCGGTCCTCGAGCACCGCGACGTGGTGCTACTGGACCAGCGCGGTACCGGTGGGTCGCATCCACTGTCCTGTCCGACGGCAGCGCACGCCGCCGAGCTCGCGCGCAAGCAGCGCGCTACGAGTCACGCGCCGCGGCAAACACCGGCGCAGCGGCAGGCGCGCCAGGCCGCCGAGATTCAGGCCTGTCTGGCCGAGATCGAGCAGACCGCCGATCCGCGCTTTTTCACCACCACCGACGCGGTGGACGATCTCATCGCTCTGCGCCATGCGCTCGGGGATCCGCAGTTCGACCTCGTGGGCGTGTCGTACGGCACCCGAGTGGCTCAGCAGTACGCGATGCGCGATCCCACCGGAGTGCGCAGCATCGTCCTCGATGGCGTGCTTCCCAACAGCGCGATCGTCGGTGAAGACATCGCGCGCAACCTGCAGGATGCGCTCAAGGCTGACCTGGACCTTTGCGAAGCCGAGCCGGCCTGCCTCAAGGCCTTCGGCGATCCCTACGCCGACCTCACGGAGCTGCGCGCGCGCATCGATCAGCACCCGCCGGTGGTCACCTATCGCGACCCTGACACCGATGAGTGGCGCACGCGCACCCTCGATGAGAACACCCTGGCCGTCGTGGTGCGCCTTTTTTCGTACTCACCGCTCACCGCCGCGTTGCTGCCGCTGGGTCTGCATCAGGCCCTGGCGGGCGACTACGGGCCGCTGATGGCGCAATCACGGCTCGTTGGCGGCGCGCTCGGTCGTCAGGTCAATGGCGGCATGCAATGGGCTGTGCTCTGCACCGAGGACGCGCCGCTCCTCAAACCCGACCCCGATGCGAAGGGCACGCTGCTTGGCGCCGGCTTTGTCGCTGATCTGCAGCGGCAGTGCGCAGCCTGGCCGCGCGGGCAGATGCCCGCGGATTTCCACCAGCCGCTGCACACCGACGTTCCCACCCTGATTCTCGAAGGCCAATATGATCCGATCACGCCGCCGCGCTACGGCCGCGAGGTACTGGCGCATTTGGGCGACGCGCGTCTGCTGATCGCGCGCGGGCAGGGACACTACGTGATGGACGCGGGCTGCATGCCGCAGCTGGTGGACAAGTTCGTCGCCGACCTGAAGCCCAAGGCGCTCGATGCGCGATGTCTGAATGAGCTTCGCCCCACGCCCCCTTTCGTCAGCTTCAACGGAGCCACGCCATGATCGAGGTCGAGAACCTGCGCAAGTCCTTCGGAGCGGTCAAGGCGGTGGACGGCGTCAACTTCGTGGCGCGTGATGGTGAGATCACCGGCCTCCTCGGACCCAACGGCGCCGGAAAGACCACCACGCTCCGCATGCTCTACACGCTGATGAAGCCCGATCACGGCCGCGTGCGCGTGGACGGCATCGACGCCGTGACCGACCCGCTCGCAGTCAGGCGGCGGCTCGGGGTGCTGCCGGATGCACGTGGCCTCTATAAGCGGCTGAGCGCGCGCGAGAACATCGCGTACTTCGGCCATCTGCACCGGCTGGATGAGGCGACGCTGCGCTCGCGCAGCGAGGCGCTGATCGATGCCTTGGACATGCGCGAGGTCGCCGATCGCCGTACCGAGGGCTTCTCGCAGGGCGAGCGCGTCAAGACCGCGATCGCGCGCGCCCTGGTGCACGATCCTAAAAACCTGATCCTCGATGAGCCCACGAACGGACTCGATGTGATGTCCACCCGGTCGCTGCGCGAGTTCCTCTTCCGCCTGCGCGGCGAGGGACGCTGTGTGCTTTTTTCCAGCCACATCATGCAGGAGGTGGTCGCGCTGTGCGATCGCGTGGTGGTGATCGCGCATGGCCGGGTGGTGGCTGATGCGCCGCCCCAAACCCTGCGCGAGCGCACCGGGGCGGCCAGCCTCGAGGACGCCTTCGTCGCGATCATCCGCCAGAGCGAGAGCGCCGCCGCCTGAACGGCGCGCGTCGATCCATACCGGAGAGCCCATGCACGACGCCATCACCGTATTCCGCAAGGAAGTGCGCGAGAACCTGCGCGATCGTCGTACCGTCATCAACGCGCTGGTGCGCGGCCCATTCCTCTTCCCCGTGCTGTTCCTCATCATGTTCAACCTGCAGGTCAGAGCGCAATTGCAGAATGCCGAGAAGCCACTGCCGGTGCCGGTGGTGGGCGCGGCCAACGCGCCGAACCTCGTGGCGTCACTGACCCAGATGGGCATGGTGACCGAGCCCGCGCCGAAAAATCCCGATGGCGCCGTGCAGGCTCAGCGCGACGATGTGGTATTGGTGATCCCGCCCGGCTACGCCGCGCATTGGAACCGTGGGCAGACGGCGGGCGTGCGGCTGGTGTATGACTCCTCCCGCCGGGAGAGCAATCAGTCGGCGGAACGCCTGCGCAAGATGCTCAAAAGCTACGCGCTCATCACCGCCGCTCAGCGGATGATCGCGCGTGGCCTTGCGCCCAGTGTCGCGGTGCCGCTCGTGCCGGAGGACCGCGACCAGGCCACCCCGCAGTCGCGCGGCGCGCTGCTCTTTGCCTTTCTCCCATACTTTATCGTGCTGACCGCCTTCCTCGGCGGCATGTACCTGGCCATCGACACCACCGCCGGCGAGCGGGAGCGCCAGTCGCTCGAGCCGCTGCTCGCCAACCCGGTGCCACGCTGGAGCGTACTCCTGGGGAAGCTCTCGGCCACGACGCTCTTCGCCATGGTGAGCCTCGCGCTCGGCGTGGTGGGATTCGCCGTCATTGGCCGCTACATGGACGTGCGGAGGCTCAACATGGTGATCGACCTGGGGGTGCATTTCTTCGCGGTCACTCTGCTGCTGATGTTGCCGCTGGTGTTGCTGATCACCTGTCTGCAGACCCTGGTTTCCGCCTTCGCCAAGAGCTATCGCGAGGCGCTGACCTACCTCTCGCTGCTGATGCTGATCCCGGTGCTGCCCTCGCTGCTGCTCGTGGTGATGCCGGTGAAGGCGCAGACGTGGATGTACGCCGTGCCGCTGCTGGGTCAGCAGTTGGGCATCATGCGCCTGTTGCGCGGCGAGATGCCCAGCGCCGTCGACATCGTCATCTGCCTGTTGGGGAGCCTCGTGGCGGCCGCCGCGACCTTTGCGGTCGCGCTGCGAATCTACGGTTCCGAGCGGCTGGCCGTGTCGGCCTGAGGCTTTCCGATGACCAATAGACGAGCGATGCTCAAGTCTGCCGGATCGCTGCTGCTGCTACCGGTATTGCCGTCTGGTCTGCGTGCAAAGACGGCCGCGGGTACCGATTTCCGCCGGGTCCGTATGGCGGACGCCGCGTGGCCGTCGAGGGCGGCGTGGAAGCAACTGCACGATGACGTCGAGGGAAACCTGATCCCGGTCAGCTTCCCGATCGATGTGGTCAAAACCGCGCCTGACAGCGCCGCCGCGCGGCAGCTCAGCCAGGATATCCACAATCCCTACTACATCGCCGACCAACCCGGGTTGACCGAGACTCTTGGCTGGGTCGATGGCTGGGCCACCCAACCCAGTGCCTATGCGGTGCTCGCGCGTCACGCCACCGACATCGCCGCGGCCGTGAGCTTCGCGCGCGACCACAATTTGCGCCTGGTCGTCAAGGGTCGCGGGCACAGCTATCTCGGCGCCTCGAATGCCCCTGACTCGCTCATGATCTGGACGCGTCACATGACCGACATCGAGATGCATGCCGCGTTCGTCCCGCAGGGATGCGAAGGCAAAGTCGCGCCGCAACCCGCGGTCACGATGGGCGCCGGCGCTTACTGGCTGAAAGCGTATGAGGCGGTCACGACCCAGGGGGGCAGGTATGTCCAGGGCGGCGGTTGCACGACGGTCGGCGTCGCCGGACTCATCCTGGGCGGGGGCTTTGGCAGTTTTTCCAAGCGCTACGGCACGGCCGCGGCGAGTCTCCTCGAAGCCGAGGTCGTCACCGCGGACGGTCGGACCCTGATCGCGAACGCGTGCACTCATCCCGACTTGTTCTGGGCGCTGAAGGGCGGCGGCGGCGGCACTTTCGCGGTCGTGAGCAAGCTCACCGTCCGGACGCACGACCTTCCTGAATACTTCGGTATCACGAACTTCAAGGTCCAGGCGCCTTCGGACGAGGCCTATCGGCTGCTGCTGCGCGAGTTCGTGAGCTTCTACGCCGCGCATCTCTTCAACGAGCATTGGGGAGAGCAGGCGCACGTGCGCGGCGACAACGTGCTCGAAATCAACATGCTCTCGCAGGGGCTCGATGCGGAGGGGTCGCAGAAAGTCTGGCAGCCGTTCCTCGACTGGGTGAAGAAATCGCCGCACGGATATTCCATGGTGGGACGGGTCGTGATCGGAAGCCTGCCCGCGCGCCGCATGTGGGACGCCGAATGGCTCGGTGAGCACTGGCCGGAGGTGATCTATCCGCGCAACGGCAATCCGTTGCACGCCATCCTGGACGAGGTCCTCGCGCACGCGACGCAGGAGCCACTCTTCCACCGCGACGAACGGCCGGGCGCGGCGCCGTCGCATTTCTGGTGGAACGCCGATGCCGGTCAGGTGGGCTGGTTCATCTGGGGGTACGAGTCACTGTGGATGCCGGCGTCCTTGCTCGCGCGCGATTCCCAGGCGCGCCTGGCCGATGCCCTGTTCGCCGGGTCGCGGCATTCCTGGGTCGAGCTGCATTTCAACAAGGGTCTCGCCGGCGCCAGACCGGAGACGATTGCCGCTGCAAGGGATACCGCGACCCACCCGGTGGTCCTCAGCTCCTTTGCGCTCGCGATCGTGGCGGATGGGGAGGGTCCCGCGTATCCGGGAATTCCAGGGCATGAGCCCGATGTCGCCAAAGGACGCGCGGCCGCCGAGGCGATCGAGCGCTGCATCGAGCAGCTGCGCGCGGTCACGGGACAGAGCGGATCCTACGTGAACGAGACCAACTACTTCGAGACGCAATGGCAGCAGGCGTTTTGGGGCGGCAATTATTCGCGGCTTGCCCGGATCAAACGGAAATACGATCCCGACGGGCTCTTCTTCGCTCACCACGGAGTGGGCTCGGAGGGGTGGAGCCGGGACGGCTTCACGAAACTCTGAGCCAGAGCGCTCGTGTCGCGAGGACCGGGCGGGATCTGAGCCGGGTGCTAATGCCGGCTGGCGGGCGTTCGCTCTTCGATCTCGACCTTCAGGTGGCGGACGCCGGTATCGCTCAATGAGTCCCGGTCGTTCCACAGTTCACGTTCGGCCAGCTGCGCGAGTGTCTGCTCGAGCGTCTCGGTGCCGTAGGTGGCGCCGCGAGGCCTCCCGCTCTTGGGTCTCGGTCTTGCGCCATCGGATGTGGTGAACTCGAGCGCCGGATCCAGACGTTGCTGCACGAGACAGGGAATGACCGACAGGTCCGCGCAGGCTTCGCGCGCGCGCGTGATCTCCTCCTCGAGTACCGGCACTACCGCGGCCGAGGCGAAGCTCGAGCGCAGGTGGGAGGCGACTTGCTTCGCCGAGACGGGATTTCCAAAGAACCCGAGTCGGAGGAAAAAGCAGGAGCGGTTCGCGCGTCGACTCTCAACGGCATAGAGCGTATACGCCTTGAGTATGGGCAGCGGCGGTACACAGCTCGCGTCGATCGGCCGCGCCGACCAGTTAAGTTGCACGGCGAAGGAAACCGGCGCGCCTTCAACGACGGCTTCCTTCAAAGCGCGCCGGCTAACGGTGTCGTCCGGGCGGAGAAGCTCGATTTGCTCGATGCCCCGCTCGTCGTCGTTGCCGCCGGCGGCAGGACGACGCCTTTCCAGAATATCGAGCACCTGCGTGTCGGTCAGCTCAACCGACGGCCATGCCGATTCGTCGGAGTCGGGCGGTTGCCGGAACGCGGGCGGCGCGATGCTCGCCATCGCACCCGGATGTCGAGCGCGCACCGCTCGCGCCCATCTTTCGGCGTCAGCCAGCGTGTCGAAGAACCCCATGTGCAGATAGAGCGGCTCGCTGCCATCGGGCTGGTGCGCACGACTCGTGAAGAATGTGAACGGCTTGAGGTGCGGTGATTGAGGCGGTCGAATCGAGACCGGTTCAACCAGCCGGCACAGTCTAATCATGAATGCGCCCGCACCGGTCTCGCCTCGATGCACGATGTTGGTGCTCGAGCAGGCAGCGTATGCCGCCGATTTCGATGTCATGGGTTCTCCCAAAAGTGAACCTACGTGTCGCTACCCTGGGAGAGCGCCAGATCCGATGCAGGCGAGCTTGCGCGCTCACACGTGAATCACGTGGAGTGGCAACCCCGCTGTCATAGACCGTTACGCCCTTAGACCGGTAGCTTTGCGTCCCCGCCTTTCGGCGGGTTTGCCCTTGTCGCTCAAGCCCGCCCTCAGATGGACTCCCATTGGGGACGAGGACATCTGAGAACGCGCCTGAGCAGCATGGGCGCTCCGGCGCGATATGTCTAGTGGCAGACCCGTCGCTTTTCGGAGTCAGGTATGGCGTAGTGACGGGCCATTACCCGCCGCAAGCGGGGACTCCAGTCGCGCGCCGGCCTCGTCAGCGGCCCCGCCACTCGGGCTTGCGCTTCTCGGCGAAGGCGCGCGCGCCTTCCTTCAGGTCCTCCGAGCGGATCACGCGCTGCACGGCATCCAGGCTGTCGTGCAACTCGAACGCCTGGTGCTCGGGGATCATCTCCGTGTGCCGCAGGAGTTGTTTGATCGCCGGGAAGAGAAGCGGTGGGCCGCAGGCGAGCTGGCTCGCGATCTCGCGGGTCTTCGCGAGCGAATGGCCGCGGGGGACGATATGGTTCGCGAGCCCCCAGTGCTTGGCCTCGGCGGCCTCCATCCAGCGGCCGGTCATGAGGAACTCCACCGCCACATGGTAGGGAATGCGCCGCCGGAGCTTGATGGTGCCGGCATCGGCAAGCACCCCGACGTTGATTTCCGGCAGCGCGAACCGCGCATGCTCCTCCATGACGATGAGATCGCAGCCGAGAACGATCTCGAAGCCGCCGCCGCAGGCGATGCCGTTGACGGCGGCGATGAGGGGTTTATCGAGATTGCGTGGGTGATTGAGGCCGCCGAAACCGCCGCTTCCCCAGTCCTCGTCGGACTCCTCGCCGGCCGCCGCGGCTTTGAGGTCCCAGCCGGCCGAGAAGAAGCGCTCGCCGGCGCCGGTCACGATGCAAACGCGCAGCGCCGGATCGTCGCGAAAGGCGCTGAAGATCTCGTTGAGGCGTCGGCTCGCCGGCAGGTCGATGGCGTTGGCCTTCGGCCGGTCCAGGGTCACTTCGATGACGGCGCCCATCACCGTGGTGCGGATTCCGGCGAGCTCGCTGTCTTCGGTCATTTCAGGACTCCTCGGCAAGGCGGATCAGCGCATCGACCGCTACTGCGCCGAGCCCGGCGGGTCGAACGATCACGGGATTCAAGTCGAGCTCGAGCAGTCGATCCACATTCTCCTCCGCGAAGCGGGCGCACGCCAACACCGTATGCACCAGCGCGGGCAGATCTCCGGGCGGCCTGCCGCGATAACCGCCGAGAAGGCGGCCGACACCGAGGCGGCTGAGCGCGCCTTGCACGGCCGCGGAGGTGAAGGGCGGCAGCAGCATGGCGATATCTTGCAGCAACTCCGCGAGGACGCCGCCCGCGCCCAACACCAGGAGCTGTCCGAACTGCGGATCGGCGGTGATGCCGATCAGCACTTCCGCAACCCCATCGGTCACCATCTCCTCGACGAGCAGCGTGTTCGAAATCCGTGCCAGGCGATCCGCGGCGGCGGCGGCATGGGTGATGGTGCGTACATCGAGCACAACGGCCC
>JBAUOO010000262.1:0-1666 GCA_049579785.1 Steroidobacteraceae bacterium
ACGGTACCGGCTCTTCGGTCGTGTCCACACGCAGCTGAAGCTGAGGACTGGGGAAGGATTGGTGAGCTCCGATGAAGACGAAGAAGAAGAAGACCCAAATGTCACCGACGGTCTCATCGGATCGGTACCCGTGAGGCGCACGACGCCGCTGGACTCGGAAGCCTCCGCCGGCTGTCATCCGCACGAATACTCGATCTTCTACGGCCTGCTCAGGAAGCCTCGTGACACGGTGCTTGCGAAGGTCGCCGGCAAGCTCGTTCCAATGCTCCACGTTCGCATTCCCAGCAGCCTGCACGCCGGCGGGGCACTGGTCTATCTGGCTTCGGTCGGCCAACCTGAAGAGATTCTCGTACGCTCGCCGAACGGCAAGACCCTCATGAACGAAGATCGCAGCCGCACGGCGAGCGAAGGCCGCGAAACCTGCGAAGGCGAATCCGAAGGGTCCGGCCCGCCGCCGGGCGGCTTCGGCGGGGCAGGCGAAACGCGCAGGATCGTGCTGAACCGCTGACTGCGTCTAAAATCCGCGCCCGGCGCGTCCCTAGCGCTGGCACGGATCGTCTCCCGTCCCAACCTCGGCGTAGCGTTGGAGGTCGTGTTGAGTCCAGACCTGCAAGAGAGGTAGCTCGATGGCTGCTCGGCGTCGCCGCACACAGGCCGTCTTCTATCGAGACAGCAGAAGGTTAAGAAGCGGATGGCTGACTTTCAGGCAAGCGTCCTCGTCGACGGCCTCGCGCGGCCGGAGGTGATGCTCCTCCAGGCTCACGGAGAACGTGACAGCGCTTATCATCAGTGATAAGGTCATCCAATCATCTAATGACTAGCACTCTTCACAACCCACTCGGACGTAGCGCTATCGAGGCCGCCAAGGGTCGCACTGAACGCAGCCAGCCCTACCGCGACGCCCGCGCCGAATACGAGCGTATCCGTGCGCTTCGAGAGGTCAGCCCGATTGCTGCGCATCTGCGGGAGCGGCGATTCGAGCTCGGTCTCACCCAGGCGGAGGTTGCCAGGGCGGCGGGCACTTCCCACAGCGCGGTGTCCCGACTGGAGAAGGGAACTCACATCCCGCAGCTGCTGACCCTCCAGCGCATCGCCGCCGTCCTGGACGAGGAGTTGCTCGTCTGCTTTCAACGCACCGTCGACGGCGAGGTCGAGCGCGAGCTCGCGGCCGTGGCCTAGTTGCTCGTAACGGGACATTAGGATTTGCGCCGTGTCCGATGTGCGCGAGCTCGAAGGCGGCGAATCCGGCTTGGCGGTACTCGCGCTGAGCGAGCTGCGTCCGCATTTCGTCTCGCGTGAGGCGCTCGTGGCGAAAGTCGATGCGCAGCGAGCGCACGGGTATCGCCTGGCCGCTTCCTTCCAGGACGGGGACCAAGACGCGGCAGCCGTCGCCGGGTTTCGCATCTGCGAGAGCCTCGCGTGGGGGCGATATCTGTACGTAGACGATCTCGTCACCCGTGCCGCGCTGCGCGGGGGTGGCCATGCGGACCTCGTTTTCGCATGGGTCGAGCGGAGGCGCAGAGGCAGGGCTGCGCGCAACTGCACCTGGATTCGGGAGTCGGGGCAGAGCGCGCCGATGCGCACCGTTTCTATTTCCGTCACCGCCTACGCATCACCTCCTATCACTTCGCCCGAGAACTCGAGTGACATGCCGGGAGATGCACCG